>NZ_JBAJJM010000007.1:0-322890 GCF_036880405.1 Mannheimia indoligenes | reverse complement strand
TCAATTTAACCGCTTGTAACATAACTAGCCTGTATTTCGCATACCGGCTGCGATACCTGTGATGGTAATCATCAGGGCTTGCTCAAGTTCAGGATCAACATTTTCGCCTTGACTACGAATGCGGTGCAATAATTCCACCTGTAGTAAGTTAAGCGGATCTGTATATACGTTACGTAGCGCAATAGATTCCGCAATCCAAGGTAAATCGGCCATTAATTGACCGTCGTGAGCAAGGGCGAGTACGGTTTTGAGATCGGCTTGTAATTGAGTGCGTAGTGCTTTGCCTAAACGGTGCAAGTTTGGATCAACTAAACGTTGATCGTAATATTCCGCCAACCAAACGTCGGCTTTACTAAATACCATCTCAAGCATTCCAATACGTGTTGAGAAGAAAGGCCATTCATTACACATTTCTTTTAATAGTTTTTCATCGCCTTCGTCAATGAGTTGCTGCAATGCTTGCCCAGCACCTAACCAAGCAGGGAGCATTAGGCGGTTTTGCATCCAAGCGAAAATCCACGGGATAGCTCTTAAACTCTCAACGCCACCTTTCGGATTGCGTTTTGCCGGGCGTGAGCCAAGCGGTAAGCGAGAAAGCTCTTGCTCTGGCGTTGCCGCTCTGAAATATGGTACGAAATCAGCTTCACCACGTACCATATCACGGTAAATTTGGCAGGAAATTTCCGAGCCTTTTGCTAATACATCTCGCCACTCTTGTTTCGGCTCTGGTGGAGGGAAAATATTCGCTTCTAAAATCGCACTAGCGTAAAGTTCTAAACTTTCTACTGCCACAGCCGGTAATCCTAATTTAAAGCGGATCATTTCGCCTTGTTCGGTTACTCGTAAACCATTTTTCAGTGAACGAGGGGGCTGTGAGAGTAAAGCAGCGTGAGCCGGAGCTCCGCCACGTCCGATAGTCCCACCACGCCCGTGAAACAGGGTAAGTTCAATATTGTATTTTTCACATAAATTGACTAACGCTTCTTGAGCTCGATATTGTGCCCAGCCGGCGGCTAACATTCCTGCGTCTTTGGCAGAATCGGAATAGCCAATCATAATCATCTGGTAATTATTGATAATGCCACGATACCAGCCGATATTAAATAAATCGGTCATCACTTTTTCACTGTGATCTAAATCGCCGAGAGTTTCAAATAGTGGTGCAACAGGAATAGTGAATTTGCAACCGGCTTCTTTGAGCAATAAATGCACCGCTAGAACGTCTGAGGCTTCACGAGCCATTGAAATCACATAAGCAGAAATTACGCCTTCAGGTTGCTCTGCTACGATTTTACAAGTATCTAGCACCTCTTTGGTTTCAGGGCTTGGTGTCCAGTTATGTGGAATTAATGGGCGGCGAGAGGTAAGCTCACGCACTAAGAAGGCTTGTTTATCATCTTCTGTCCAATGAGAATAATCGCCTAAGCCGATATAGCGAGTGATTTCTGCAATCGCCATTTCGTGGCGAGTACTTTCTTGGCGAATATCTAAGCGTGATAATCCTAAACCAAAGCATCTGACTCGGCGTAAGCAATCAAGTAATGCACCATTTGCGATAATTCGCATACCACAAGCTTGTAAGGATTCATAACAGTCAAATAGAGGCTGCCAGAGTTGCTCATCTGAAGTTAAAATTTCAGCTTCATCAATAGTTGAGATTTTATCTTCTAAGAGCTCTGCATAGTAAATTTCGGTATTAGCCAATTTCTGACGTAATGCTTTCAGTACCACACGATAAGGCTCTAAATGCTCGCCATATTTTGCACGAAAGTCTGGTGTACATTGTGTAATAGAGAGCTCTTCGGTGAGCTGTTTAATATCTTCCAAGAATAACTCAGCCGCTTTCCAACGATTCATTCTTAATACACGGCGAGTGGTTTCAGCGGTTACAAACGGATTACCATCACGATCGCCACCCATCCAAGAAGAAAAACGAACAGGAGCAAGGCTAACAGGATATTGTACTCCAAAGTGTTTTTCTAAATAGAAATTGAGTTGGCGGCAGAACTCAGGCACAGCAGTCCACAAGCTGTTTTCAATGACTGCCATACCGCCTTTGGCTTCATCAACAGGTGTTGGGCGTTGAGTTCTAATTTCATTGGTGTGCCAAGCTAGAGCAATCAGCTGCATTAAACGGCGTTTGATTTTATAACTTTCTGCTTCAGTTAAGTCATTATGTTCTAAAAGATCTAAACATTTATTGATTTCAACGTGTTTGTGTCCAAGTGAACGGCGAGTTACTTCCGTAGGATGAGCTGTTAGCACTAAATCAATCATTAGGCTTTCAACCGTTTTAATCACTTTTTCAACAGGAATATTTTGTGATTTTAAACGAAGAAAAAGTGAATCTAGAGAACGACTACCCAATGATGTATTCGTATGGTGGCGAGAAATAGTTTGATGCTGTTCGGCAATATTCGTTAAGTTTAAAAAATGGCTAAATGCACGAGCAACAGGCAGAACATCATTGTTAGAAATGTTGGCTAATTTATCTAATAATTGATTACGGGCAGTTTCATCACCGGAACGTGAGTTTCTGGATAAAACGCGAATACTCTCAATTAAATCAAGAATATAGTCGCCTTGTGCATCACGAATAGTTTCGCCTAAAAACTCCCCTAACATTTGAATATTGTGGTGTATGCTTGAATATGGCTGATTCATAAAAATTTCCTATGCTAAACATAAATTTAATTAAGTCTAAATATGCCTAAAATGGGTAGAAATAGCAAATAGATTTAATTAAAAATTTGAATTAAATGATCAAAAACAAAAAATTGTTGTCTAATCTACAACTGGCAACTAAATGCTTTTTTATCACAAGAGAGGAATCAGATGAAAATGATGAAATCATTTTATACTTTTAGTTTAGCATTATTAATTGGCGGAGTGAGTTTACCTGCTGCCGTTTTGGCTAATCAAAGTTATCAAACTACGGAACAAGGCTTGCAATATAAAGTGATTAAAGCAAGCAATGGCAAAAAGCCGAGCATCAATGATGATGTGGAAATCCGTTTTAAATCTTATAACGAGAAAGGCGAGTTATTTGAAGGCACGCTAAATAATGTTCCTGTAATTTTACCTGTGCGAGATATGTTTCCGGGACTTCAACAAAGTTTGATGCTGATGCCGGTAGGCTCAGTTTATGAATTTAATATTCCTAAACATTTAGGCTACCAAGAAGAGGGAAGTAAAGCTAAAAAGCCTGTGTTATATCGTATAGAATTATTAAGAATTAATCCTTAGTTTTAATAAACAAGCGGTCAAATTTTATAAACATTTTGCAAATTATCAGCATATTAGTCATTTATGCAAAAAATTATCAAAAATTGACCGCTTGTTTGCCTATAACAAGTACAAAAAAGCGGGAATTTATCCCGCTTTTATACGATGTAAGGATTATAAAATCTCTTTCGCTTTTGCAACTACGTTTTCAACAGTAAAGCCGAAGAGTTTGAATAATTGGTCAGCCGGTGCTGATTCGCCGAAGCTATTCATACCTACAACTCGACCTTCAAAGCCAACGTATTTATACCAGAAGTCTGCAATTTGAGCTTCAATTGCAACACGTTTTGTTACTGAACGTGGTAATACAGACTCACGGTATGCTTCATCTTGTTTGTCAAACACATTGGTGCTTGGCATTGAAACAACGCGAACTTTCACACCTTCGCCATCTAATACATCTGCGGCTTTCATTGCTAAATCAACTTCAGAGCCTGTTGCGATTAGGATTAAATCCGGGCAAGTACCTTTTTCACAGCAATCACGCAAGATATAGCCACCACGAGCTACATTTGCTAATTGTTCTGCAGTACGCTCTTGTTGTGCAAGGTTTTGGCGAGTAAAGATCAATGCTGAAGGACCATCTTTACGTTCAACAGCAGCTTTCCACGCGATTGCAGATTCTACTTGGTCTGCTGGTCTCCACGTTTCTAAGTTTGGAATCAGGCGTAATGAAGCAGTTTGTTCTATAGGTTGGTGTGTAGGACCATCTTCACCTAAACCAATTGAGTCGTGAGTATAAACGTATAATACACGTTGTTTCATTAATGCCGCCATACGCACAGCATTGTGAGCGTATTCATAGAACATTAAGAATGTTGCACCGTAAGGAATAAATCCGCCGTGTAGGGCAATACCGTTCATAATCGCAGACATACCAAACTCACGTACACCGTAGTTGATGTAGTTACCATCTACATTGTGATCTGCTCGGATTGGTTTTGAGCCGGACCATAAGGTTAAGTTAGAACCTGCGAGGTCTGCTGAACCACCTAAAAATTCAGGTAATGTTGGTGCATAGGCTTCAATCGCATTTTGAGATGCTTTACGGCTTGCGATATTTGCCGGATTTGCTTGTAGCTTCTCAATAAATGCTTTGCTTTCTGCTTCCCAGTTTGCCGGTAATTCACCAGCATAGCGGCGTTTAAATTCCGCAGCTAGTTCTGGATATGCAGCTTCATAAGCGGCAAATTTTGCATTCCAATCTTTTTCTGCGAGTGTGCCTTTCGCTTTTGCGTCCCACTCTGAATAGATTTCCGCCGGAATTTCAAATGGTGCATATTCCCAGTTAAGAGCTTGGCGAGTTAAGGCGATTTCATCATTACCTAGTGGTGCACCGTGGCAATCGTGAGAAGCTGATTTATTTGGTGAGCCGTAACCGATAATTGTTTTACAGATGATTAGGGTAGGGCGTTCAGTTTCAGCTTGTGCATTTTCAATCGCAAATTTGATTTGTTCTGCATCGTGTCCATCAACATTGCGAATTACTTGCCAACCGTAAGCTTCAAAGCGTTGTGCTGTATCATCAGTAAACCAACCATCAACGTGCCCATCGATAGAAATATTGTTGTCATCATAGAACGCAATTAATTTACCTAAACCTAATGTACCAGCTAACGAGCAAGCTTCGTGAGAAATACCTTCCATTAAGCAACCATCACCTAAAAATGCATAGGTGTAGTGATCAACAATGTTATGACCTTCACGGTTAAATTGTGCGGCAAGTGTTTTTTCTGCAATTGCCATACCTACAGCGTTAGTAATGCCTTGACCTAAAGGACCTGTTGTGGTCTCAACGCCAGGTGCATAACCATATTCAGGGTGTCCCGGTGTCTTAGAGTGTAATTGACGGAATTGTTTTAAATCTTCGATAGAAAGATCGTAACCGGTTAAATGTAACAAACTATAAATTAACATTGAACCGTGCCCGTTTGACAGAACAAAGCGGTCGCGATCAGCCCATTTTGGATTGGTTGGGTTGTGCTTTAAAAAATCACGCCATAAAACCTCTGCAATATCAGCCATACCCATAGGGGCTCCCGGGTGCCCTGAATTAGCTTTTTGCACAGCGTCCATACTTAAAAAACGAATTGCATTTGCTAGCACTTTACGTTCTGCCATTGTGTTACTCCTAGTCGAAGAATGTTATATAAAAGAAAGGGATAGAGTTCGATTTTACACTATTTTTTTATAAAATCTCAAAAAAGTAAATGAAAAGTGTGATCTAGCTCACATAATCTGTAGGGATTTAATAGATTACTTTCGATATCGTTCTGTCGGATAGTTTATAAAATAGCAACGATTAATAGTTGATCTTGGCTGGAAATTTCTCTAAAATACGCACTCTTTTTGGCGTTGAGTTATACTCAACATTTTATTAATCACATATGGTACTTGTTCGGCACAGCCCCAAAACGGAAGGCTCGGCAAGTGGCGATATGGTCTCGTTAGAGGTTCTCCAATGAAACAAGGTATTCACCCAGAATATAAAGAAATTACTGCAACTTGCTCTTGTGGTAATGTAGTTAAAACCCGCTCAACAGTAGGTAAAGATTTAAACTTAGACGTATGTGGTAACTGCCACCCGTTCTACACCGGTAAACAACGTGTTGTTGATACTGGTGGTCGTGTTGAACGCTTTAACAAACGTTTCAGCATTCCAAGCTCAAAATAATTTATTAATTATTACAAACCCCACTGTTATGTGGGGTTTTGTTTTTTTAGATTACAAGCGGTTTATTTTTCTGAAAGTTTTGCAAATTGGCTATTTAACCATTTAGCAGCTTCTACTAGAGGAAAATCTGATGTGTCATTATTATTTTCCGTCCATTTGTTTGACACGACCATAAAAGTTTCAATCCCTTTTTTAGGTTTAGGATACCAGCGTGCGATATTAGTTGTATGATTAGCATAGAAGGAAAGTAGCCTTTTACCTAATGCACAAGAAATATGCACACCTCCGCCATCGACCGCAATGACAAGATCAGCTGAATTAACTAATGCACAATAGCCTAAAATATCGTTTTGGGGAGCTAAGCTTACTGGAAATGGGGTTTTAAGTTTAGCTAAATATTTTTCACTGTTTGTTGTATTAGTCAGTACACAACTAATATTTTCCCAATATTTACTATCAATCATTGATAATAAAGTAGATAGTTCTTCAGTTGGAATCTCTCGCATACTACCTTGCGGATTGAGTAGTAACTTGATTTTTGATTGATGCCATACTGCTTCAATGCTATTGTGCTTTTCGTATGGTATATCTAAATTATAATTGATTTGGTTTTTTTCTAAAAAAGAAGAAAAAACAGAGTAATTTAAATAATCAGCAAAATGAACGTGATTTGGAAATTCTGTAGTGAAATCATAATTTTTTACAGAGTCTAAATTGTAAACTTGCTTTTGCTTTTTTCCAAAGTTGATAATAAATTTAGGGTTTAATATTTTATCTAAAACAATACTCTTGGTTGTGAAAGTAGGCTGAAAATCTAAATAAAGATCCCATTTATTACGTTGTGATAAATAAGTAGAGGGTTTATCTTTCAAGATGGCGTCCACTACACTAGCCTGAGAAAAAAGTTGTTGATTACGCTTTGTAACTAAAACAGCAATTTTGACATCAGGAAGAGCCTGCTTGATTTGCTCTAAGTGTGCGATATGAACCACTGCATCACCGATAGCATCGCCAATAGGTTTGAGTAACACCGATTTAATTTGAGTAAAATCGAAGACTTTTTTATGTTTTTTTGTACCAAAAAGTTTTATAACTAAAGATTTCATCTCTATAATAAGGCTAATAGTATGTAATTATTATAGTATGTAAAAATGAGTATTAAAGCAACGTTAAGAAAAGTAAGATTGGCTATCGGTAAATCACTTTTAGATAGAAAAAATACTAACCCAAGCTTACAGAAAGTTCCTGAGAAAATCTTATTTCTTCGCCACGATGGAAAAATTGGTGATTATATTGTCAGTTCATTTGTTTTCCGTGAAATTAAAAAGCACTCTCCGCATACAAAAATAGGAGTTGTTTGTTCACGAAAAAATCACTATTTATTTGAGAATAATCCTTACATCGATAGTCTTTATTTTGTTAAGACTAAAAGTATTCCTGATTATATTCGTTGTGGTAGAGAGTTAGCCAAAGAGCAATATGATGTTGTGATTGACCCAACAGTAACTTTACGCAATCGAGATTTACTCTTCTTACGGACTATTTCAGCTAAGCATTATGTGGGGTATCAAAAGCAAAATTATCATTTATTTGATTTAAATGTGGCTGATAAAAAACAGCATTTTTCTGAAATTTACCGAGATGCTTTATCTTTAGTTGGATTTAATCATATTAATACCAACTATGATGTTCCTGTAAATAAAGTTAGTCAGCGATCTGTAACAGATTATTTATCTGAGTATCAGATAAATAATTATATTGCCTTAAACCTTTTTGGTGCCGGTTCGGCAAGGAAATTCAGTGATGAGCAGATAAGTAACTTATTAAATTACTTAACACAAAATAGCCATAAACCTATCATATTGCTTACTTTTCCTGGAGTTACAGAAAAATTAGCCAATTTAGCAAAACAGTATAAGAATGTATTTGTATATGAAAAAACAAAAACAGTTTTTGACTCAATTGAGCTAATTCGTTTTGCTGATTTATTAATCTCCCCTGATACTTCAACAGTGCATATTGCAGCAGGGCTTCATAAAAAAATCATTACGTTTTATAGTAGTGATGAACAAAATTTTATACATTGGCATCCTAATAATCAGGCAGAAACACATATTCTTCATTTTAAAAAGAGCGTAAATGAACTAAATGTTGCTGATATTAAACCAGAATGGCTAAAATAATATGGAATTCCAAAGCCTAAAACTGTTCCTGGATATTGTCCAAACTCGAAGTTTTATTCGTAGTGCGGAAAAAAATTATATGACGGCTTCAACCCTTACCCGCCATATTCAGCGTATGGAAGAAGAGGTGGGGCAGCCGTTATTTTTGCGGGATAATAGACAGGTTCATCTTACCGAAGCAGGGGAAAAGTTCTTAGAATTTGCTCAGCAAGGTTGGGTACAATGGCAGCAACTTCAAAGTCAAATTTCGCCTACACAAGGCGAGTTAGAAGGCGAGTTGAAAGTGTTTTGTTCTGTAACAGCCTCTTATAGCCATTTACCACCGATCTTATCTCGTTTTAGACAGAAGTATCCAAAGGTAGATATTAAGCTAACCACAGGCGACCCGGCACAAGCCCTGCACGAAGTGCAATCTCTTACTGCGGATATTGCCATCGCAGGAAAACCGGAACTTCTACCGAATAATATTATTTTTCACTACATTGATGATATTGAGCTTTCAATTATTGCTCCTCGCGTTGCCTGCCAAGCAACACAGCTCTTACAACAATCGCCGATAGATTGGAAAAATGTGCCTTTTATTTTGCCGGTGAATGGTCCGGTGAGAAAGCGTATTGACCGTTGGTTTAAAGAGCAGAAAATCAAAGAGCCGAGAATTTATGCCACAGTAACAGGGCACGAGGCAATATTACCAATGGTTGCACTTGGTTTTGGTGTGGCGTTATTGCCTGATGTGGTTATCAAACATAGCCCAATGAATAACCAAGTTTCATATTTAAATTTACCCTCGCCGATTACGCCATTTGAGCTGGGTGTTTGTGTTCAGCAAAGGCGGTTACAAGAACCGATTATCAACGCATTTTGGGCGTTATTGTCTAAAACAGCATAACAACAAGCGGTCATATTTTTATAAAAATTTACAAAATTAGTAAAAAATTAGACCGCTTGTATCCAAAAAATAAAGGTGCATTACTGCACCTTTATTACTATTATTGAACCGTTGCTTTTGCACGTGGTTTTTTCACCTTAATTTCTGCTTTTGGCAATGCTTCAATTCCCATCGGTGGGTTTTCAAGAGCAATTGCAAGCACTTCATCAATCGTCTCTACGGCGTGAATATGTAATGCTGCTTTGGCATTTTCCGGAATTTCCTCCAAGTCTTTTTCATTCTCTTTCGGAATAATCACAGTTGTAATACCGCCACGATGAGCGGCTAGCAGTTTCTCTTTTAAGCCGCCGATTGGCAATACTTTTCCACGTAGGCTGATCTCACCTGTCATTGCAACTTCTTTACGCACCGGGTTGCCTGTTAAGCTTGAAATTAATGCGGTACACATTGCAATACCGGCACTTGGACCATCTTTTGGTGTTGCTCCATCGGGTACGTGAACGTGGATATCACGTTTTTCGTGGAAGTCTGCCGCAATACCCAATTTATCTGCACGAGAGCGAACTACAACCATTGCCGCTTGGATAGATTCTTTCATCACATCGCCTAATGAACCCGTGTAAGAGAATTTACCCTTACCCGCCACAGAGGCAGTTTCAATGGTTAATAAATCGCCGCCCACTTCTGTCCACGCCAAACCTGTTACTTCCCCAATGCGGTTTTGGCTATCCATTTTGCCGTAGTCAAAGCGTTTTACACCTAAATAGTCTTCAATATTGCTCTCAGAAACCGTGATCGATTTCAATTTTTTATCTAGCACTAAAGCTTTTACGGCTTTACGGCAGATTTTAGCAATTTCTCGTTCAAGCCCACGCACACCGGCTTCACGGGTGTAGTAGCGGATAATGCTTAAAATTGCACCATCTTCCACTGTGAGTTCGCCTTCTTGTAATCCATTATTTTCTTGCTGTTTAGCTAGTAAATGATCGCGAGCAATGTGCATTTTTTCATCTTCGGTATAGCCTGAAAGACGAATGACTTCCATACGATCTAGCAATGCCGGTGGAATGTTCATTGAGTTTGAGGTTGCCACAAACATTACATCAGATAAATCGTAATCTACTTCTAAATAGTGGTCGTTAAAGGCTTTATTTTGCTCCGGGTCTAATACTTCAAGCAACGCTGAAGCCGGATCGCCACGCATATCTTGAGCCATTTTGTCGATTTCATCTAATAAAAACAGTGGGTTACGAACGCCAACTTTCGCCATTTTCATCATTAGAGAACCCGGCATTGATCCAATGTAAGTACGACGATGACCACGAATTTCCGCCTCATCACGTACACCACCTAACGCCATACGTACATATTTACGTCCTGTTGCATTGGCAATAGATTGCCCTAGTGAGGTTTTACCAACACCCGGAGGACCAACTAAGCAGAGGATTGGACCTTTCAATTTATTTAAACGGCTTTGTACCGCAAGATATTCCACAATACGATCTTTCACTCGTTCTAAACCGTAGTGGTCTTTATCCAGAACTTCCTGTGCTTTAGCTAAATCTTTCTTCACCGCTGATTTTTTATGCCAAGGCATTTGTAAAATCCAGTCGATATAAGTACGCACAACCGTTGCTTCTGACGAGCTTTGCGGCATTGCTTTTAGCTTTTTAAATTCATTATCCAACTTCTCTTTTACATCTGTTGGTAATTTAGATGCATCAATTTTCTCTTTGAGCTTATCTAACTCACTTTGCTCAACATCATCACCATTGCCTAATTCTTTCTGAATGGCTTTGATTTGCTCATTGAGATAGTAATCACGCTGGTTTTTCTCCATTTGTTGCTTCACACGGTTACGGATACGAGTTTCTGTTTCAAGGGTATCCATTTCCGTTGCCATCGCAATTAATAAGGCTTCAAAACGAGCAATGAGATTCGGTTGCTCTAGCAGTTCCTGTTTTTTCTTTACCGGAGCAATTAAGTTAGAGGCAATCGTATCTGCTAAGCGATCTTCAAGCGTAATTTTTTGCAGTTTAGGAATAATTTCCGCTGGAATTTTCTTATTATTTTTAACGTAATTTTCAAATTCGGTTAAAGTTGTTTTAGCAATAGTTTTTAATTCTTCATTTTCTTCATTATATTCAGAATAAATAGGCTGAATTGCCGCCCAGAAGCCGTTTTCATCATCGTGAATTTGCTCGATTTTTGCACGAGTTTGACCTTCAACCAGCACTTTTACTGTGCCATCCGGCAAGTTTAACATTTGAATGATGTTAGCTGTTACACCAACAGAATACATATCGTCTTTGCTTGGTTCTTCTTTATTCGGGTCTTGTTGAGTAACTAAAAACAGTTGTTTGTTTGAATCCATCGCCGAACGTAGGGCTTGAATTGATTTTTCACGACCTACAAATAACGGCATAACCATATATGGGAACACCACCACATCACGCAATGGAAGTAGTGGTAATTCAATTGCTTTCTTTTTTCTTGGTGCCATAAATTTGCTCTCTCTATCTAAAATATCGTTATCCCATTATGAGGACGAATTTGGGAAAAACAAGGGAAAATTTGATTTATATTAAAAAAACTCAATAGGCTTAAACAGTAGATGATGACGATTTAATCAATCGTTAAAACCAGAGCAATTTGCTCAATTTCTTGCTTGACATAAACTTAGAATGCGAGCAGAATTCTCACCAATTTTAATCTTCAGGGCAGGGTGAAATTCCCGATCGGCGGTAAAGTCCGCGAGCGAAACGAAAAAGGTTTGGCAGGAACCGGTGAAACTCCGGTACCGACAGTATAGTCTGGATGGAAGAAGAGGTTATCATATTGAAAGCACTGTGCAAGCGGTTGTTTTTCATTCCTTTTTTGCAAGCCTTGAGATCGTAAGATTTCAAGGCTTCATTATTTTAACTACAAGCGGAATTGCAAAATTTTCCTAAAATTTCACCGCTTGTATTGAAAATAATCTTTTCATCACGCCCTCAATTTATCAAAAATTTGTATGAAAGATGCTCAATATATGGCTTATGCCATTGAACTTGCCAAGAAAGCAAAAGGTTGGACAAATCCGAACCCTTTAGTAGGTTGTGTAATTGTAAAAGACGGCGAAATTGTCGCTGAAGGTTACCACGAAAAATACGGAGAATGGCACGCCGAACGTAATGCGATTTTACGCTCCGAGCAGGATTTGGTAGGAGCTACTGCTTACGTTACGCTTGAGCCTTGCTGCCATTATGGACGAACGCCGCCTTGTTCTAACTTATTGATTGAGCGAGGAATTAAGAAAGTGTTCATCGGCTCTCGTGATCCAAATCCACTTGTTTCAGGTAAAGGAGCAGAGCAGCTTAGAGCAGCTGGGGTAGAGGTCGTTGCAGATTTTATGCGGGCAGAATGTGATGAGTTAAATCCGATTTTTTTTCATTATATTCAAACCAAACGTCCTTATGTATTGCTTAAATATGCAATGACAGCAGACGGGAAAATAGCCACAAGTACAGGCGAATCAAAATGGATTACGGGCGAACAAGCTCGGGCAAAAGTACAAGAAACCCGCCATCAATACAGCTCAATTATGGTCGGTGTTGAAACAGTATTATCTGATGATCCAATGCTCAATAGCCGAATGCCGAATGCCAAGCAGCCCGTGAGAATTGTTTGTGATAGTCAGTTAAGAACGCCACTAGATTGCAAATTAGTGCAAACAGCAAAAGAATATCGCACCGTTATTGCAACATTAAATGATGACACGAAAGCCCACGAAGCCTATCAACAATTTGGTGTGGAAATTGTTGTAACAAAAGCGGATAACAAGCGGGTAGATTTGCTCGATCTTTTGCAAAAACTAGGCGAAATGCAAATTGATAGTTTGTTAATTGAGGGCGGCTCAAATCTGAATTTCAGTGCATTAAAATCAGGTTGTGTAAACAGAGTGCATTGCTATATCGCCCCCAAATTGGTGGGTGGACAAAATGCTAAAACCCCAATCAGCGGAGAGGGAATAGGCGAGTTAGCCCAAGCGGTCAAATTAAAACTGAAATCTACCGAGCTGATCGGTGAAGATATTTTATTAGATTATGAAGTGAAGCAAGGAAAATAAATGTTCACAGGTATTATCGAAGAAGTCGGTCAAATCGCACAAATCAAAAAGCAAGGCGAATTTGCGGTTGTTACTGTCAAAGCTAAAAAAGTGCTTACTGATGTGCAATTAGGCGATAGCATT
The DNA here is from genome assembly GCF_036880405.1 of Mannheimia indoligenes. Taxonomy (NCBI): domain Bacteria; kingdom Pseudomonadati; phylum Pseudomonadota; class Gammaproteobacteria; order Pasteurellales; family Pasteurellaceae; genus Mannheimia; species Mannheimia indoligenes. The sequence goes on along the minus strand of NZ_JBAJJM010000007.1, from coordinate 309,628 downwards.
GCGGTAAATGGTGTTTGTTTAACGGTAACTTCTTTCACGAAAGAGCAATTTACCGCAGATGTGATGTCGGAAACCCTAAAACGCACCTCACTTGGCGAATTGAGCCTAAACAGTCCGGTTAATTTAGAGCGAGCAATGGCGGCAAATGGACGTTTCGGAGGGCATATTGTATCAGGTCATATTGACGGAACAGGTACCGTTGCTGAAATTACCCCTGCGGATAATGCCACTTGGTATCGTATCAATGCTTCGCCGAAACTATTGCGTTATATCATTGAGAAAGGCTCAATTACTATTGATGGCATTAGCTTAACCGTAGTTGATGTGAATGACGAATCATTTCGTGTATCGATTATTCCGCATACGATCAAAGAAACAAATTTAGGCTCGAAAAAAATCGGTAGCCTTGTGAATTTAGAAAACGATATTGTCGGTAAATATATCGAACAGTTTTTATTGAAAAAAGAACCTGAAAACCCACCGAGTAAACTTACGGTCGATTTTCTAAAAAATGCAGGATTTTAAAAGGATAAATAATGTTTAAATTTTCAACTGTAGAAGAAGCTATTCAAGCGATTGCCGCAGGTAAAATTATTTTAGTCAGTGATGATGCGGATCGTGAAAACGAGGGCGATTTCATCTGTGCAGCAGAATTTGCCACACCGGAAAATATCAATTTTATGGCGAAATATGGCAAAGGTTTAATTTGTACACCTATTTCTACCGACATTGCGGAGCGATTGGATTTTCACCCGATGGTGGTCGTAAATAAAGATAATCATCAAACAGCGTTTACCGTTTCTGTCGATCATATTGAGACGGGCACTGGCATTTCGGCTTTTGAGCGTTCTCTCACTTGTATGAAAATATTAGATGAGAACGCAAAAGCAGAAGATTTCCGCCGCCCGGGGCACGTTTTTCCCTTAGTGGCAAAAGATGGTGGGGTGTTGGTGCGTAATGGTCATACCGAAGCTACGGTGGATTTGGCTCGTCTTGCAGGTTTAAAACCGGCAGGACTTTGCTGTGAAATTATGGCAGAAGACGGCACGATGATGCAAATGCCTGAACTTCAAGCCTTTGCGAAAGAGCATAATATGCCGTTTATTACCATTCAGCAGCTGCAAGAGTATCGTAGAAAACACGATAGCCTGGTTGATGTAGTATCGGTTGTGAATATGCCGACTAAATATGGTGAATTTAAAGCACATAGCTTTGTTGAAACTTTATCTGGCAAAGAGCACGTTGCACTGGTAAAAGGCGATATTGGCGATGGCGAAAATGTGTTATGTCGTATTCATTCAGAATGTTTAACAGGTGATGCGTTTGGTTCTCAACGTTGCGATTGTGGGCAACAATTTGCTGCGGCAATGAGCCAAGTTGAAGCAGAGGGCAGAGGTGTCGTACTTTATTTACGCCAAGAAGGACGAGGCATTGGCTTAATCAACAAACTACGTGCTTATGAATTGCAAGATAGAGGAATGGATACTGTTGAAGCTAATCTTGCACTAGGCTTTAAGGATGATGAGCGTGAATATTACATTGCGGCTCAAATGTTTGAAAAGCTCGGTGTGAAGTCTATTCGTTTGCTCACTAATAATCCTGCAAAAATTGAAGGACTTATTGAGCAAGGTTTAAATGTGGTCGCTCGTGAGCCAATTATGGTTGAGCCAAACGAACACGATTTGGAATACCTCAAAGTTAAACAGCACAAAATGCGACATATGTTTAATTTTTAATGAAATTCTCTGGTACAAGGGTAATTTGCAAACATTTAGTGAAAAATGACCGCTTGTAGTGCTTAATTCAAATATCAAATTTATTTTTAAAGAAGGAAAACAAAAATGGCAACATTTCAAGGTAATTATATTGCGACAGGTTTAAAATTCGGTATTGTGGCAACGAACTGGCATAAAATCTTTATTGATCAACTGCTCAACGGTGCAACTGATAAATTGCTTCGTCACGGAGTGGAAGCAGAAAATATTGATACTGTTTGGGTACCGGGTGCATTAGAAATCTCAATTGCAGCAAAAAAAATGGCACAAAGTGGGAAATATGATGCGATTATCTGTTTAGGTGCGGTGGTGCGTGGAGCAACCAGCCATTATGATGTGGTGGTAAATGAATCAGCAAAAGGCATTAGTAGTTCTGCATTAGAAACCGGTGTGCCGATTATCAATGGTATTTTAACCGTAGAAAACCTAGAGCAGGCGATTGAGCGTTCAGGCACTAAAGCCGGTAATAAAGGCGAAGAGTGTGCGATGGTTGCGATCGAAATGGCTAACCTATTAAAAATGTTAGGCTAACAAATTAAAAAATCCCCTTAGAACGAAATGCTAAGGGGATTTTTTTATCTTCTTCTAATCAAGAAGCTAATGATTAAACAGATTAAACTCAATCCATAAATCAGCCAAGAGCCAAATTGTTTGAAAGGTGTATCGCCTTTGGTTGGCTTGAGGGTAGCGGTCAGCACCTCTGTGGTAAATTGAGGCAGTTGCTGAATAACTTTTCCATTTGCATCCACAATAGCAGTGATCCCGGTATTTGCTGCTCGTACAAGGGGTTTGCCAAGTTCTAACGCTCGCATTCTTGCCATTTGGAAATGTTGCCACGGACCAATACTTGAGCCAAACCACGCATCATTAGTAATGGTTAAGAGATAATCCGCATTTTGACTTTTTTGGTTTTGTTGCACCTGATCGCCAAAAATAATTTCATAGCAAATTGCCAGATTAAAACGGTTGTTTTTTGCCATCATTGGGCTTTGAATAAAGCTGCCTTGAGAAAGATTAATAGGTAGAATAAAGACTTCTCGCATCCAATCCAATACCGAGCCAAAGGGCACATATTCACCAAATGGTACTAGATGATGTTTGTTATAACGCTTGCTGAGGTGTAAATTGTAAGGCTTGTCTTGCCCTAACAGCACTGTGCTATTAAACAATTCCGCTTTCTCATTTTCATAGAGCGTGCCGATAATAATTTCACTACCGGTTTGGCGAGAGAGATTATCTAAAGCACCTAAAATGCCGCCAATTTGATTTTCAAGAGCAGGGATTGCAGATTCAGGCAAAATAATTACATCGGTTTTACCTAAATAAGGCAGAATGAGTTGCTCGTAGGTTTTTACACTAAAATTGAAATGCTGAGGATCCCATTTCATTTTCTGCTCAATATTTCCTTGCACAAGGCTTACTACAAGCGGTTGTTTTTCTTCATCAATTTGCACAAAGTTAAGTAAGCGGGTTGCAAAACTTAACGAAAAAATGACCGCTAGTAATGTGAGTGATTTGAGTGGTTTGCTTTCTTGCTTCAGCAGTTTGACTAAATAGCCACTCGCTACTACTACAAAGAAAGTTAATCCTTCTACCCCAAAAATTGGAGCGATACCAGAAAAAGGGCTATCAATTAAGCTATAACCAAATTGTAGCCAAGGGAAACCTGTAAATACCACGCCACGCAAATATTCGCTAAAGGTGAAAATTGCTGCGAGAGCAAACGGGTTATTCAGCCTGAATTTGCGTGAGAGAACGCTAAAGAGCAAGTTATAAATGGCTAAATAACAAGCAAGTAGAAAAACAGCGATATAACTAACGACTACAGGTACTCCACCGAATTGAGTCATACTGACCGATACCCAGTTCACGCCTGTGCAGAAATAGCCTATAGACCAAGCGAATGTTGCCCACAATGCGGTTTTTCTCTGCTCAAGTGTTGCCGCCCAAATTAAGCCTGCACAGGAGATAAAGGCGAGAAGCCAAATACCAAACGGAGAGTAAGCGAAAGTGCCAATGGCACCTAGCAGTAGAGTAGCAATACAAGCGGTTATAATTGGTGGATTTTTTGCAAAATTCATAGTTCTCACTAAATAAGAGAGGCACGCCTAAACGTGCCTTTTAGATAATTAAAAAATTTATTCTTCTTCGCTTTGCGAGTGTTGTTCCATTTTTTCTAATTGTTCATCAGAAAGCGTTACTCGCAGTTGAATTAACTGGCGACTATTAGCAGAAGTTACTTTAAAACCAATGCCTTCCAGTTCAATTTGTTCGCCACGTTTTGGGAAGTAACCAAATGCTTTCATTATCAGCCCACCAATGGTATCAACCTCTTCATCATTGAAGTTGGTTGCAAAAAACTCATTGAATTTTTTAATATCAGTAAGTGGTAATACAGCATAAGTATGTCTCGAAAGCTGGCGAATCGGCTTCACTTCTTCTTCATCAAACTCATCATCAATATCCCCAACAATTTGTTCAAGAATATCTTCAATAGTAACTAAACCGGATACAGCCCCAAATTCATCAACTACGACTGCCATATGAAAACGCTCGGAACGGAATTCTTTTAACATTCTGTCTAATCGCTTACTTTCCGGCACAATTACGGCTGGGCGTAGAATTTCTTGCAGATTAAATGGCTCAGAATCAGAACGTAAATATTTGAGCAAATCTTTTGAATGCAGAATGCCTTCAATGGTATCTTTCTCGCCACGAATAACAGGAAAACGTGAGTGGGCGGATTCCACAATCACATCAATAAAAATTTCCAGTGGTTCATTAGCATCAATAAATACAATTTGTGAACGAGGAATCATAATATCCCGAACCCGTAATTCAGAGATTTCCATTACCCCTTCAAGCATTTCTCTGGTGTCGCTATCAATCAGTTCATTCTCAACAGAATCTCGAATGACCTCAACCAAATCTTCACGGTTTTTAGGCTCATTTTGAAAAAGCCCACTAAATAGAGAGTGTAAAATGGATTTTTTCTCCGATTTTTCAGTTGTATTTATATTTTGCTGCTCATCACTCATAGTTTGTTCCAGTTAAATAAATTACGCTTATAATAAGCAAATTCGGTAACAAATCAAATAAAACATTGCTATTTTCATTCAAATTAGCATAGGATAAGCAAAATCTTTTTGTTTCGTAAATTATTTTAGGGGTTTTAAATGAAATTAACCAAAATGGTATTAACGGCGGCAGCGTTAGTTGTAAGTTCTCTAAGCGTTGCCGGTACATTAAGTTCCTCATCAATGGTAGAAATTTTAGCTTTTGATGGACAGCGAGTAAAAAAAGGAACAACTTCTGTGCAAATCAGTGAAAATAAAACTCATCAAGTTGTTGTGGAAGTTGGTGGAACAATTGATGGCGATTACTTTAATTCCGATCAAATGATCTTGACCTTTCAAGGCACAGCGGAAAATGCCAAATTAGAAACTCCGAGATTAAAATCAAAATTAGATCTGCGTAAATTTAAAGAAAACCAAACGGTAACGATTAAAACCGATTCAGGAAAAGTGATTGCTCACAAGCAAGATTTCTTAAAAGGCGAAGGTTTTTTAGCGAGTACGCGTGTGGAAGAAAACTTGAGTAAATATAATTTAGCTAAGAATGTTGCGTCTGTTGAAAAATTTGCGACAGCACCGTTTGAGGCAAAAGGACAAATTATTGTCGATACGAATAAAGTTTCAGATGCTGAATTACAACTTTTATTCCAAAAAGCGGATAAAGAAACCCAAAAACGTTTCTTAGATTGGGCGAAGCAAAACGCAAAATAAGAATTTGGCTTTAACAAGCGGTTATTTTTCTCAAGTTTTTTACAAAAAATCGAAGAAAAATGACCGCTTGTATTTATTACCAACAATAATAGCAATAACGCCAGCTATCCCAACCGCCCCAATACATTTCCCTCTCGTAATTCCAACGCATTTCTTCCAGTTCTAACTGAGATTTGTAGTTTTGCCACGCCATTTTATAACAGGCTTGAAACATTGGGTCATTAACTTTTTCTGCATAACGCTTTTTAAATGCAGCTTCTTCTTTCTCTGTTTGACTAAGCGGCGGATTAAATTGTTGGTGCATTAATTCTGCGGCTTCAACATCGCATTGTTTTGCCAGTTGTACTTGCAAATCTTGTTCCGCTCTTACTTGTTTCGCTCGGCGTTCCGCTTGTTGTTCAGGCGTTAAGGCACAGGCGGTTAAAATGAATGAAAGCGAAAGGGTTAAACCTAATTTTGCTATTTTCATATCCAAGTCCTCATATCCAAATTCACTTAGTTGAATTGGTTGTTTATTCTACTGCTTCTTGCTCGCTTTCTTCAAGCTCATCAGCCATAGCACTTAAGGCATCACGGGTTAATTGAGCCAGAGCTTTATAAAAACCACTATCAAAGGCTTCTACTTTACCTAAAAATTGACTGGCACAAGGGAGCAAAAAACGCTCAAATAGTGTTTTTTGTGCAAGTGTAGAGTCAAGATTGTCTTCAATCCACGAGGCGGTTAAAAGTAATAATGCAACGTGATCTGCATTCTCTAATGCGGGCATTGCTCGCTCTTGGCGGAATGTTACAAAATCCTCAACAGATAAACCATAGGTAGAAATTGTTGTAGCAATAGCCCCATTTTCTGCAAAAAGTGCTTGATAGCTTGCTTCTAATTGCGTAGGGTTAGCACTCTTTTGCAAAATATTCAACGCATTCTCGCTTTGTGCATCTGTGCTTAATGCCCAATGTTGTCGTAATCCGCCTTGTGCAAGCCAATTAAATGTACCGGCTAGAATCGGATCTGTTGGGTTACGGTAAAATAAATTGCCAAATAGACGGCAAAGCAGTGAAAAATCGTTAATAGTTGTTTCGCTCATATAATGTGAAATAGGTAAATAAAAGTAGTGTTAGTATAACAGAACATCAGAGAGGACAGAATGAAATATATTGGGGCTCACGTGAGTGCTTCGGGTGGTGTGGAAAATGCGGTTCTGCGTTCGGTAGAAATTGGAGCAAATGCTTTTGCGTTGTTTACTAAAAATCAACGTCAATGGCAAGCTCCGCCATTAAAAGGCGATACTATTGAAAAATTTAAGCGATTTTGTGCAGCACATCATTTTTCAGCAGAGCAAATTTTGCCACACGATAGTTATTTAATTAATTTAGGTAACCCAGAAGCAGAAGCGTTAGCAAAATCTCGCACTGCGTTTATTGATGAGATGAGTAGGGCTAATCAGCTTGGCTTGAAATTGTTGAATTTCCATCCCGGATCGCACTTAAAGAAAATTTCTGAACAAGATTGTTTGTCTCGAATTGCAGAATCTATCAATATGGCAGTTGAAGCAGTGCCAAATGTGATAGCAGTTATTGAAAATACGGCAGGACAAGGCTCTAATTTAGGTTGGCATTTTGACCATTTAGCAAAAATTATTGAGCAAGTAGAAGATAAAAATCGAGTTGGTGTATGTTTGGATACTTGTCATTTATTCTCGGCTGGTTACGATATTAGCTCCTATGAAAAAAGCGAAGCAGTATTTAATGACTTTAATCAAACGGTTGGTTTCCATTATTTAAAAGGGATGCACTTAAATGGTTCAAAAACGCCATTAGGTAGCCGTGTAGATAGACACCATACGCTAAGAGAAGGCACAATTGGTACAGAAGTTTTTACATTTATTATGCAGAGTTCAAATTTTGACCGTATTCCGCTTATTTTAGAAACAATATTGCCTGAAATTTGGGCAGATGAAATAAAATTCCTTCGCACATTAGAACTAAAATAGGTTATACTGGTCCGAGATGTTGGTCTGGAGCGATCCAGACTTTTGTTTTGTATGTTTTTTGATCTTCTAAAGATCGTAATTTAAGGAATAAACCGCTGTAATTGTTCTGGCGAGACGAGATATTAATTATGAAAAAAAATCTTTTTGTAGTAACCCTAAAACCGTTATTCATTACTTCCATTTTGGCTGTTTTTGGTAGTTATTCTTCCATTGCTGTTGCGAGTTTAAGTACAAAACCAGCAACACCTAATCAAATCATTGCAAGTAAAGCAGAAAGATTATCTAAATCTTCTATCTCAACAAATCGTCCTCAACATTCTTCACGTGCAGAACAAACTGCGAGTAGCAGTAATCGTATTAATAGTGTTTATCGCAACTGGGTTGGTACACGCTATCGAATGGGCGGTACAACTAAAGCCGGTATTGACTGTTCTGCTTTCGTGCGTGAAGTGATGGAGAAAGCATTTAATAGAGATATGCCTCGCTCAACTGCAGAACAACGCTATATTGGACGCTCTATTTCAAAATCAGATTTACGCCCGGGCGATTTAGTTTTCTTCCGTAAAAACAACCACGTAGGTGTTTATATCGGTAACGGTAAATTTGTTCACGCAAGTTCAAGTCGTGGTGTAACTACTAGTTCATTATCAGAAAGCTATTGGTCAAGAACTTACACTCAATCTCGCCGAGTAATTTAAAGAATGAATAAGGGGACTAGTGCCCTTATTTTTTATTTCTATTATGCCACTCGTTGCTTACTTTGTGTAAATGCTCCACGAGTACGCATTTGATGTACTACGTTTGTAATCACGCCGGAAATTTTGACTTCATTCCAATCAGTAATTCTTAAGTTTGGTTCGCTTACATCTAATGAAAATAGAATTTTTTCATTCACGCCTTGTGCATTTTCAAGCTCACTAAAGAATTGATAGAATTTATATTCGCCATTTTTTTCTAATACCAATAAATCATTCACTAAATAGTGGTCGGTATTTTCTACAATCAGCAGATCATCAAGTTCGATTCCCCACGCAATTAAGTTAGGGTTTTTAACGTGAATGAAAAACGTATCCGTTGGGCGTTTAATACAAAGTGAATTAAGATCAAGTTTTACAGAACGGCTACTGTTAAAATCCCGATAAAGCGGAATCGGTTGATGAGATACCGTTTGTGTTGAAATTTGTTTTAATGAAGCCATTGTGAGATCCTCTATCTGTCTTTTTATACAGGGTATTTTACTGTGTAAAAAAACAGTGTCAATACTTTATTTAAATTTTTTGTAAATTTAAACAGTATTTTGACCGCTTGTTATTCGCTAATAAGCAATAAAAAAGCACCCAATATGGGTGCTTCTTCGCATTAAAAACTGTTATTATAGACTTTCAGTAAAAGTACGAGTAATAACATCACGTTGTTGTTCAGGAGTTAATGAGTTGAAACGCACTGCATAACCTGAAACACGAATGGTTAATTGTGGATATTTCTCCGGGTTTTTGATTGCATCTTCTAATGTTTCACGGCGTAAAACATTCACGTTTAAGTGCTGACCACCTTCCACTTTGATAGTTGGAGCAACATTTACTGGTACTTCGCGGTATGCAATGTCGCCCAATTCACTGATAGCAACGATTTGATCTTCTTGGTAACCCGCTTTAGCTGCTAAGCAACGAGCTTCATTTTTAGCTTCATCTAATAACCAAAAAGAGTTTAATAAGTTGCTGTTTGCTGACTCAGTGATTTGTACACCTTTAATCATTTTAAGTTCTCCTATAAAGAGTGAAATTGAAAATTACGAAAAAAGTTTAAATATTCAAATTTATTTGAAATTATTGTACCTGTTTTTAGATAAAAAGCGATAAAAATTTAACCATTTTTAGCTTACAGTATTCTATTTGAATGAAATTTAATCATAATTGGGTGTTTTTATGAAAACTTGGACAGAAGCCTTAGGCGAAGAAAAGCAAAAAGATTATTTTCAACAGATTTTGCAATATGTACATAATGAGCGGTTATCAGGCAAAGTAATATATCCGCCACAAAATGAGGTATTTAGTGCTTTTGCTTTAACAGAATTTAGCAATGTGAAGGTGGTGATTCTAGGACAAGATCCTTATCACGGACCAAATCAAGCACACGGATTAGCCTTTTCAGTTAAACCTCCTGTTGCTCCTCCCCCATCTTTGTTGAATATGTATAAGGAATTATCCGAAGATATTGAAGGATTTCAGATTCCGCATCACGGTTATTTAATTGATTGGGCAAAACAAGGCGTTTTTATGTTAAACACAAGTTTAACCGTTGAGCAAGGTAGAGCAGGCTCACATTCACAAATTGGCTGGGAGATTTTTACCGATAAAGTTATTGCACAATTAAATGAACATCGAGAGAATTTGGTGTTCTTACTTTGGGGTAGCCACGCTCAGAGAAAAGGGCAGTTTATCGATCGTAATCGACATTGTGTGTTAGCTTCTCCGCACCCATCGCCATTGTCGGCTTATCGTGGATTTTTTGGCTGTAAACATTTCTCAAAAGCAAATAATTACTTGATTTCAAAAGAAATATCCCCAATTAATTGGCAACTACCTATTGAAATTTAATTGTTCATTTAAAGGAGAAAAAGATGGAATTTGATTTACCGATTTTAGGTGCTACATTTGCAATATTGGTGCTGGTAGCATTAAGTTCAACCATCAAAATTGTGCCACAAGGTTATCATTGGACAATCGAACGTTTCGGGCGTTATACCAAAACCCTCACACCGGGACTAAATATTGTTTTACCTTTTATTGATAGAGTTGGACGAAAAATCAATATGATGGAACAGGTATTAGATATTCCATCGCAAGAAGTTATTTCTCGTGATAATGCCAGTGTGTCTATTGATGCAGTCTGCTTTGTTCAAACTATTGACGCTCGCCGGGCAGCTTATGAAGTGAATAATTTAGAACAGGCGATTGTAAATTTAACAATGACAAATATGCGTACTGTGTTAGGTTCGATGGATTTAGATGATATGCTTTCACAACGTGATGTCATTAATAGTCGCTTGCTCTCGATTGTTGATGAAGCAACCAATATTTGGGGCGTAAAAGTAACTAGAATTGAAATTCGTGATGTTCGCCCACCAAAAGAATTAGTAGCTGCGATGAATGCTCAAATGAAAGCTGAACGCAATAAACGTGCAGATATTTTAGAAGCAGAAGGTATCCGACAAGCTGAAATTCTACGTGCAGAAGGTGAAAAGCAATCTCGTATTTTAAAAGCCGAAGGGGAGCGTCAAGAAGCATTCTTACAAGCGGAAGCTCGTGAACGTGCAGCGGAAGCGGAGGCAAAAGCAACTCAAATGGTATCTGACGCTATTGCAAAAGGGGATACTACCGCAATTAATTATTTCATTGCTCAAAAATACACTGATGCATTAAAAGATATTGGTTCGGCAGAAAACAGTAAAGTGGTGTTAATGCCTCTTGAAGCGGGCAACTTAATCGGTTCTGTTGCAGGTATTGCTGAATTATTAAAAGGCACTAAGAATAGCGGTAAGTAGTTCTGCTTTTAGCAAGGAGAAAATATGGATTGGCTATTTAACTGGAGTAGTTGGTTAATTTTAGGCTTTGTATTGCTTGCTTTAGAATTAATTATTCCAGGCGTATTGATTATGTGGTGGGGATTTTCCGCTATTTTACTAGCAGTGCTGGTCTGGCTATTGCCTGATTTATCTGTGAGTATCCAAATTGCTGGTTTTGCCATTCTTGCTATTGTCTTTAGCTTGATTTGGTGGAAGTATCAACATACTAAAGATAAACAAGACGATAAATCAACATCGCTTAATTCAAGAGAGCAATCAATGGTGGGTATGCAAGGTGCTATTGTTGAAATTTTGGAAAATGGCATTGCCAGAGGTAAGTTCGGCGATACGACTTGGCGAGTGATGGGAACAGGACTTAATTTAGGCGATAAAGTACAGGTTCAACGCGTTGATGGGATTACGTTGTATGTAACTAAAATGGTAGAATAATTTAATACAAGCGGTTATTTTTTATATTATTTTTGCTCTTTTAAAATAAAACCTTGAATTTATTCAAGGTTTTATTCTTATAAAAATAAGTAGGATAATTTTATTGAAAATTATGTAATATTTTATTTGCTTACCATCGCTCTTTCAGTTCTTGTTCTATCTTTTCAAATAGTTCATAGCGTTTTTTATACATAGAGCGTTTTTTACTCGGAATTGAGCTTAATTCTTTTTTCTCAAGTATGGTAGGTAATCGCCAATAATTATTAGAATTTAATGTCCCTCCATTTTCTTGCCAAAATAGATTGTAATTAAATAATAATTTAGAGTGATCATTCCAGCGATATTTTGCTTGGTTTTTATGATGAATGCCTAAAAGTTCTAAATTAAAATATTGAGCTATTAGCTTAAATATATTTACTAACATAAACATTGGGCGAACACCATATAATTGTTTAGTTGCAGATTTAATTAATAACTGAGAGAGTTCAGTATTGGGTCCTTGAATAGATGAAATCAATAACTGATTTTTACTTAAAAGGGTAAAAGAGGCATCGTAAATATGTTTTTTGTCGTTATTTTGAATATTGAGTGAGAAAAAACCTTCTTGCGGATCTATTTGGTTAATACTGAGGTAGAGGCTTAATTCATCACTTAGTTTAATTAAACATATTTCTCTATCTTTTACTAACTGATTGCAATAAGCAGCTCCAAATAGTTTTTCTGCACAATTAAAGTGAGTGATAATTGCATTTAATCGTTCTTTCTTATTGAATTTCTTATCACAATAGGTTTCGAGTAACGTATTAAAGCGATATAAATTTTGTTTGAATAATGCAGCCCATAAAGGATTATTAGTAAGATAGTTATTTAACTCATAGCATTGAGAAGAACACCATATTTTATGCAGATGATAACGTAAATATTCTCTTAATAGCTTTGTAAATCTTTTCTCGTTTGGAAATAATTCAATAAATGTTGGGGTGTTAAAAGTGCTTTCCATATAATATTGACAATTAAGTGTTATTATTTTCTAGAGTTTTAGATAAATTCAGGAAGAAATATTTGGCATATACTGTGATATGCCAAATATTTTAAGTGAGATTTAGAAATTTAATCCGATGTATGCTTTCCAGCCTAAATTGTGAGTAGATTTAAAACGATCATAGCTCAAATTAGCGGAGGCAAACCAATTTTTATATTGTAATTTCGCTCCAATTTCACTATTTAAGTAGTTTGAACGTTTAATCTTCGCTTGACTATGAAGAGTATAGTCTGCAATTTGACTATTAATATTGGTGGTTTTCCCATTTAATCTGTGGAGATAGCTTAAGCCAATATATGGAGAAATACTCCCATTATCAAATTGGAATTTGCGTTGTAATTTTACACTTGGTACAACATTCACGTCATTGTAGCGAATAGATTTTGTACGAGAGGCTAATACACCAGTTTCATTCAAGTTGTTCATTTTAGTTTGTGTCAATTGTAACCCAAGGCTTGGTTCAATAATCCATTGATTTGGTATAAATTGATAACCAAGTCGAATTTCTCCACCAACACTTGAACCTCTATTATCTGCTTTTCCTAACTGCTCATTTTTAAATTGGCGAGTTTGTCGATATTTTTGACGCCCAAATTGTATCGCTGTTTCACTGAACCAACGATCTGCTAAATCATAACGTAAGCCAAGATTTAGTGTAGTTTGCTTCAATTCTGCTTCTGCATATAGTTTATTTAGCTTATCTTTTTGTTGGGAGAACTGTACGGTTAATAATGCTTTATCATTTAATTTATGGCTTACACCTAATAGGGACTGATGTTGCTTGATCTCCGTATTATTCTTATCATTAGATGACTGTTTTTGCTGTAGGTGTCCTGTCCATACATTGGTTTTTAGCGGAGAATGATACGCTATAAAAAGATTATGTTGAGCTTGTTCTAAACCTTTTGCATTTTGGCTACGCAGTAGCTCAATGCTTTCAGCGTAAATATGGTTAGATACAGCATAATGAAGATCATCTAACTTATTATGTTCTAATGCACCTTGAAGCCAATCATTATAAAAACCTCGACGATAAGCAAGCGGGCTATTTCTTAAATTATTTAGCAAATGTAATCCTGTCTGCCCATTTGCATCGGCATATTTATCTGCAATTGGCTTATTGCTGTTTACTTTTGCAACAATGCCTTTGTTATTAAAATAAAGATCCTGCCTTAAACCGCGAGCAGTTAAATTCGTATTTTCAGACAGATGATCAAAACCTCCTTGATAAGAAGAGTTGTCTTTTAGTTGTAGTACATTAGCAGAAATGTCTCCCGCCTTTGCTATTTCTGTTAACCGATCATCAATTTTAAGAGAACCTGCTAATTGAACCGTTGTTTGCCCTTGAGCAACTACCCCAATCTTTCCTAAAACAGTTAATTGGCTATCATTAGATGAAGTATAACTTTGTTTGATAGTGGTATGATTTACACCTAAAGTTGCATTATTAGTGATTTTATTCGCGGTTGTTTTACCATTTAAGTCTAGCTCACCTTTTTCAACAGAAAGATCTGTAAAGGTATTATTACCATCAAGACTTAAGGATTTATTTCCTGTTTTTGTAAATTTAAATCGGCTAGAGAAATTATTTGTCCAACGATCATCTCGGGAAACATTAACTGCTTCATCACTTAAAAATTGCATAGGTCCATTAAGTGCTTTTTCTACATTTAGAAGCCCCCAACCATATACACTATCAACACCTTTTTCGCCTAAGTCGGTTGCTGTAGTGAGTACAGTATCACGAATTTGTGAAGGTGTCAGATAATCAAATCTTTCCTTCACTATTGCTAACGCTCCTGTAACAACGGGAGCAGCAATAGATGTACCGTTAGATGCTAGAAGGCTATATATTGGTTTTTTATTTTCATCAGGTGTTGCATTTAGGACGTGCAAATCTCCCGGTGCAGTCAAACACCAGTTTTTACTCACACCACAGTGATTAGAATATTCAGTAATTTTTTTCTTATTATCAACAGCAGCAACTGCAAGATATATACGTTCTAATTCCGGGAAATAGCGAGGCATCATCGCCATTACACCAGGTTGTTTTTTCTTTTCATTACCTGTTGCGAACACAAGTAGTGCATCTTTCTCTTTTGCATTCATTAATGCTTGAATTAGAGGGTGATCTGTAGATTTCTTTACGGGTTGATAAAATTTATCAATTACCTTGATATCATCACTGACAGGATCAATATTCCAACTGTTGTTAATAGCAAAAAGTTTTTTATCAATAAGTTTATTTAATGCAGTTGCCCATTCTGAACGTTCAAATACCATATCTTTATCGGTACCAATTAATAAGTCAGATTCGGCTAATTCACTTAAACTAGGTTCTTTTTCATCCTGTTCTTCACCTTCTTGCTCTTTTTTAGCTTCTGCCAAAAGTTCTTCTAGACTTCGTTTACGTGTATTGGTAGAAATGTAAACATCTGCATCTTTAGCAATACCTCCTTTAAATCCAAGTTTTTCATCTGATTTTGCTGATATCACGCCAGTAACACTTGCACCGTGCACTTCGTACCCTATTTGTAGTGCTGGTTGCCCCTCTTTTTCCGTTTTAGTAACTTCAAGCTGAGGGTAAGTTGGATCATAGGTGCGTAATTCGCCTTCTGGTGTGGTTAATTGGAATTTTAATGGCGTAATTCTTTTACCGGAAAATGGGTGCTTAACTATAAATCCACCGTCTAATACCCCTAACTTGACGTTTTTCCCACTATATTTTGCACTTATTTGCTCAGATAAATTAACAAGAGAATGAGGATTATTTATTTGTTGCTGCTGTGCATAAGCCACAGATAAAAAACTAGATAAACTGATAGCAATCAAACTTTTATGAAAATAGGGTTTTGTTTTAAGCATTTTATTATCTCCTTAATTTTAGGAAGGGTATTTTAGACCTATAAAATATTATTGCAAATAATTATCATATATTATTGATAAGGATCAAAAATATTGTATTAATTATTTAGCATATTTTTTGTTTTTATTGAAAATAATAGATTAAATGTAGCAAGCTTGCTTTCTTTTAGAATATAAAAAGGAGGAATATGCAATTTGCATATTCCTCCTTCTAGCAAATAGTAAGGCTGATAGTTATTTTTTTAGATCATTAATTGTATTTAAAATTCTCTTATCAGAAATCGGATACTTTGTACCAAGCTGTTGAGCAAATAGGCTGACCCGTAGTTCCTCGATCATATATCGAATTTCCTGCACTTCATCAGGCATTGGCTTAGATTTTGGCAGTTTGCTTAAAAGTTGCTTATAGGCTTCTTGGACTTGTTCGACGCGTAACATTTTGGCTCGGTCAGTATTGCTATCAACTACCAGTTTATCTAAACGGCGCTCAATGGCGGTTAAATAGCGGTGTAAATCGCTTAACCTTTGATATCCGGTTTTGGTTACAAATTCCGGATAAATCAATCCATCAATTTGGGCTTTAATATCACTTAATGCAAATGCCATTGTGAAATCCAATTTGCCTTTTAGGCGTTTATTCAGCTCATACGCCAACGTTAAACATTTTTCAACCTGTTTTGCAATATCAACAGTGGTATCATTAAGATTTGCTCGTACGTATTCGTGCAGTTCGTTGAATTTCTCCTCAGTCCATACAAAACCGCCGAATTCCCCAATCAACTTATCCACCGCACAGGCGATACAGTCGTCAATCAGTTCTATCACTTTGCCGAATGGGGCAAAATATAAGCCGAGCTTAGCTTTATTCGGTAGTTTTTCGTGTAGATATTTGATTGGTGAAGGCACATTGAGCAACAATAAACGGCGTAAACCAGCCTGCATTGCCCGAGCCTGTTCAAATTCCGTTTCAAATAGTTTCACGCCCACTGTACTCTGTTCATCGACAATCGCAGGGTAGGCTTTCACACTGAAATGGGCTTTCTTCTGTTCGTAGAATTGCGGTAACTCGGCAAAATTCCAAATATGCACACCGCTTTGCTCAATGCCGTCATCAGCGATATTTGAAAGCGTATTCTGCACTTCATCTTTGAGAGCAAATTTCAGCTCGTCTAAATTCTCGCTCTCTTGTAATTTTTTGCCTTTGTCGTCTACCACACGGAAAGTCATTCGCAAATGCGGCGGTAGTTGGCTGATGTCCCACTGTTCAGCCTCAACCAATACGCCGGTCATTCGACGAAGTTCATAGCTTAAACTTTCCAATAATGGTTTTTTAAACGGCTCAACTCGCCCTAAAAAGGCATCAGCATAGTTAGGAGCTGGCACAAAGTTGCGGCGTAATGACTTTGGTAGACTTTTGATCAAAGAAACGATTAACTCGTGGCGAAGCCCCGGAATTTGCCAGTCGAAACCATCAGGCTCGACTTGGTTGAGTAATGGCAATGGAATATGCACCGTTACGCCATCGTGATCTTTACCCACCTCAAATTGATAGCTAAGTTTTAATTTAAGATTATCTTGATACCAGAAATTCGGGAAATCCAACTCGCTCGCCAAGTTAGCATTGTCGTTAATCAAGAACGATTTTTCAAAGTTCAGTAGCTCAGGATCGCTTTTCGAAGCCTTTTTCCACCAAGTATCAAAGTGTTTGGCAGACACTACCTCTGTACCTATTCGTTGATCGTAAAATTCGAACAGTACCTGCTCGTCCACTAAAATATCACGGCGGCGAGATTTATGCTCCATTGCCTCTACTTCGCGGATCAAGCGGTTGTTTTCTTTGAAAAATTTGTAATTATTATGCCATTCACCTTCCACCAGTGCTGAGCGGACAAAAATTTCACGGCTGATGCTTGGGTCAATTGAGCCATAATTAACAGGGCGATTTGTTACAATCGGAATGCCAAATAGCGACACTTTTTCAGATGCCATCACCGCTCCTTTGGACTTCGCCCAGTGTGGTTCGCTGTAACTGGATTTGGTTAAATGTACTGCCAATGGCTCAATCCATTCCGGCTCAATGCGAGCAACCATTCGTCCCCAAAGTTTGGTGGTTTCTACCAGTTCTGCTGCCATTACCCATTTCGGCTGCTTTTTGAAAAGCACGGAGTTCGGGAAAATGAAGAAGTGAGCATTTCTTGCCCCTAAATAGTGCATTTTCTCATTATCTTTCAAACCGATATGCGAGAGTAGCCCTGTGAGAAGGGCAGTATGAATCGGCTGATAAGTGGCAGCTTCACTGTTAATTTTTAGCCCCATTTCACGCACGGCTAGACGGAGTTGGTGGTAAATATCCTGCCATTCCCGCACACGATTATAGTTTAAATAATCCTTACGGCAGAGATTGCGGAATTGATTTTTCGATAACTCTTTTTGTTGCGTTTGAATGAAATGCCAAAGGTTCACAAATGCCAAGAAATCGCTCTCTTTATCGGCAAAGCGGCGATGTTTATCGTCTGCGGACTGTTGTTTCTCCTGTGGGCGTTCTCTCGGATCTTGGATAGAGAGAGCGGAAACGATCATCATTACTTCGTGCAATGAACCGTTTTTCGATGCCTCAATAATCATTCTGCCTAAACGAGGATCGACAGGTAGTTGAGCGAGCTGTTTACCGATTAGTGTCAATTTATGTGTAGACAGGCGAGCTCCGTTTCGGTTAGGAATAATTGCTTGCAACTCTTCCAACAACCTAATCCCATCTTGAATTTGACGGCTATCAGGTGCATCGACAAATGGGAAAGATGCAATATCACTCAGCCCGAGCGAGGTCATTTGCAAAATGACAGACGCGAGGTTGGTTCGTAAAATTTCCGGATCGGTAAATTGCGGACGAGCGTTGAAATCCTCTTCTGAATAGAGACGGATGCAGATCCCTTCCGAAATACGCCCACAACGCCCTTTTCGCTGATTAGCAGAGGCTTGGGAAATCGGTTCAATCGGTAAGCGTTGTACTTTGGTGCGATAGCTGTAGCGGGAAATACGAGCCGTGCCGGTGTCGATTACATATTTAATATTCGGGATTGTCAGTGAGGTTTCCGCTACATTAGTGGCTAAAATAATGCGGTTTAACCCACCACTCGGCTGGAAAATTCGTTGTTGCTCCGTAGCTGACAAGCGAGCGTAAAGTGGCAGAATTTCGGTATGGCGAAGCTCCTGCTTTTGTAGAGCTTCGGCTGTATCACGGATTTCCCGTTCGCCGTTCATAAAAATCAGAATATCGCCTCTTCCTTCAGACTGTAGCTCATCAACGGCATTTAAAATACCTTGTAATTGGTCTTGCTCCTCTTCTTCTACAATTGGTCGGTAGCGAACTTCAACAGGGAAAGTTCGCCCAGACACTTCAATAATAGGGGCATTGTTAAAATGTTTGGAAAAGCGTTCTACATCAATGGTGGCTGAGGTAATGATTACTTTCAGATCAGGGCGTTTATGCAGAATTTGTTTTAAATAGCCCAAGATGAAATCGTTGTTCAGCGAACGTTCGTGGGCTTCGTCAATAATCAGGGTGTCATATTGATTAAGATATCGGTCGTGCTGAATTTCAGCCAGTAAAATACCGTCTGTCATCAGTTTAACTAAGCTGTTTTCACTTACTTGATCGTTAAAACGGACTTTGTAACCGACAGTCTCACCCAGCTCTGATTTCAGCTCTTCAGCAATACGGGTTGCCACAGATTGAGCTGCAATTCGGCGGGGTTGAGTATGTCCGATTAATCCTTTTACGCCTCGTCCGAGTTCCAAACACATTTTCGGTAATTGGGTAGTTTTACCCGAACCGGTTTCACCAGCAATTACGACCACTTGATTTTCAGCAATCAGCTTTAAAATTTCCTCACGGCGAGCGGAAACAGGCAGATCCGGATAGTCAATTTTTAGATTTTGGGCGTGGGTTTGGCGGATAAAAAAGCGAGCTTGGCAAGCGGTTAGATCTTGCAAAATTTCGTCTAAAACTGACCGCTTGTTAGCTTCATTTTTAATATTTTCTGCTCCTTTTAATCTGCCAAGTAGGCGACGAAAATCGCTCGTTGTGATATTTTCCAGTTTTACAAGCGGTTGATTTTCTTCATTTTTTCGCAAATTCTTTTTCATCACTTCCTGCTATACTTTCCCAATGATCAACGATAAAATGCCTGCAGCGATGAGTGGACCAACGGGGACTCCCTTAAATAATGCAACGCCAATAATCGTGCCGATGAGTAAGCCTGTTACTAAAACAGGTTGATTGCCCATCAAGCCCACGCCGCGTCCTCCAAGCCACGCCACCAGTACACCGGCAATAATAGACACCAGCATTTTCCAGTTCAATAACTGATTGAGTTCAGGGAGCATAATTCGCCCTGAAACCAGAGGGCTAAGTACACCAATAGTTAAAATAATGATCCCGATTTTTAAACCATATTGATCGATAAAAGGAATATATTTAGAGAGTAGCGTTTGTTGCATAATCAGCAATACTGCGGCGGAAATTGTAACGGCATTGTTTTGGCTGACTAAGCCCAGTACAATTAGTACAACTAACAGTAGGGCAACAGAGTTAAATTGTAATGTCATAGTTATTTAAAAATGTAAAATCCCTTATCTCAGAGAGATAAGGGAGAATTAGAGTTGGTTAGTTGATGAATTTCATCAGCCCCATAAGAACGCCGACGCCAGCCAAAATAAAACCTGCCATTTTATACATTGATGATGTTAATCTTACTTCAAGCTGAGAAATTTCAGTTCGAATTTCTGCTTTTAGCTCTTTAAGATCTTGCTTAGTAGCTAATGCCGATTGGCTTTGTTCCAATGCATCATCAAGAGCATCGGCAAAAGCTTCTGCAATTTCCGGAGATTGGTTCGCTTCTTGTAGCTTTTTCACAAAGCGTAATTTGTCAAATCGTAGGCTCATCGTTGTTTCCACTTTTAGCTCCTTTTGTTATTGAATGACAGGCTAAATTTAGCACAGCTACAAAAGGACATTTTGGCTAATTTTGCGATCTGAGTCGAAAAATTGGAATTAAGCGGCAACCATTACCATTGCAGGGCGGATTACACGACCGTGTAAGGTGTAACCTTTTTGCAATACGGTGCTGATATGGTTTGTTTCAATGCCTTCTGCCGGTTGCATAGAAATGGCTTCGTGGAGTTCCGGATTAAAGGCTTCACCCACTTCGCCCATTGCCACTACGCCGAATTTCGCCAATATATTGATAAACTCTTTATGGGTCATTTCAACTCCGTCTACTAAGGCTTGAGTTGTTTCATCGGTAACTGCTTTATCTAATGCATCTAAACCACGTTCTAGGTTATCAACTACATTTAATAGCTCTTTAGAAAATTTTTCTAACGCAAATTTGTGAGCTTTTTCCACATCTTGTTCGGTACGGCGACGAATATTTTGAATTTCTGCCTGTGCACGAAGTTGAATATCCTGTTCACGTTTATCGGCTTCTGCAATATAAGTTTCTAATTCAGTAATTCGAGCTTGAGCAAGAGCTAAAGGATCTTCTTGAGGGGCATTTTCTTCTTGCTGAGCTTCTTCATTTACAACTTCAGGTTGAATTTCTTCTTGTTTTACTTCGTCTTGTAAGTTTTCATTTTGAGTGGTCATTTTTAATCCTCTTAAAGCCTAATTTGGAAATTATAAATCTTCCTTAATATAGCGATAAATTAAGGGATTTCAAGCTCATCATAAAGTTTTTTGCCAAAAATTACATTTTTAATAAGAAAAGGCTTGCAAAATCTAGGGGGTGGCTTAAAATTCGCTAGTCTTTAACGCCCTTAGGCAAGGCTATATTTTTTACTCACTTTCTTTTAACGGAGAAACTTAAATGAAAAAATTAGCGGGTTTATTTGCAGCAGGTTTAGCAACAGTTGCATTAACAGCGTGTAATGAAGAAAAAGCAGCAGAACCAAAAGCGGCTGCGGAAGCGAAACCTCAAGCAACAAATCAAACAGTTCACCTTTATACTTGGACTGAATATGTACCTGAAGGCTTGTTAGATGAATTTACCAAAGAAACGGGCATTAAAGTAGAAGTTTCAAGTCTTGAATCTAACGAAACAATGTACGCTAAATTAAAATTACAAGGTAAAGATGGCGGTTACGATGTTATCGCTCCATCAAACTACTTTGTTTCTAAAATGGCAAAAGAAGGGATGTTAGCGGAATTAGATCACGCTCAACTACCGGTTATTAAAGAATTAAACTCAGACTGGTTAAATAAACCTTATGACCAGGGTAATAAATACTCATTACCGCAATTATTAGGAGCACCGGGTATTGCGTTTAATACTGCTGATTATAAAGGCGATGCTTTCACCTCTTGGGGCGATTTATGGAAACCTGAATTTGCTAATAAAATCCAATTATTAGATGATGCTCGTGAAGTGTTCAATATCGCATTATTAAAATTAGGTAAAAATCCAAATACTACAGATCCAGACGAGATCAAAGCAGCTTATGAAGAATTGAAAAAATTACGTCCAAACGTACTTTCATTTACTTCAGACAATCCGGCTAACTCATTTATTTCAGGTGAGGTTTCTGTAGGTCAATTATGGAATGGTTCTGTTCGTATTGCGAAGAAAGAAAATGCACCTGTTGATATGGTATTCCCACAAGAAGGACCGGTACTTTGGGTAGATACTTTAGCAATTCCAGCAAGTGCAAAAAATAAAGAAAATGCACATAAATTAATTAACTACTTATTAAGTGCAAAAGTAGCTGAGAAATTAACATTAGCGATTGGTTATCCGACTTCAAACGTTGAGGCATTAAAAACGTTACCAAAAGAGATTACAGAAGATCCAGCAATTTATCCATCAGCTGAAGTGTTACAAAAATCTCAATGGCAAGATGACGTAGGTGATGCTATTGAACTTTACGAAAAATACTACCAAGAGTTAAAAGCAGCAAAATAATTGCTGATTGATTATTAAGCCTCTGGAGAGCAATTTCCGGAGGCTTTTTCTTTGGTTGTAAAAAGTTGCAAAAATTTTGAAAAAAACGACCGCTTTCTAAGGTAGAATAATAAGTCCGCCTAGATTTTAAGAGGTTACTATGAATTTAAGATGGCAAGAATATCCGGAAAATGCCCGTAAATTATTTAAATTATCGCTGCCGATTTTTATTTCCCAGCTTTCCGCCTCCGGAATGGGCTTAGCTGATATTGTGATGGCTGGCTTGGTAAGCGATGATGATGTTTCTGCAATTGCAGTTAGTAATTCTATTTACTTTCCGCTCTTCCTATTTGTGTTAGGGCTTCTAAACGCCATTACACCTACTGTTTCGTACTTAAACGGTTCTAGCAACCGTCATTTAATTGCAAACCAAGTACGACAAGGCTATTGGATTGTATTTGTAATGTCTATTCCACTGATGACTATTTTTTTAAACAGCCATCTGATTTTAGATTTAATGGAAACACCCGCTCAGTTTTCAATTAAATCACAGCAATATTTAGCGGTAATGGCAGTAGGGTTAATTCCTGCTTTACTTGGTGTAGCTTTGCGTTGTATGAACGATGGACTCTCTAACCCAAGACCTGCAATGCGAATTACCTTTTTCGGCTTATTGCTTAATATTCCGCTTAACTATATTTTCATTTTTGGTAAATTGGGTTTACCTGAAATGGGGGCGGTAGGCTGTGGAGTAGCAACAGCGATTATAAACTGGATTATGTTCTTTTTAATGCTGCATTATTGCTACCATAACCCGGCACAAAAAGACATTAAATTATTTGAAAAATGGCTTGAAGCACCAAGCGGTCAAATTTTACTAAAACTTTGCAAATTAGGTTTGCCGATTGCTTTTGCAATTTTTACCGAAGTAATGTTGTTTTCAACCTCTGCACTCTTTCTTTCACCACTTGGCTCGCAAGTCGTTGCAAGCCACCAAGCAGCTTTACAAACCAGTTCGCTGTTTTTTATGATCCCGATGTCATTTGGAATTGCAACTACGATTATGATTGGGCAAACGTTAGGCGAAAAAAATGTAGAAAGAGCGAAAGTGCTAAGCTATCACTCACTTATTACCGCTGCTATCTTAGCGATTATTGCAGCTATCATTATTATTTTGCTGAAAAATGTTATTCCACTTGCCTTTACTAGTAATCCTGTATCTATTGCAATTACAGCACATTTACTGATTTTCGCAGCGGTTTACCAAATTCCCGATGCCATTCAAGCAGTAGCAAATGGTATTTTACGTGGTTACAAACACACTCAACCTATTTTATATGTAACTATTTTCTGTTATTGGGTGGTGAGTATGCCGCTTGGTTATATTTTGGCAAGAACCGATTGGATTGTACAACCAATGGCTGCACAGGGGTTTTGGCTGGTGTTTTGCATTGGCTTAAGTTTGGCGGGGGGATTATTACTTTGGCAAATGCGAAAAATTCAATCTATACCTGAAGCTCAATTAATTGAAAAGTTAGAAAGAATTAAATAAATTAACACTCAGTTGTATCGATTTTAGGCGATAAAAAAGCCACTCTTTCGAGTGGCTAATTAAACTAAGGTGAATTTTTAAGATTAGAATGTGATACGAGTACCTAAGCCGATTCTGCTATTGTCTTCAATAGTTTTACCTGCTTGTTTGGTTCTAGCTTTACCACCTTCTAGGTAAATAGCAACGAATTTGTTGAATTTGTGATCAACACCAAGTTTCCAACCTAAGTTTTTCGCTTTAGCTTCACCAGCGTTTTGACCGTTACCGAATAATACACCACCATAGATATTATTTTGTGGCGTTACTGCTAATTTCACACCTACGTCAAAGCGGTTGATTTTCTCAAATTTTTTCACACCAAATGTTTGGAATGTATTTGCTGCTTGACCTTTTGGTGATTTAGCGTAAGCCCAGTCAATACCTGTGGTAAAGTTACCGTAATTGATATCAAAACCTACACCTGCAAATTTACGTTTGAATTCTTCTTCTTTGCCTGTAGTAACGGTTTCTTTAATACATACTCTGTTACCTTCTAACGTTAATACTGTAGCGGTACAGTTTGTAATTGATGCACCAGCTTTAGCCGCAGTTAATTCACCGTAGCCTGAACCGAAGCGTACTTTTGCATCGCCTAATTCACCATCATAGAATAAACCGAATTGGAAACCTTGACCTGCATCTACTGCTTGTTTATTTGAGTTACCCACATAGTAGTCTGCAGCTACACGAACACCGTTAAATTTTGCAGACATAAAGTGTAATGCTTTACCGTGAGCATCTAAGAATACGTTTCCGCCCATTTCCCAAGTGTAGTTTGCTTTAGGAATATGGTCGCCTAATACTAATTGTTTACCAAAAGTTAAAGAACCGATATCTTTGTGTTGAACACCACCGAATAAACGATGTGCACGAATATCGTTACCAATACCATTTGCATTAGAGAAACGTAATTCTGCTACTGCTAAAGCTTCATAACCACCGGTAAGTTCTTGGAATGCACGGAAACGCACACGTGAACCTCTGTCAAGAACGTCAGTACGTTTGTCTTTAGCTTTAATAACTTCTAATGCAAGGCGACCATCAACATCAATTTTAGTACCGTCTTGTTGATAGATAACGGTTGCGTTTGCCCCACTGGCAGCCATTGCTGCAACTGCTAATGCAAGAAATGTTTTTTTCATAATGTTTTCCTTATAGTAGTAGTTAAAGTTTCAACAAGCTAGTTACCTAGCAACGTTAAAAATCGTGTAACACAAAGTGTTCCCTTGTTGTGGCGAAATTTACACAAATAAATTTTTTTCGTCAAATTTCGAGGGTTTTAGGGAACTTTTATAAAATCATTAAAAATCAATATGTTATGAATTTTTAATGAAATTTTACTCCATTTAAAAATGAGGTATGGATCACATTTTCAATAATTCTTTTGGAGTGAAATTTTTAAGGTGAAAATTAACTTATTGATTTATATATATTTTTTTAGGGGATGGAAAGAGGGGGATTTTATGTGTACACAAAAACGAAAAAAATTCAAACTTTTATTTAGATTTGTGAGCTTGATCACATAATAAATGAAATTTTTCTCCGAGATAGAATAAAAAAGAGTAAATTTGGTTCACACTAGCCATTCTTTTTCTTTATAGATAAAATCTTATTATTTGTCGTTTTCCTACTTTTACGTTATGCAAAATCTAAACCCTATTAAATTACCCTTAAATAAATCTGTCTTAATTGAAGCCTCTGCCGGCACGGGGAAGACGTTTACCATTGCCAATATTTACCTACGTTTATTACTAGGCGTAGGTGTTATGCCTTTAACTGTTGAGCAAATTTTAGTGGTAACTTTTACCAAAGCAGCAACGGAGGAGCTGAAAAATCGTATCCGAAAAAATATTCAGCAATGTGCCGATTTTTTAAAAGATAAAGTGAATGGGGAGAAAACAGAAAATAAATCTTATGCTAATAATCTTGAGTTTTTAGAGCAGCTCTATCCGCATATCAATCACATTCACGAAGCATTATTACGTTTGAGCATTGCCGAACGTGAAATTGACACTGCCAGCGTGTTTACCATTCACAGCTTCTGCCAAAAAATGTTGGTGCAGTTTGCCTTCGAGTCAGGCGTGCGATTTGATCTTGATTTACAGCCGAACCAATCTGATTTACTGAAAAAATTAAGCGAAGATGTATGGCGAGAGCAGTTTTATCCGCAAGGGGTAAAAGAAAGTGAAATTATTTCAGCTGAATTAACTACACCGGAAAGGGCGTTAAATGCGGTAAGAAATTATTTAGCAAGTGAGTTGCCCGAGCCGAAAGCGTTTCTAGCTCAAGATTTTACGGAACAGTTGGCACAATATAATCGATTTATTGATGAAGTGAAATCTTACTGGAAAGCCAATGGTGAAGCGTTAGTGGAAGCCATTAGGCACGATCTCAAAAATAAAACGACGTTACACGGTGGTTGGTATCGCTCTGCTACTTTTGAAACGGGTGTTATTGTGATGAACCAATGGGTAAATTCGTCAAATCGTGATTTGCCAGACGAGTTCTATCTGTTTACTACGGAGAAAATAGCCGCAGGCACGAAGAAAAGTTGTGAGCCAATGGATTTACCTCAACTTGCAAAAAATCAGGATTTTTTGACCGCTTATCAGCAGCAGTTTGAAAATAGCTTAAAAGCGATTTTACTCTATCAATTTTTAATAAGCTTAAAAACCAAGCTGGCAGAATATAAGCAATCGCACCCGGAGCGTGGTTTTGATGATTTACTGATAATGCTTAACCAAGCGTTGAAAAATCCACAAACTGGCAAGGCGTTAGCCCAAAAAATTCGCTCTATTTACCCTTTTGCGATGATTGATGAGTTCCAAGATACCGATCTAACCCAATATGAAATTTTCAGCCAAATTTTTATGGAAGGGCAGAGCGATAACGGCTTTATTATGATCGGTGATCCGAAACAGTCGATCTACAAATTTCGTGGGGCGGATATTTTCACTTATTTGAGAGCGGCAAAGCAGGCTGACGAGCAATTTACGCTTGGCAAAAACTGGCGTTCTTTGCCTGAAGTAGTACAAGCGGTCAATAATTTGTTTTATTTTGCAAATAAGGATAAATCGCCATTTCTTTATGATGACATCGGTTTTCACCCTGTTGAAGCAGACGGTCGCAAAGGTAAGCTAATGAGTGAGCAAGGGCATTTTGTTTGCTACACCAGAGATAAAACCAATCTCGATGAGAGAGCAGAAATTTGTGCATACCAAATCCATCAACAACTTAAGGCAATGAATGAGGGGAAATTCGGGATTGAGAAAAATGGTGAGTTCAACCCTTTTGAGCCAAAGGATATTACCATTCTAGTGCGAAAAGGCTCACAAGCGAAACGCATTAAAAAAGCCCTAGCCAAGCGAAATATTAAATCAGTTTATTTAGCGGAATCGGCTTCTGTATTTGGTTCTGAAATTGCAACTGAACTTTGTTGGATTTTGCAAGCCGGGCTTAACCCTTACAATTATAAAGCGTTATTGTCCGCTTTAGGTTCAACCCTTTGGGGGCTAAGTGCGGCAGAAATTTATCGCTACAAAGAAAATGAAATGTTGTGGGATTTAAAGGTCAATCAGTTTGTGGAATACAGCACCATTTGGAAAGAGCAAGGTATTTTGCCGATGTTGCATAAAATCTATTTGGAGCAAGGTATTATTGAACGATTAAAAGGCTTGCCGAATGCGGATCGTTTAATTACTGATTTGCTGCATTTGACGGAAATTCTGCAAGAAACTTCGCAGGCGTTGGAATCTGAAGCGGAACTGGTGCGTTGGTATGAAAAGCAAATTAGCTCACCCGATTTTAATGATGAACAGCAACTTCGCCTTGAAAGTGAAGAAGAGTTGATTAAAATTGTTACCATTCACGGCTCGAAAGGCTTGCAATATCCGATTGTTTGGTTGCCGTTTGCAGCGGAAAAAAGCGAGGGCGATACTAAGGTCAATTTAGGTTTATACCGTAATACACAAGGTAAATTGGATTGGTATTTGGGTGAAAAAGAGGCAAAAGAGCAAATCCAAAATGAAGCTTATGCGGAAGATCTTCGTCTGTTTTATGTTGCATTAACCCGTGCGGAATCTCAGCTCAATTTAGTGTTACCTAAAATGATTTCAGGCTGGAGCCCGTTACATTATTTATTGGCAGAAGGTGAATTACCGAAAGATGAAGTGAGTGTTGCAGACTATTTTGAGAAAAAGCAGATTTCAGCCGATATTATTGAAGTAGCAGAGCATTTACCTTTTAGCCGTTGGGAAAGTGGTAAAACGGAGGAAAGTTATCAAGCCAAAACCTTTAGTGGCAATATTCGGGTAGTGGGGCAGATTACGAGTTTTACTTCACTTTATGCACAACACGAGCGTTTTAGTGAAGGTAAAGCAGAAAGAGTGATAGATTTAGCCCAAGACAGAGATGTCCATATTGAACTCATTGAGCCGGATTACACGGTGGAAACTGATGCTTTTTCACCATTCCAATTTCCGCACGGCATTAAAGTTGGTACTGTGTTGCACAGTTTTTTTGAGCATTGCCGATTTGGCGAACAAATTGATAAAGAAAGTGTGGTGAAAGTGTGTGAACAATTAGGTTTAAGTGAAGAATGGCTCGAGCCAACATTAGGCTGGTTTGAGCGTATTCTTGCTACTCCTCTGCCGGAAGCAAATTTCTGTTTAAAAGAGATCGATGAAACTAAACGGTTAAATGAATGGCAATTCTATTTACGCTTAAAAAATGATAAAGCTCTGCACCAATTAAATGCGTTATTAAAACAACATAGCCCTTTAGCAAAAAATTTGCCTGAACTGCAATTGCCGCAATTAGAAGGCTTTGTGCGTGGCTTTGTGGATTGCATTGTGCAGATGAATGGAAAATTCTATTTGATTGACTACAAATCGAATTTCTTAGGTTATCTGCCACAAAATTATTCCATAGAAAATATTCAGCGAGAAATGGGCAGACAGCGTTATGATTTACAATATTTGCTTTATACTCTTGCTGTGCACCGTTATCTAACTGTTCGTCTAAGTGAAAATTACGATTATGAACGTGATTTTGGCGGCGTTGCGTATCTTTTCCTACGGGCTATGAATGGAGAGAGTGCAAGCGGTGTTTATTTTGACAAACCAAGCAAATTGCTAATTGAAGAAATGGATAGGTTGTTTGGGTAGATAGAGTAGGGGCAAATTGCGATTCGCCCCTACAAATGATTAGCTCGCTTGCTCATACCAAATCTTGTTAATATAAAGCAACACTTTTCCCATAGGTGTTTCCACCCGAATTTCATCGTCCACCTGTTTGCCGATTAACGCACGGGCGACCGGAGAGTCTATCGAAATCCAGTTTTTTGCCGGGTCAAATTCATCACAACCAACAATGCGATATTGTTTCGCCTCACCTTCTTCATTTTCGAGCTCAATCCAAGCACCAAAAAAGACTTTGCCTTCTTGTTTCGGGTGATAATCGACAATTTGTAATACCTCTAGCCGTTTAGAGAGAAAACGCACACGGCGGTCGATTTCACGCAAGCGACGTTTACCGTAAATATATTCCGCATTTTCGCTGCGATCGCCCAGTGCCGCTGCATCAGAAACCGCTTGCGTAACTTTTGGGCGTTCTTCCTTCCATAAAAATTTCAGCTCTTGATCTAAGGCTTGCCAGCCTGAGCGGGTAATGTAATTTGATTTAGCCATAATTATTCAATTGTTAGTAGGGCAAATTGCAATTTGCCCTACGAAGCCTGTTATTTTGAGAGTAACAAATTTGCGATTGTTTTGATACCAAGCCCTGTTGCACCCGCCGCCCATAAGTCGCTTGCGGTTTTGCGGAATGTAGCAGAAGCATCAATATGTAACCAGTTTTGCTGGTAGTTTTCTACAAAGTAAGATAAAAATGCGGTTGCCGTACTTGCACCTGCCCCAACGGGTACAGAACCGATATTAGCAATATCAGCGAATGAAGAAGAAATTTGCCCTCGGTGGAGTTCTTCAAACGGTAAACGCCAGAATGGTTCGTTTTCATCTTTTGCCGAGCTGAATAGAGCGTTTGTTAGGTTATCATCCATTGAAAGCACGGAATGGTAGTCGTTCCCCACCGCCACTTTTGCTGCTCCGGTGAGCGTTGCCGAATCAATAATAAATTGTGGATTTTGTTTTGAGGCATCAATTAAACCATCGGCTAACACCAAACGCCCTTCCGCATCAGTATTGAGCACTTCAACAGTAACGCCGTTGCGGTAAGTAATGATATCGCCCAACTTGAATGCATTGTGGCTGACCATATTTTCCGCACAGCAGAGATAAAGTTTTACACGTTTGTTTAAACCACGAGAAATCGCAAAAGCAAGTGAGCCTGTTAAGAGTGCCGCTCCGCCCATATCGGTACGCATTGTGCTCATTCCATCACTTGGTTTTAAACTGTAGCCGCCGGTGTCGAAGGTAATTCCTTTACCGACTAAGCAGGCAAGCACAGGGGCATTTTTATCACCTGTTGGATTAAAGTCTAATTTTAATAAAGCAGGGGGATTGTTTGAGCCTTTACCCACCGTCCAAATGCCGTGATAGTCTTTTTCTTTTAACGCTTTGCCACGAATGATTTCATAAGAAACTGTGTTTGGTTTTGCAATATTTTGGATAAATTCACCCGCTTGTTGAGCCAATTTCTCAGGGGTTAAGCTCTCAGACGGCTCGTTAATTAACTCACGCACGAAAGTAGCACATTTTACTCGGTTATCAAATTCCGCTTGTTGTTCGCCTAAATTAGGGTATTCCACCGAGCCTTGATTTTTAACTGAATTGAAACCTTGATGGAACGCCCAGCACTCTTCTAAATTCCAGCCATCGCCAGCTAATGCCACATTCAAAATACCTTGATTTTTAATTTTACGGGCGGCTTTTTGAATAGTGGCTACATCGTTTTTGGGGTTGTGAACGATAAAGCCCGCATTATTAACGGAAAGTAGAGCATTTTTTCCCCAAATTTCAGGGGCAGCTTGTTGGGAAAGTATAATTTTCATTGCTGTCATTGTTCGTTCCTTATTGTTTTAGTATGAGTTGAAAGCGTGGTTATCCTAACAAACTTTTGCAAAGTTTTATAGAAAAATGACCGCTTGTAATCGGATAAAAGATTTACAAGCGGTCGTTGTTTAGTGATTTTTCACAAATAGTTGAGCGGATTATTTACCGTCCCACGCATTGATTGCATTGTGGCGGATTTTTACCCGGCTTTCTGCATTGCCTTTGTAGTAATTTTTATCTAAACCACCTTCCCAGTCGCCGTAGTTCGGGTTTGGTAATACAATAAATTTTTTACCGAACAATTTGCTGTTTTCTGCCACAAACGCACGGCGTTCTGCGTTTGATTTGCGGTAAGTTGCATCACCGAAATCGTTTAGGTTATCGCCCACATAAAGCACGATCTCATAACCTTGTTTTTCGATTTCTTCAAAACGAGGGGTTTTGTTTGATTTATCTTTTTTCAAGAATAACGTTTTTTCACTTACGCCATTAAAGCCGAGTTTGTTCATATCATCGATAGTGCCTGCTTTTTCGTCGTCATCTTTACGGTTTGAAACATAAAATACTGTGCCTTTATGGCTGTTTACATAGTTGTTAAATTCAACGGCACCGGCAATCGCTCCGGTTTGACGGGCATTTACCCAGCGAGTCCAGCTTTCGCCATCAAAAGGCTTATGATTTTTCACTTGCCAGCCAGCGTAAGGGCTGTTATCTACCATTGTTTCATCTAAATCAACCACAACGGCTTTTTTCTTGCCTTTTTTCACTTTTGCCTGATCAAAAGCCATTTTTGCCGTGTTAAACGCTTGGTGTGCTAACGCTTGGTATTCTCCAGATTGTTGCACCCAGTTCACGCCTAAAGTTGCTTGCTCTTGCAACACCATTTGATGATGTTCATCACTATTTGAGTGAGTGTGAGTACAAGCGGTTAGAACGAATAAAGCGGTGAGGCTCATTGCGGAAAGTTTTAAGTTTTTCATAAAGATATCCTTAAATTTTTTGTTGATAAACGAAATGATTATACCTAAAAAGAGGCATTCATTACTATAGTTTTTATGACCGCTATTCACTTTTACTGAAAACTAAGTTAGGCTATTAACCTTTTTATAACAATATAGAGGCAATATGCAAACATTATTAAAATTTACGCAATTTGTTAGCAAAACTTTCGCTATTTGGGTGGTGGTTTTCGCTTTCATTGCGGCACAATTCCCTGAAACTTTTAAACAATTTGTTCCTTGGATTCCATATCTTTTAGGTATCGTAATGCTTGGAATGGGCTTAACTTTAACATTCAAAGATTTTGCTGAAGTTACAAAAAATCCAAAATCAGTGATTATCGGTGTTATCGCTCAATTCGTGGTAATGCCAAGTGTTGCTTATGGATTGGCAAAAGCATTTAATTTACCGCCTGATTTAGCCATTGGTGTGATTTTAGTGGGCTGTTGTCCGGGTGGAACATCGTCAAATGTAATGACTTATTTAGCTCGTGGTAACACGGCTTTATCGGTGGCTTGCACAACCATTTCAACCTTATTAGCACCTGTTTTAACCCCTGCTATTTTCTACTTATTTGCCAGTCAATGGTTAGAAATTAATGCAACGGCTATATTTATTTCTGTGCTACAAATGGTGTTGTTGCCTATTTTTGTTGGCGTCGTTATTCGTACTATCTTCAAGCAGAAAGTAGAACAGTTCAGCCAAACAATGCCGTTAATTTCGGTTATTGCGATTGTATTAATTGTAACGGCGGTGGTTTCAGTAAGTCGTGATCGCATTATTGAATCCGGTTTATTAATTTTTGCAGTGGTTGCCTTACACAACGGTTTAGGTTATTTAATCGGTTATTTAGCGAGCCGCTTATTTAAACTGCCTATTGCAGACAGCAAAGCAGTAGCAATTGAAGTAGGTATGCAGAACTCAGGTTTAGGAGCAGCACTTGCCGCATTACACTTTAAAGCGAATCCTGTGATTGCTGTGCCAAGTGCAGTATTTAGCTTCTGGCACAATATTTCAGGTCCTATCTTGGCGATGATTTTTGCGAAGATGAAAAACGATAATGAGAAATAAACATTCGTTTTAATATAGAAACAGGCAAGCGGTTAAATTTTTCTTATTTTTTGCAAAATATGAGGGAAATTTAACCGCTTGTTATTTAGAAAGGATTTAGAGAATTCTTGGTCCTCTTGTTGTACTTATTTTTTCTCCATCTGCTCTTTGCGTAACAATAACCTGATCGCCTTCATTTAATCCTGTTACAATTTCGGTATTTTGTGTATCAGAAATGCCGATTTGTATCGGTTTTTCAACCGACAGCCCATTCTCTAGCACTAACACATAATTTTCTTTTCCACGTTTTTTAATTACGTTAGTGGGAACAACTAAAACCTGCTCTCGTTTATCAATGGTAATTTGAGCTTGGGTTGTCATTCCAATGCGTAAACTATTATCGGAATTATCAATCGACACATTGGCATAGTAATAAACCGCCTCAGTATTGCCTGATTTTTCTGTGTAATTGTTGTCGGTAAGTGTTGTGAGTGCAGGATCAACAGAATCAATGGTTGCTAAATACTCTCGATTAGGTTCGGCAAGAGTAGAAAATTTGACTTGTTGTCCAACTTTTACTTGAGCAATATCGCCTTCTGAAATTTCAAGTTTAATCAGCATTTTAGATAAATCTGCCACTTGTACAATAGTAGGTGAAGTTTGATTAGAATTCACCGTTTGTCCGACAGAAACCGGCACAGATACAATCACACCATCCATTGGCGAGATGATTTGAGTGTAATTTAAATTGGTTTGAGCATTATTAACCGAGATTTCTGCGGATTTTAATTGTGCTTTGATGTTATCAACCGTTGCTTTGGCTGAAGCGAGTGTATTTTTAGCCGTTTCGACGTCTGACAACGCTGCACTATTGGCTCGATATAATTTAGTTAATCGGCTGTAATTTGATTGGGCGACTTCAAGAGCAACTTGTGCAGAGGTAAGCTGTGCTTTGTATGATGCGAGTTGAGCTTGAGCGGTGCTTAACGTGTTGCTTTGGTTGCTTGAGTCAATGTCTGCAATCAAATCGCCTTGTTTAACGGTTTGCCCGAGTTCGACATAGAGTTTTTGGATTTTACCCGAAACTTGAGCCCCAACCTCCGTACGTTTGCTCGCTCGTACTGACCCTGTGGCAAGTACATTTTTATTGATTTCGGCACGGCTAACCGCTTCAGTAATATAGTGAATTTGTTGTTCATCATTTTGCTGATTGTAGTAAAAATATCCACCTATTCCGACAGCGGCAATTAGCACAAGTGTGGCTAATGTTGTACGTTTCATACTCTTCCTTTGTGATATGTTGTGCTACAAGCGGTTGTTTTTTGAAAAAATTTTGCAATTAGATGATACCAAATGTGGCTCGAATATAACTGGCAACCGCTTCATCTTTATTGTATCCAATCACTTCATTACTCGGTAATGCCAATTTTAGGCGAGGATCGGCATTTGCCATTAGACAACCTTTGCCCGCTAAGTTCAACATTTCTATATCATTCATACCGTCGCCAAAGGCAATGCAATCTTGTAATTTGTAGCCTCGTAATTTCACTAACTCTTCCAAGGCATTCGCTTTGCAAACGCCCTTTGCCATTACTTCAAGGCAGAGTAGGGCGGAATAGGTCATTTGCACACGGTCCCCATAGGTTTCTCGAATGTAATTTTCAATCGGAATTAAGGCTTCAACTGTTTTACCGATAAAAAAGACTTTCTCTGTTTCTCTGCCGTGATGGTTAGAAAAATCTGCCACTTGATAGCCAAAACCGGATTCTTGGTGGAAGTGTTTTAGCTGTGGAATCTCTTTATTGATAAACCATTCATCGCCTTGATAGCTGTTTAGGCAAACATTTTTATCGTCAAAGTTAATGTTCATTAACTCAACGGCGATATCTTCCGGCAAATAATGACTGACAATTTTTTCGCCGTCTAAATTATTGGCTCTTGCTCCATTTGAGGTAACCAGCATTGCATTTTTAGCATCTACTTTGCTGATGATATGGGAAACATCGGGGTAATTTCTGCCTGTGGCAAAAAAGATATCTACGCCTTTTTGTGATAATTTTTCTAATGTTTCAATCGTAAAATCGCCAATTTTATGATGTGCATTTAACAGAGTACCGTCAAGATCGGAAATAATGGCACGAAATGGTAGGGTCATTGTGTATCCTCAGCAGTAAAATAATGCAAGAGGCTATCAAATTTGAGTTGAAACTTCAAAGGTAAAAATAAATTTAAAATTATTTTTATAGAAATTTTAAAATTCTAAATATCATTAAAATTGATGTATTGTATTATTTTGCTTTTCTCATTTGGAGTTTTCAACCAAATATATTGTTAATGGCAAAATAATATTCTAATTTGATAGGTTCTTAATTGCGGTTAAACGGTTGCGTAAAGTGAAAAATGCTATTGACATTACCTTGGATAAAGCTAATATACACCCATTAACGAATAACAATGCAAACATAAACACACAACACAACATATGGAAAAATTTACCTTACTCCGATTATCTCTGTTATCGTATTCTGTGCGAGGATAAAGATTGGTTGGAAAAAGTAAATGGACTATCCACATTCTTGCCCGCACTTAAAATGCGGGCTTTTTTTATCCCAATAATTTATCCCAATAAAATGAAGGTTTTATTATGAGCAACAATAACATTATTATTTTTGACACCACCTTACGTGATGGCGAACAATCTCTAAAAGCGAGTTTAACGGTAAAAGAAAAATTACAAATTGCACTCGCGTTGGAGCGTTTAGGTGTGGATGTTATGGAGGTAGGTTTCCCTGTTTCATCATCAGGGGATTTTGAATCGGTACAAACGATTGCTCGTCATATCAAAAACAGCCGTGTGGCGGCACTTTCTCGAGCTGTACCAAAAGATATTGATGCTGCTTATGAAGCCTTAAAAGTTGCAGAAGCTTTCCGTATTCACACCTTTATTGCTAGCTCGGCATTGCACGTTGAAGCAAAATTAAAGCGTTCATTTGATGATGTAGTGGAAATGGCAGTGGCAGCAGTAAAACGTGCTCGTGGCTATACCGATGATGTCGAGTTTTCGTGTGAAGATGCAGGTCGTACAGGGATTGATAACATCTGCCGTATTGTAGAAGCTGCAATCAACGCAGGGGCGACCACCGTGAATATTCCGGATACGGTTGGTTTCTGCTTGCCGAATGAGTATGGAAACATTATCCACCAAGTGATGAACCGTGTGCCGAATATCGATAAAGCAATCGTTTCTGTACATTGTCATAACGATTTAGGAATGGCAACAGCGAACTCTTTAACCGCAATCCAAAATGGGGCAAGACAGATCGAATGTACCATTAACGGTATTGGTGAACGTGCAGGGAATACGGCATTGGAAGAAGTGGTAATGGTGATTAAAACCCGTCAAGAATTCTTGGGCGTGGATACTCGTATCAACACCCAAGAAATTCATCGTGTGAGCCAAATGGTGAGCCAGCTTTGTAATATGCCAATTCAGCCGAATAAAGCGATTGTAGGCAGCAATGCGTTCGCTCACTCATCAGGTATTCACCAAGACGGTATGCTGAAAAACAAAAATACCTACGAAATTATGTCTCCGGAAACCATTGGCTTGAAGAAAGAGAAGTTAAACTTAACCGCTCGTTCAGGTCGTGCAGCGGTAAAAGGACATATGGCGGATATGGGCTATACCGAAGCGGATTATGATTTAGATAAACTCTATGAAGCTTTCCTAGAGCTTGCTGATAAAAAAGGACAAGTTTTTGATTATGATTTAGAAGCTCTTGCTTTTATTGATATGCAACAAGGCGAAGAAAACAGATTAAAACTGGATGTGATTACGACTCAGCTGATTAGCGGTTTGCCGGCATCTGCATTTGTGCAGGTAGAACTAGACGGTGTTCGTCAAAGTGCAACTTCGCAAGGCGGTAATGGTCCGGTTGAAGCAACTTACAATGCAATTATGAATATTGTGGGGATGGAGCTTAAAATGTCGCACTATAACTTAACCGCAAAAGGAGAAGGAGCAGAAGCCTTAGGGCAGGTGGATATTGTGGTGGAATATGAAGGCAGAAAATTCCACGGTGTGGGCTTGGCGACAGATATCGTAGAAAGCTCGGCAAGAGCGTTAATTCACGCCATCAATGCGATTTACCGTTCACAAAAAGTAGCGGATTTAAAAGCGAAGAAATGAGAAATAATAAAGTAGAGTAAATTGCAATTAGTCCTTTTCAAAGGCGATACAAGCGGTCGGATTTTTTGAAATTTTTGCAAAATTTCGCTAAAATCCGACCGCTTGTTATTTGTTTTTATCAAAAAATCAAAAAGATCAGAAAATTTTCCGCATTAGTTGGAACTTTTAGAAAAAAGCACACACTAAAGAAGTGTGCA
Source organism: Mannheimia indoligenes (assembly GCF_036880405.1). NCBI lineage: Bacteria > Pseudomonadati > Pseudomonadota > Gammaproteobacteria > Pasteurellales > Pasteurellaceae > Mannheimia > Mannheimia indoligenes. The sequence goes on along the minus strand of NZ_JBAJJM010000007.1, from coordinate 272,184 downwards.
ATGGAAATGACACATTTATTAGGAGAGTCCGCAGTTGAGCGAACAAATCACCGACCAAGAATTAGTCGAAAAAGCACAAAAAGGTGATAAAAAAGCATTTAATTTACTTGTAGTACGTTATCAAAACAGGGTAGCCGGTTTGCTTACTCGCTATGTTGCAAGAGATGATATTCCAGACATTGTGCAAGAATCTTTTATTAAAGCCTATCGTTCCTTAGAATCATTTCGTGGGGAAAGTGCTTTTTACACTTGGCTTTACCGTATTGCGGTTAATACTGCAAAAAATCATTTAACTTCATTAGGCAGAAGACCTCCGAAAGAAGATATTTTAGCCGAAGATGCCGAAAGCTATGATGTTGGTACTCAGCTTCGTGAAAGTGATACACCTGAAAATTTGGTGCTATCCGAAGAATTAAAGAAAGTCGTATTTGATACGATTGAAAATTTACCTGATGAGCTTAAAACTGCAATTCGTTTAAGAGAATTAGAAGGTTTAAGTTACGAAGAAATTGCAGAAGTGATGGAGTGCCCTGTAGGAACAGTACGTTCACGTATTTTCCGTGCAAGGGAAGCAATTGATGCAAAAATTAATCCACTTATACAGTAAATCAAATAAATAGTTTTAAAAAATCTCAAAAATCATTGGAGTCGATTATGCAACAACGCATTACTCAACACGAATACCTTTCTGCTTATATGGACGGGCAAGATGTTGATAAAGAGTTTGTAGAAACCTTAACCAATAGCCCTGAATTACAGCAAAAATGGGCTAGTTATCACACCATTCGTAATGTGATGCAAGGTGATGAAATCATCTTAGGTGCGGATTTTTCTGCGGAAATGGAAGCATTGCTTGAAAATGAAGAAATTGAATCTCAAGCAAATGTGGAAAAACCAAAAGGTTTATTACTTAAACTTAAACGTTGGGGTACTCCACTCTTACAAGCAGGTGTTGCTGCTTCAGTCTGTTTAGTTGCTGTATTTGGTGTAAATTCATTTAACGCTAATAATGAAGTGGCTCAAACTCAGCCTGTATTGCAAACTTTACCTTTCAGTAATTCTGTTGAAGCGGTAAGTTATAATGCACCGGCGAAAGATCAGCCAACTGCTGAGCAATTAGAGCTTCAGCAACGTAAAATCAATGCGTTACTAGAAAATCACGAGCTACAACGTCGTACAAATACAGTACAAGGTGTAACTTTATCAGAAGAAGAAAAACAGAAGGCTAAAACTTCTTCAAATCAAGTAGAACAGCAAAATAGATAAGATAGATTAAGGTAAGTAAGAAACCACATAATTAATTGATAATTATGTGGTTTTTTGTATGTAAATGTAGCGAAAAAACAAGAAATTACTCACAAATAGCGAAATGATTTAAAATTTTTGATAGAATAAATCAGTTTAATTTGGTTTTGAGAATAAATATGTTTATTAAGATAAAAAAATATTTTTTGATGTTCATAGCTATTTTCGCTTGTTCCGCTTTTGCGTTGGCAGATACAGGAATTAAAACGCCTTTGCTGTATTTATCTTCAATGACTGAAGCTCATAAAAAATCAAATTACGAATTACTCTATATTCTTCAGCAAAATACAGGCATAGAATCTTTTCGGTTACGCCACGCCTTTGTTAATGATAAAGAGTATGCTCAATTATTAAATCTAGATCACAATCGAGAAGAAATTATCCTGAAAGATAGCAATGTTAGCTATTTAGGATACAACTTCCGTCCTTTTAGTTTAAACAGTTCCTATATTTTAGATAACCTTCCCAATGTCATTTACGCTGATTATCATCACTTAAACGGCTATGTATTCTTAGATGCGGGTAAAGATCGTATTTCGGATAGAATAGCGAAAGTTATTCGTATTTTGCCAAAAGATAATTTCCGCTATTCTTACACGCTTTGGATTGATGAAGAGACCAATTTATTGCTAAAAAGCCAGCTGCAAAATGAAGATAATGTAGTGTTAGAAGAATTTCGAGTGTTACAGCTTTACCAATCTCAAGAAATTGCGATGATTGCTAATGCAATTGATGTTTTAATGCTACCAACATTAACCTCTACTCAAAAAGAAGAGATAAAATCGCCTTATAACTGGGATGTGAACGAGTTACCGACAGGTTTTCGATTGGTTAAGAACCAAACAGTAAGCGGAGCAGCTTATCAGTTTGACAGTGAATATGTGGATAGCCGTTTATATAGCGATGGTTTATTGAGTTTTACGATTTATGTAATGCCGAGTCAAGGTGTTAATTTTGATGACTATGCCGGACAGCAAGGCAAATTAACCGTTTTAAATCAGACAATCAATGATAAAGATATTGTGATTATTGGCGATGTGCCGTTAGAAGCGGCTAAGCACATTTTGGCAAACATTCAATTTAGAGAAGGAGCTTCTCAATGATAGTAGAAGAAGCGACTGTTGTGGAATACCGTAATGGTATTGCTATTGTGCAATGCTATGCAAAAAGTGGCTGTGGCGGTTGTGCGTCAAAGGTCGCTTGTGGTACAAAAGCATTATCAGCGTTAGCTGGTGAAAAAATAGCACCACGTTTTCGCATCGCGGTTGATGAACCGTTAAATGTGGGTGATAAAATTCAGTTAGGTTTAGCTGAAAATACATTATTAAAAAGTGTCTTTCTAATTTATGGCATTCCGCTATTTATTTTAATTATAACAGCGGTCGGATTTTCACAATTTTTTGCAAATGAACTTATTGTTTTGTTTGTAATGTTGCTTTTTACAGGAATCAGTTTCTGGGCTGTAAAAAAATTTATTGATAAACGCAGTCAGCAAGTAAATTTTTCGCCTATTTTTTTAGGTAAGGTTTAGGAGACTAGAATGGAAAAAATATGGTTTAAGAATTACCCTCCCTATTCGCCAAAAACAATTGAAACGAATCAATATGAATCGCTGGTTGAGATGTTTGAAGCGGCAATAAAACGCCACCCGGATATTCCAGCTTATATTAATATGGGGCAAATTCTGACTTTTCGCAAATTAGAAGAACGCAGCCGTTCTTTCGCTGCTTATTTGCAAAATGAATTACGTTTACAAAAAGGCGATCGTATTGCATTAATGATGCCGAATTTATTGCAATATCCGATTGCATTATTTGGAGCATTGCGTGCCGGATTGATAGTAGTAAACGTTAATCCGCTTTATACACCGCGTGAATTAGAGCATCAGCTTAACGATAGCGGAGCAAAGGCGATTGTGATTGTCTCCAACTTTGCGGCTACTTTAGAAAAGGTGGTGTTCAACACAAATATTAAACACGTTATTTTAACCAGAATGGGAGACCAGCTCTCATTTGGTAAACGTACTTTAGTTAATTTCGTGGTTAAATATATTAAAAAATTAGTGCCTAAATATAAGTTACCTCACGCTGTCAGCTTTAGGGAAGCATTAAGTATTGGCAAACAAAGACAATATGTCAAACCGAATATTGTAAGTAGCGATCTTGCCTTTTTACAATACACGGGCGGTACAACAGGCGTAGCGAAAGGGGCAATGCTAACGCATCAAAACTTAATTGCAAATATGATGCAGGCAAAATGGATTGTTGATCCTTTATTGAAAAATTCGCCAAACTTAATTGGTACAGTACCTTTACCGCTTTATCACGTTCTTGCGTTATCTTTAAACTGCTTATTATTCCTTGAACTAGGTATTACAGGCTTATTAATTACTAACCCTCGTGATATTCCTGGTTTCATTAAAGAGCTGAAAAAATATAGAGTATCAATTATTACGGGTGTGAATACATTATTTAACGCCTTACTCAATAATGAAGCATTTAAAGAGGTGGATTTCTCAAATTTGAAACTCAGTGTGGGTGGAGGAGCGGCTATTCAGTCTAATGTAGCAAAACGTTGGCACGATTTGACAGGGTGCCACATTATTGAAGGTTACGGAATGACAGAATGTTCACCACTTATTTCCGCAACACGAAGTGATTCTGTGGAATATTCAGGTTCAATTGGCGTGCCTGTACCCAATACGGATATCCGCATTGTAGATGATGAAGGTAACGAACTCCCACTTGGTGAAAGAGGAGAGCTATTGGTTAAAGGTCCTCAAGTAATGCAAGGTTATTGGAATCGTCCTGAAGATACTGCTCAAGTATTAAAAGACGGTTGGATGGCAACAGGCGATATTGTCGTAATGGGTGAAGATCTCAATTTACGCATTGTCGATCGCAAAAAAGATATGATCATCGTATCCGGTTTTAACGTTTATCCAACCGAAATTGAAGAGGTGATTTCACAAAATCCTAAAGTGAATGAAGTCGTTGCTATTGGTATACCGAGTGAAGCTTCTGGCGAAAGTATTAAAATTTTTGTAACGAAAAAAGATGAAAGTTTAACCCGTGATGAACTTCGTAGTTACTGTCGCCAATTCCTAACGGGCTATAAAATTCCACGTGATATTGAGTTTAGAGATGAACTACCAAAAAGTAATGTTGGTAAAATTCTTCGCCGTGTATTAAGAGATGAAGAATTAGCAAAATCAACGGTTAATAACACTTAAATTATTTAATTAAGGAGCTTACAATGAAAATTGTTGAAGTAAAACACCCACTGGTAAAACATAAATTAGGTTTAATGCGTGAGGCGGAAATCAGCACAAAAGATTTCCGTGAGTTAGCCAACGAAATTGGCAGTCTTTTAACTTACGAAGCAACCAAAGATTTAGAAATGGAAACAGTCGAAATTAACGGCTGGAGCGGTAATACAATTCCTGTCGAGCGAATTAAAGGCAAAAAAGTTACTGTTGTGCCAATTTTGCGTGCGGGTTTGGGGATGATGGACGGTGTGTTGGAACATATTCCAAGTGCCAGAATCAGTGTGGTTGGGATTTACCGTGATGAAGAAACGCTAAAACCTGTTCCATATTTTTCAAAATTAGCGAATGATGTAGCTGAACGTTTAGCTATTATTACAGACCCAATGTTAGCAACGGGCGGTTCAATGGTTGCAACTATTGATCTACTGAAAAAAGCAGGCTGTAAACACATCAAAGTATTAGTATTAGTTGCTGCCCCAGAAGGGATTAAAGTGCTGGAAGAAGCACACCCTGATGTGGAACTCTACACTGCATCAATTGATAGCCACTTAAACGAAAAAGGATATATCATTCCAGGCTTAGGCGATGCCGGTGATAAAATTTTCGGTACGAAATAGTTTTTAAATTGCCATATAAAATACAAGCGGTCATATTTTGTAAATTTTTTACTCAATATGACCGCTTGTTGTTTTACTTTTTAATAATCTTCATCAACTAATTCTTCTGATGTATCAATAGCCGGTGGATTTTCATATAACCAGTTAGCCAAACGAACATAGTCGGCAATGGTGAGATTCTCTGCACGAGCAGTTAAATCAATGCCTAATGCTTCTAACTGTTCTGCACTAAAGAGAGTAGAGAGGGCATTGCGTAATGTTTTGCGACGTTGGTTAAAGGCTTGTGTGGTTACACGGTTGAGCCAATAAACATCTTTAGCAGGATACGGCAGTTGATTGTAAGGCATTAAGCGTACAACGGCTGAATCCACTTTCGGTGCAGGTTTAAATGCCGTCGGCGGTACTTCAAGCACAGGAATTACTTGACAGTAATATTGAGCCATAATGGTTAATCTGCCGTATGCCTTGCTGTTTGGTGCGGCACATAAACGTTTGACCACTTCTTTTTGTAGCATAAAGTGCATATCTTTAATCAGATCGTGGAACGTCAATAAGTGGAAAATTAATGGCGTAGAGATATTGTAAGGCAAGTTACCGAACACACGAACAGAATCTTTTCCTAAATTTAGGCTTTCAAAATATTCACGGAAATTAAAACGTAATGCATCTTGCTCAATAACTGTCAATTTTTGATTTAAGAAAGGGTGGTGGCGTAAACGTTCAGCCAAATCACGGTCAATTTCCACTACAGTGAGTTTATCAACTAATTCTGCAACGGGTTCTGTTAATGCCGCTAAACCCGGACCAATTTCTAATAAAAATTCGTCTTTTTTCGGGTTAATTGCTGACACAATGCCATGAATGACATTCATATCGTGTAAAAAGTTTTGCCCGAAACGTTTACGAGCGGTATGACCTAAATGTTTTTTTGAATTTTGTGAACTCATTATTATCCCTTTTGAAATAAGAAAAGAACCCCGCTAGGCGAGGTTCTTGTTATTTTTTAATTATTGACCAACGTATTGGATATTTGCGGTTTTTCTTAATGCTTTAATCCAATCTTTCGAGGCTTCTTCTGCTTGTTTATTAACAAGTTGCTGGTAAGCTCGTTGGTGGTAAGCATCTTCAGTTCTATCGCCCTCACGAATATCGGTTACTTTTAAAGTATGCCAACCAAATTGTGATTTAAATGGTGCAGAAATTTGATTTGTTTTCATCTTAGAGGCTACTTTTGCAAAGGCAGGATCGTAGATCTCTAAGAAGTTAAAGCCTAAATCACCACCGTCTGCACCTGATGCGTAATCCATAGAATTCGCTTTTGCTGCTTCTTCAAAAGTTGTTTTGCCAGAGTTAATATCGGCAATTAAGCTATTTAATTTCGCTTTGGCTTGAGCATCGTTTAAAATTGGGTTTGTTTTTAACAAAATATGGCTCACACGATGTTCTTTGCCAACTACCGTTTTTAATTTACCCGCAGCTTTATCTTTCGCCATTAATTCGTTTGCTAATGCTTGAACTTGTTGAGGAGCAACTTGAATGGTTTTTCCAATGCTGATATGGCGAACCTGCTCCATTGCCATTTGTTGAGCAATATTGCGTTTAAATTGTTCTAAAGTAATACCTTGATAATCTAACGCATCTAATAATTGACCGTAGGTAATACCATTCTGGATAGCCACATTTTCAACCGCTTGGTTTACTGCTGCCGGGCTGATTTTTACATTAGCCTCTTTCATTGCTTGTTGTACAAGCATATCGTCAATGACTTGATCGACGGCTGCACGATGAGAGGCTTCAGTTACTTTTTTCTTGCCAAGCATACGCTGAACTTGGCTTTGCATTACAGGGGTATCATTTACTAACGCAACTACACGTTCTTCAAAAGCGTGAGTAGTTTGGGTAAGACTTATTGTTGCAATCGCAACAGCAAACAATGATTTTACTAATTTCATTTTTATAACAATCCTAATGGAGATAATAAGTAATCTTTTCCTTAGAGATAAGTTTATCGAAAAGGTTCACTTAAATTAAGTACTTTCTTTATCCGTTGCAGGAACTAAGATCACTTGATTGATGCCGTCATAAGAGAAGGTTTTTACCTGAATTTGCTCATTTTTTGCAGTAGGGATATTTTTTCCTACATAATCAGCTCGAATTGGCAATTCTCGATGACCACGATCTACTAAAATAACCAATTCAATTCTGGCAGCTCTGCCAAAATCAAGCAATGCATCTAAGGCGGCACGAATAGTTCTACCCGTAAACAGTACATCATCAACCAAAATCACTTTTTTATTGTTAAGATTGAGTTGATTTTCTGCTCCGGTAAATACAGGATCTTGATAGATTAAATCCAAATCATCACGATAGAACGTAATATCCAATGCCATATTCGGCAATTGGATTTGTGCTAACTCTTCAATTCGCTTTTGAATAAGTTCTGCAATTTCAGCCCCACGGCGTTTAATACCAACAATCACGACATCTTGTAAATCCCCGTGCTTTTCAATAATTTGATGGGAAATACGAGAAATAATCCGCTGAAATTGCTCTGTATCAATAATGATTTTTTCCATAACACTATAATGATTGAATTTTCTTAATCACATTCGTTGTAGAACAACCGTTTTCAAAGTTTAGCACCCGAACATCTCCACCGTTTGCCCATACTTCTTGGCTACCTGCGATTTCTTCAGGTTTATAATCGCCACCTTTTACTAATAAATCAGGCAAGATTTCACCAATTAAACGTTGCGGTGTATCTTCATCAAAAGGCACTACCCAATCCACAGACGCTAAGCCGGCTAATACAGCCATACGAGCATCTAAATCATTAATTGGGCGATCTTCGCCTTTCAAGCGTTTAACCGAATTATCAGTATTCACTGCCACAATTAAGCGGTCGCCTAATTTGCGTGCATTTTCTAAATAAGAAACGTGCCCCGGGTGGAGAATATCAAAACAACCGTTTGTCATTACAATTTTCTCACCACGTTTTTTTGCCTCTAACACAATAGCTTTTAGCTCTTCTTCGGAGACTACACCAAAGCCTGTCGTGGCTCGTTGATGAATGGCATTTTCTAATTCAACAGGACTAACGGTTGATGTGCCAAGTTTGCCAACCACAACACCAGCTGCTGCATTGGCTAAATAACAAGCTTCTTCGTAAGCTCTACCATCAGCAATCGCTGTAGCTAATACGCTAATTACGGTATCTCCCGCACCAGTTACATCATAAACTTCTTTTGCTTGAGTTGGTAAGTGATAAGGCTCTTGATTTGGACGAAGTAATGTCATTCCTTTTTCTGAGCGAGTAACTAGCAAGGCAGAAAGCTCAAAATCAGCAATCATTTTCAAGCCTTTAGCCACGATTTCATCATCATCTTTACAATGCCCAACAACGGCTTCAAATTCCGACATATTTGGAGTGAGTAAAGTTGCTCCACGATAACGCTCAAAATCCGTGCCTTTAGGATCAATTAACACAGGTACATTAGCCTTGCGTGCAATCTGGATCATCTGTTGCACTGATTCAAGCGTGCCTTTACCGTAATCCGATAAGATTAACGCTCCGTAAGCGGTAATTTCTTGCGAAAGTTTTGCAAGTAGGGCAGTTGAATCAACATTTTGAAAACCTTCCTCAAAATCTAAGCGTAATAATTGCTGATGACGAGATAAAATCCGCAATTTCGTAATAGTTGGGTGTGAATCAATTGCGACACAATGATTTTGGATATTATGTGAATTAAGTAACGTATCTAAAGCACGCCCGGCATCATCTTGACCAATTAAACCGTGAAGGGCAACTGGCACACCAAGGCTCGCAATATTCATTGCTACGTTTGCAGCACCACCTGCACGCTCTTCAATATCTTGCACCTTAACGACCGGCACAGGTGCTTCCGGCGAAATACGGTTTGTCGCACCAAACCAGTAACGGTCTAACATTACGTCGCCTAGTACTAGAACTTTAGCATTATTAAATTTTGGAGAGTATTGCATCATCATATAGAAATCCTTTGATATTTCACCCTCGCCCTTTGTGAGAGAGGTACAGAAATTTACTTCGTGCAGAAGTAAATTTCAGGGAGAGGAAAGTGCAAAATTTTCATAAAAAATAACCGCTTGCCTCTCTCTGAAAAATGTTTCTGTACGAAACATTTTTCGGTCTCTCTCCCAAAGGGCGAGAGAGCATAATTTATTTCTTACTTTTCTTAATAAACTTCATCAAACGCTTACGTTTGCGTAATTGGTTCGGGGTGAGTTTATTTTTCTTGCCCGCAAATGGGTTGTTCCCTTCTTGGAACAAAATGCGAATCGGCGAGCCGATAATTTTCAAACTCTTACGGAAATAGTTACTCAAATAGCGTTTGTAAGAATCCGCTAATTTTTCTACCTGATTGCCGTGAATTACAATAATCGGCGGATTATAACCACCCGGGTGAGCATATTTTAATTTCACTCGGCGACCGTTTACCAATGAAGGTTGGTGTTCATCTGCTGCCATACGCAAAATACGGGTCAGCATTGAGGTAGACGTTTTTTGGGTGGCACAAGCGTAAGCTTCTTTCACCGAATCAAACAAATTACCCACACCGGAGCCGTGTAATGCAGAAATAAAGTGCACACGGGCAAAGTCGATAAAATCTAAACGGCGATCTAATTCTGATTTCACTTGATCTTTAATATCTTGCGATAAGCCGTCCCATTTGTTTACTACAATTACAAGTGAACGACCTGCATTTAAAATAAAGCCGAGTAGCGATAAATCCTGATCAGAAATCCCTTCACGAGCATCAATGGTTAAAAGCACCACATTGGCATCTTGAATGGCTTGTAAGGTTTTGATGACTGAGAATTTTTCAACCGCTAAATTGACCTTGCCACGTTTACGCACGCCGGCAGTATCAATGATGGTATATTGCTGACCATCACGCTCCATTGGAATGTAGATAGAATCACGGGTTGTACCCGGCATATCATACACTACCACACGCTCTTCCCCTAAAATGCGGTTAGTGAGGGTTGATTTGCCTACGTTTGGTCTGCCGACAATCGCAATTTTGATATTTTTATCTTCAATGGACTCTTCAGCATCTTCTTCCAATGCTTCATCTAATAATGCGGTATCTTCTTCATTGTCGAAGTCGAAATCAGTATCCCATTCGTCAGCTGCTTCATCATTTGCAAAATTTTCATCGTTTTCGACCGCTTGATCTGCATTTAGCTGTTCGCCAAGTGGAGCAAGCACTTGCTCGATAAGTTGTGTTACGCCACGCCCTTGAGCGGCAGCGATTTGTTCTACTTCGCCTAAACCGAGCTGATAAAACTCTGCACAGTGAGAGTCAGCATCAATACCGTCTGTTTTATTAGCAACCACCACAGTGGTTTTTTCACGTTGGCGTAAATATTGTGCGATACCAATATCCGCAGGCAATAAGCCGGCACGAGCATCGACTAAGAAAAGCACTACATCAGCTTCTTCAATCGCGAGTAGCGATTGTTCTGCCATTTTTTCTTCCACACCTTCTTCTGTGCCATCAATACCGCCTGTGTCGATCACGATAAAATCATAGCCCGCAATATTGGCGTGTCCGTATTTACGATCGCGGGTTAAGCCTGGAAAGTCTGCTACTAACGCATCTCGGGTACGGGTTAAGCGGTTAAATAAGGTAGATTTACCTACATTTGGTCTGCCAACTAGGGCAACAACAGGAGTCATTTTTTATCCTCTAAATTCAGTGATTTGCAATGTGTTGCAAAAATTGGCTTATTATAGCGGAAATTTGAGGAAAGTTAAAATCAGAAGAAAGGATAAGAAATATAGATTGGCGTGGGGACGCACAGCGTGCGTCCAAAATTTAACTTATAGGTAAATTATTCTTCCAACCTGAGAGCTTTAGAAAAACTTTGCAAGCCCGTTGAATTTCCACTTTTTGCCATAGATTGCAAGGCTTGGGTTGGTGCGTGGAGCAGTTGGTTTGTTAGTTTGTAACTTAATTCACTCAAAACACGTTGGCTATCTTGCCCTTGATTTATTGCTTGGAGAGCTTTCTCTAATAACTCTTGGCGGATTTGTTCCGCATCTTGGCGATAGCGTTTGATAAGATCACTTGACTGCTGCTGCTTTAACCACTCAAAGAAGGCTTTGCTTTCTTCTTTGACGATTTCAGCCGCTTGTTTCGCCGCTTCTTCTCGCTGAGCCATATTGCGTTGAATGATATTTTGTAAATCATCCACACTATAAGAATAAACCCCATCTAATTCGCCGGCTTTTTCATCAATATCACGAGGAACAGCAATATCAATGAGCAATAGTGGGTCAAATTGACGTTGTTTCTGAGCAAATTCAACCATCTCTTTTGTAATTAGCATATCTGGGCTACCGGTGGAGCTAATGACTACATCCGCTTGGTTTAAGCCTAATTGCAATGCACTCAGTGAGAGAATTTGCATCGGGGCATTTAATTTTTCTGCCAACATTTCTGCTCGAATATGAGTACGGTTTGCTACCATAATATTTTTCGCACCGTGTTGAATTAAATAACGAGCTACTAATTCAATGGTTTCACCCGCACCAACAAGCAAGAAGCGTAATTTACCGAAATTATCGAAGATTTGGCGAGCTAAACCACAAGCAGCGTAGGCAACAGAAACTGCTTGGCTACCAATTTCGGTTTCAGAACGCACGCGTTTTGCCGTTGCAAAGGTACGTTGGAATAAGCGAGAGAGCTTTGTAGACATCGTTTTGCGATGTTGTTGGTAAAAATCTTCGCTATATTGATAAGCCTGTTTTACCTGTCCTAAAATTTGAGGTTCACCTAAAATGAGAGAATCTAAACCGCTTGCCACTTTCATTAAATGGTTAGCCGCTTCTAAATTTTGTTTGAAATAGAGGCATTCACGTAGTTCATTTTCATCAAGATGATGAATTTGAGCAAACCATTGGAAGCATTGTTCACGCCACTGAATATTTTCCTCGCTCTCTTCACGAGGAGAAATATTAGGCTGGTGGAAATAGAGTTCGGTGCGGTTACAGGTAGAAAGAATAACAACGCTTTCGGCTAATCCGCTTTCTTGAATTTGAGTAAGAGCGAGATCACGTTTGTCATCAACAAATGCGACTTTCTCTCTTAAACCCACAGAAGCGGTTTTATGATTAATCCCTAAAGCTAAAATTGTCATTGTTTCCCACAGAAAAGATAAAATTTAAAAATAAAAACGTAGTCATTTTAATCAAGAGAGAGATGTCGTGCAAATGATTGTGTTGATAGGTTTGATTTATCACAAGGTTGATACCTCTTAAGGAGTAATTTAAGTGGTAAGCTATACGCTAAATTTTTATAAAAAGGGTAAATTTTTTCTGAAATTAGACGTATAATTACACTCCATATCAAGCGATAACAAGCGGTCTGATTTTGACGAAAATTTACAAGGAGGCTTTATGGTAGCAATTCGTTATTCCCACCAACTTGATCCAAATAATTTTGAATTAGCAAGCTGGTGTGCGAGCCTGAATATGTCTCCTGTAACGAGTGAACGCATTCAACACGCTTGGGATTACGCTCAAGAAAAGCTCGATGCCGATTACAGTTTGATGTGGTATGGCATTGAGATGGTAGAAGTGTTACACGGCTTAAATATGGACGATGACAGTCTGGTTGCAGCACTTTTATTTCCGCTTGTGAAGCATAACATTATTGATCTTGTTCAATTAAAAGAAGATTTCAATAATCATATCAAAAACCTAGTGAAAGGCGTGCTGGAAATGGAAAATATCCGCCAGCTCTCTGCTCACAATGTATCTGATTTACAAATTGATAATATCCGCCGTATGTTGCTGGCAATGGTAGATGATTTCCGCTGTGTAGTTATCAAACTTGCCGAACGAATTGCTTATTTGCGTGATGGCAGCCATCACACGGAGGAAGATACGGTATTAGCTGCTAAAGAATGTTCCCACGTTTATGCTCCACTTGCCAACCGCTTAGGCATAGGGCAACTTAAATGGGAGCTGGAAGATTACTGCTTCCGCATTTTACACCCTGTCTCTTACACTCAAATAGCGAAGTTTGATTTAGGTGAACGCCGTGTGGATCGTGAACGCTATATTGCAAATTTTGTAGCAGATTTGACCGCTTGTTTAGCGGGTGAAATTGATAATGTGCAGATTTATGGTCGTCCGAAACATATCTACAGCATTTGGAAAAAAATGCAGAAAAAGCGTCTGAGATTCAATCAGCTTTTTGATGTGCGAGCCGTACGAGTGATTGTGCCAACTTTAGAAGATTGCTACACCGCCTTAGGCATTATTCATACTAAATATACTCACTTGCCGGAACATTTTGATGATTATATTGCTAACCCAAAACCTAACGGCTATCAATCATTGCATACTGTTGTATTAGGTGAAGGCGATAAAACCATTGAGGTGCAAATTCGCACCCAAAAAATGCACGATGATGCGGAGCTTGGCGTGGCGGCTCACTGGAAATATAAAGAAGGAGCAACCGCAGGGCGTTCAGGCTACGAAGAAAAAATTGTGTGGCTACGGAAATTGCTTGAGTGGCAAAACGATCTTGCCGATTCTGGCGATATGGTGGCAGAAATGCGGACACAAATTTTTGATGACCGTGTTTATGTCTTTACGCCAAGAGGCGAGGTAATCGATCTACCACAAAAAGCAACACCGCTGGATTTTGCTTACGCAATTCATAGTGAAATCGGGCATCGTTGTATTGGTGCAAAAGTAGCCGGGCGAATTGTGCCCTTTACTTACCATTTACAGATGGGCGATCAGGTTGAAATTATCACGCAAAAAGAGCCAAACCCAAGCAGAGATTGGCTCAATCCAAATGCTGGTTTCGTTAATACCGGCAAAGCTCGTTCAAAAATTATTGCGTGGTTTAAGAAATTAGATCGTGAAAAGAATATTCCGATTGGTAAAGAAGCTCTTGAAGCTGAAATGGAGAAATTTGGCTTCACGCTCAGACAAATCGAGGAATACGCACTGCCTCGCTATAATTTAAAACAATTTGATGATTTATACGCAGGTATTGGCGGCGGCGATATTCGTCTGCATCAATTAATGCACTATTTGCAATCAAAATTAATTAAACCAACGGCTGAACAAGAAGATGAGGCGGTACTAAAACAGGTTAATAAAAACAACAACCAGCCAAAACCAAGTAAAGGTTATGTGGTTGTTGAAGGGGTGGGGAATTTGATGCATTCCATTGCTCGTTGTTGCCAGCCGATCCCGGGCGATGAAATTTTAGGCTATATCACGCAAGGACGGGGTATTTCTATTCATCGTGCGGATTGTGAGCAATTACACGAATTACTGAATGCAAATCCGGAACGTGTTGTGGAAGCAGATTGGGGGGAAGGTTATGTTTCAGGCTTGAGTTTGACTATTCGTGTGATTGCAAATGACCGTAACGGTTTATTACGAGATGTGAGTGCGATTATGGCGAATGAAAAAGTAAACGTGTTAGGCGTTTCGAGCCGAACGGATGTCAAACGAAGCCTTGCAACTATTGATATGGAAATTCAGCTCAATAATGTTGCGATTTTAAATAAATTATTAGCCAGAGTATCGCAATTAGATGATGTGATTGAGGCAAAACGACTTTCAAGTTAAATACAAGCGGTCATTTTTTATAAAAATTTTGCAACCGTATAATTGGTAATCCATATAATTAAAATGTAGGGGTGAAAGATCCCTATTAAATACAGAGAAACGTAATGAAAAAATTAGCGATTTTAGGTTCAACAGGTTCTATTGGTAAAAGCACATTATCGGTGGTTGAGCATAATAAAGAACAGTACGAAATTTTTGCCTTAGTCGGCGGAAAAAATGTTTCGTTAATGACCGAGCAATGCCAACAATACAAGCCGATTTTTGCTGCAATGGACGATGAAAAAGCAGCTCAAGAATTGAAAACAGCGTTAGCGAATTTAGGCATAAAAACCGAGGTATTAGCAGGGCAGAAAGCGATTTGTGATCTTTGTGCTCACGCTGATGTGGATATGGTAATGGCAGCAATTGTGGGGGCGGCAGGCTTATTACCAACGCTTTCTGCGGTGAAAGCAGGCAAGAGAGTGCTACTGGCGAACAAAGAATCTCTTGTTACTTGTGGACAGATTTTTATTGATGAAGCTCGCAAATCCGGTGCGAAATTACTCCCTGTAGATAGTGAACACAATGCGATTTTCCAATCGCTACCGCCTGAAGCTCAAGAGAAAGTGGGGTTTTGCCCGCTTGTAGAGTTAGGCGTAAGCAAAATTATTTTAACAGGATCGGGCGGTCCGTTCCGTACTAAGCCATTAAATGAATTTGATGCGATTACACCTGCTCAAGCCGTTGCTCACCCAAATTGGTCGATGGGGAAAAAGATCTCGGTCGATTCTGCCACAATGATGAATAAAGGTTTGGAGTACATTGAAGCTCGTTGGCTGTTTAATGCAACGGCAGACGAGATGGAAATTATTATTCACCCACAATCAATCATTCACTCAATGGTACGGTATATTGATGGTTCGGTTATTGCTCAAATGGGAAATCCTGATATGTGTACGCCGATTGCACACACTATGGCATATCCAAACCGAATTAATGCAGGTGTGTTGCCGCTTGATTTCTTTAAACTAAAAGAGCTGACTTTTATTGAGCCTGATTTTGCTCGTTATCCGAACTTAAAATTAGCGATTGAGGCTTTTGCCGAAGGGCAATATGCAACTACGGCGATGAATGCGGCAAATGAAGTTGCCGTTGAGGCGTTTTTAAATGGGCAAATCCGCTTTACCGATATTGTAAATGTAAATCGAACAGTGGTGGAAAATATTGCTCCAATCCAAGTGAAAGAAATTGCAGATGTATTGCATATTGATAAGCTTGCCAGAGAATTATCAAAACAAGCGGTTCTCCAACTCTAATTAGAAAAAATGCCTACAAATTTGTAGGCATTTTTTTATCGCTTAGTTTTACATTTTAGTTTGCTTTTTTACTAATAGTTACCCCTGTAAATCCAAAAATTAAGGTGAGGATTAAACAGATATAACAGAAGAACGCATAAGGTAAATAGTCTAACACCGGTACATTGAGTACGCTGCTGATAAACACACCACACACACTCCAAGGCACTAATGGGTTGATTACCGTACCGGCATCTTCAATAGTGCGAGATAAATTTTTAAGATCTAAACCTAAACGCTCGTAAGTTGAACGGAAGGTATTTCCTGATAATAATAAACTTAAATATTGCTCGCCGATCAAGACGTTAATACCAACTGCGGTACTTGCCACCACAAAAGTAACACGTCCGGTGTTGGTTAAGAAGCCACTAATACCTTTTAGCAGGGCAGGTAAAATACCTAGAATTTGCAATAAGCCGCCTAAACTTAAGGCTAATAGCACAATAGTAATGGTAAAGAACATACTATTAATTCCTCCACGAGAAACTAATGATGCTACTTCGCCTAAATCTACACCTTCAACGGGTTTATAGCCGGTAAAGAAATAATTGCCTAGTTGTTCAAGGGTTGGTGAACTGTGAATATAGGTAATAACCAGGGAGAGCATTACTGTAGTAACAATAATATAAATGGAATTAACACGCTTAATTGCCATTAAAATTAAGGTAACAAAAGGTAACAAAGAGTAGCCGTGTATTAATCCTGTTTCTTGTAAATTAGCTTTTAAACTCTCAATATTTGCTAAATTTTGAGCATCAGCCGGCTCAGTTAAAAACCAAAGAATAAGAGCTGTTAAAATCCACGCCGGAATAGTGGTATAAAGCATATTGCGGATATGAGCGAACATATCAATTCCTACAACAGAAGCTGCAATAGTTGTAGTGTCTGATAGTGGAGACGTTTTGTCGCCAAAAAATGCACCTGAAACAACCGCACCGGCTACAATAGCAGGGTTAGCCCCAAATGCTGAAGCCATACCGATAAAAGCAACGCCGATAGTTGCAGTCGTAGTTAAACTACTGCCTAAGGCGATACCTACCACAGAACTTAAGGCAAAAGCAGAGATGTAAAATAATTCAGGCGAAATCACACTTAAACCATAATACATTAAAGTAGGAATCGCACCCGACATCATCAATGCGGAAACTAATAATCCGATAAAAAAGAACAAGTAAACTGCACCGATACCGGACATCAGCCCATTTGCCATACCTTCTTGCATGTTTTTAAACGGAATTTTATTAAGCAATCCGAAAAGTAACAGAATGACAATAACCGCTAAAATCGAAATTTGTGGCACCCAACCAAGCCCAATCATTGTAAAACCTAAGATAAAGACCGTTAAAAGCGAAAGTATAACCGCTGTCATCGGTTTTAATTTAAGTAGGTAGTTATTCATTTATACTCCTAATTTATTATTTTTTATGAAAAGTGAACTATTATAGACTAATTTTGTGCATCTAAGTAGTGTGCCCCCAAACTCTTCTCATTGAGCATATTATTTACCACTAATTGAGCGGTTTTTAGTGCATTGTAAACTTCAATGCCTTGATATTGAGCGTGATGGATTGGGTCAAATTGTTGTTCCAAACGATTTAATTCATCAAGCAGATGTTGAAGGTTACTTCGAGTGCGGTAAACATTAGCATATAATGCCATTTTTTCTCGAATAGAGGAAAGCACTTCACCGGCGGTTAGTTTAAGATTAGCATTTGAGTTAGCAAGCTGATTTAATGCTTTTTCTGCCATTACAAGCGGTGAAATTTCGGCATTTTTTTGTAAATTAGCTTGTTCTAGTGAGCGAGAAATTTCCGCTACCGCACGTTTGGCAAATACCAAACCGCCGCCAACTGAATTTCCGCCCATACGGTTTGCACCTTCAATACAATGAGCAATTTCGCCGATTGCAAATAAGCCTTTCACCGAACTTTCACCCCATTGGTTGATTTGAATGCCACCGTTGCAGCTGTGAGCAAAAGGTTTAATCGCAATTCTATCTTTGACTAAATCAATTCCCACTTCATTTTTCAGCCAATTCAAATAAACGGTGTAAAATTCTTCTGTATCTGCATAGAGTTTTGGGCTGTATTTGAGATAAATACCTTTTTCATTTGGATTTTCCAGCAAATGCTTCATCATCACTAAGTCAAATTCCACGCACTCAAAATCCAAACTGAAAGGAGCATAATGACTACGTTCCAACATCATTTTACTAAATTGCGTTTGGCTTAAATGAGGGAATAAATTATTGCCTTGCGAATCGGTAATTTCTGTTACATATTTCAACGTATGTTCGCCAAATAAGACTTTATATTTGGGCTCAACAAAAGCAGGAATGAACTGGATAAAAGCAAGATTGACTAAAGTCGCCCCGGCTTGCTTGGCAACAGAATGGAGTGAGCCTATTACATCAGCAGGGTAGAGGTTATCTTTATAAAGTCCGGCAATCCCGCCTGCGGCTAAAATAATATGATTGGTTTTGCAAAAAATATAAGAAATTTGACCGCTTGTAACCAGAGAAAATACTGCCCCTTGTACTTGATTATTGTCTGTTACGATATGTAAAAGGGTGGCATTTTCATAGAAAGGAATCTGCTGCTCTTGTAAAATTTGTTTTGCTCGTATGGCAGCCTCTCGCCAATCTTTAATTAAATAAATCGGGCGAGCATATTTAGCAAAGCAAGCCGGGCGGTTGTCGTTCCGCCTCCAAGGCTTAAAACCAATTCGGTCTAATAACTCAATAGCTTTCGGCGAGTCTTCAATATAAGCCTGCACTACATTGGCGTTGATTTTGCCTTTGCCGATATGTTCAATATCTTCTCTAAAAAGAGCGTGGTCGGCTTCATCGCCGGTTACTTGAATACCTAACGTGGCTTTTAGAGGAAAATAACTTGCACCGGAACCAATGGTGGATTTGCTAATCAGCAACGGATTTAAGCCTTTGCTCTTTGCTTCAACAGCCGCAGAAAGCCCGGCAATGCCAGAGCCGACAATGAGTAAATCAGTATCTATTGTTTGGATAATTTTGATCATAGAAATAAAAAAACAAGCGGTAAAATTTTCAGCAAATTTTACCGCTTGTAGGACTAAAAGTACAATTACAATAATGATGGAGCTGCGTCTAACAGAATGCGGGTGTATTCATCTTGTGGGCTATCGAAGACTTGTGAGGCTTCGCCTTGCTCGATGATTTTACCGCCATTCATTACCACAATGCGGTCAGACACTTGACGAACAGTTTGCAAATCGTGAGAGATAAACACCATTGCAAGGTTTAACTCTTTTTTCAGATCGGCAAGTAAGTTCAGAACTTGAGCTCGAACAGATACATCCAGTGCGGAAGTCGGCTCATCTGCTACTATCAAATTTGGATTAAGAGCCAATGCACGAGCGATCGCCACACGTTGCTTTTGACCACCTGATAAACGAGTTGGTTCAACTAAGGCAGCAGAGCGAGGTAAACCTACACGGTTTAAGAGTTCGTAAACTCTTTTTTCACGCTCGCTTGGCTCTAACACATTGTGGATGTCCATCGGATCTTTCAAGATATCCAGTACACGCATACGAGGGTTAAGGGCGGTTGCCGGATCTTGGAAGATAACCGATACTTGGCGACCAAACTGTTTACGGGCTTCTGCACTGCCATATTTCATCTGTAAGCCGTTGAATTTTACCGTACCTGAAGTCGGTTTTTGTAAGCCGATGATGACGCTTGCCAATGTTGATTTACCACAACCGGATTGCCCTACAATGCCGACTGTTTCACCAGCGTGAATATCTAAACTCACGCCATTTACCGCACGGAATTTTTTCGGGTTGAATAGTGTTCCATCGCGGGAGCGAAACTCGACAACAATATCTCTCAGCTCAATAATTGGCTGTTCTTTAATGGGTTTCATACTCATAGTTTAGCTCCCTGATTTTCTTCTAAGTGAGATGCCCAAACGTGTTGTGGGTGTTCTCCAGTTGGAACAAGTTTCAACTGTTGTTTCGGATTCGCATCAGGACGCAATGAGCGGCTGGCGAAACGGTCGCCGTCTGCAAAGTCAAACGGAGAAGGCACACTGCCCGGAATTTGATATAAGCGTTCTGCACGGCATTCGGTTGAAAGTACTGAACCTAATAAGCCTCGTGTATATTCGTGCGTTGGGTGCATTAGCAAGTCGCTGGTTGGCGATGCTTCTACTACTTGACCTGCATACATAACCGTGATGTGGTGAGCAATTTGAGCAACTAAGGCTAAATCGTGGCTCACAAACACCATTGCAAAGCCGAGTTTTTCACGCAATTCGTTAAGCAATTTAATTACTTCTGCTTGAACGGTTACGTCTAATGCAGTGGTTGGTTCATCCGCAATTAATAGTTTTGGTTCACGAGCCAATGCCATTGCAATTAACACACGCTGACGCTGACCACCTGAAAGCTCGTGTGGGTAACGGTTGAGTGTTTTTTCAGGATCAAGATGTACCCATTTGAGTAATGTCTCTGCCGATTGTTTACCGCCACGACTGATCAACTGCTCCATTTGCTCACGAATACGCATTGATGGGTTTAAGGCACTTAATGCATCTTGATAAATCATCGAGATTTCGTGACCACGAAGATCGTTCAACTTGTCAGTTTTTAATAAATCGTGTTGATTGCCCGCACGGTCAGTAAACAAAATTTCCCCGGTGATTTTGGCTGTTTTTGGTAATAAGCCCATAATTGAGAAGGCAGAAATTGATTTACCACAACCAGATTCACCTACTAAGCCCATTGTTTCGCCTTCGTGTACGGTAAAGCTGATGTTATCTACTAATGGTGTTTCACCATAACGGTTCGGAAAACGAATAGATAAGTTTTTCACTTGCAAAATCGGTTTTGCATTTGGATTAAGTTGCATACGGTCAGTACGTACGGTTTCTGCTTGGTTTAATTGTAATAAATAACGTTTTAGTGCCAAGCCTTCAGCCATTGCTTCTTGAACGTCTGTTGAAAGCGGTTTTGACACATCGCTTTTCGCTGCTGTCGGGCTTTTCTTGGTTTTTGGATTGGCTAACGCATCAGTTAAACCTTCAGAAAGAATATTTAATGATAATACCGTTAAAAGTACACATAAACCTGAGAATGTCGTTGCCCACCAGAAGCCGCTTAATACTAAGTTACGACCTTCAGATAAGATATTACCCCAAGATGGATGTGGCGGCTGAACCCCTGCACCTAAGAAAGAAAGTGATGCTTCAAGGATGATGGCATCAGCAACCATTACTGTTGCGAACACTAAAACAGGTGCTGCGGTATTACGCACAACGTGTTTTAATAAGATGTAAGTACGGCTACCACCAATTACACGCTCAGCACGCACGTAGTCTTCTTCCCATTGTGAAACCACGTTTGCACGTACCACACGAGCTAACTGTGGTGTGTAAACAATCGCAATTGTGAGGATAATAATCGGTGAAGAGTTGCCGAAAGTCGCTAATAATACAGCTGCAAGTGCGATGCCCGGGAATGCCATTAGAATATCCATCAGACGCATAATCACTTCATTACCGAATTTATCAGCCGTTGCAGCTGTTGCACCTAAAATACTACCAAATACAATCGCACAAGCTACTGCACCTAAGCCGATAAAGAGTGAAGTTCTAGCTCCGTAAACAATACGAGAGAAAATATCACGTCCTAAACGGTCTGTACCGAACCAATATTCTGAACCCGGAGCTTGCACAGGGCGTAGGGTTTGCAGTGGATCATAAGGTGCAACCAATGGTGCGAAAATTGCCACAAGAGCCATAAAAATCAAGAAGATTAAGGCAATTTTGGAGGCGGTTGATAATGCTTTGAATCTTGCCCCGCCAGAAGCAAGTCTGTCTGCTAATCCTTGACGAAACATTATAGACTCCGAATTTTAGGGTTAATAATCAGATAAAGAATATCAACGATGATGTTTACTAATACGAAAGTCAATGCAATGGTTAGTACCACGCCTTGTACTAAGTTTAAGTCCACATTAGTAATTCCGTTGAAAATTAATTTACCCATTCCCGGTAAGTCGAAAATCTGTTCGATAACGACCGCACCACCCAGTAAGTAACCGACACGCAAGCCAAGTACAGTTACCGGTGTAATTAACGCATTACGCAATACATTACGGCGAATAACAGTTGGATAAGGCACGCCGTTACCAATTGCCGTACGCACATAGTCTTTGTCCATCTCTTCAACCATTGCTGTACGTACCACACGAATGAGTGATGCACAAACCGGAATAGCTAATGCAAGCGATGGCAGAACCATTGAGATAGCCCACTCTTTCGGACTTTCACTAAATGGCACATAACCACCGGACGGTAACCAATCCAGTTCAAGTGAGAAGTATTGAATTAATAAAATACCGAGCCAGAAAGAAGGCGTTGCAACAGCTGCAACCGAGAACAGACGAATAATTTGGTCTGCTAAACGATCACGATGAAGAGCGGCAAATACCCCTAATGTGAATGAAATGATCGCAGCTAGAATCACACCAATAAAGGTTAATTGCAATGTGATAGGGAAAGCTTTAGCAATCATTGATGAAATCGGTAATTCAGGCGGTGTAGTTACCCCTAAATCTAACACGAGAAGGTTTCCGAGAAAACGGAAGTATTGAACCAATAACGGATCATTTAACCCACGTTGCTCACGCCATAAATGTTTAGCTTCATCACTGGCTGCATCACCTAATGCAACGGTTGCAGCATCGCCCGGCGTGAACTGTAAAATAATAAAAACTAATGCTGTTACCCCGATAATCATTACCGGCAGAGCCAATACACGGCGGAATAACAGGCGAAGTACAATTTCCATCTTTATCTCCGACTATAAAACATTAGTGGAAGGTTGAGTGCGAATACACTTAGTTGATTTGTTGTCAGTGCGTAAAACGCACTCTATGCTATATAGAAAACACGGAAAAACTTGGGAATAAATCGAAAGTTACAAGCGGTCGGTTTTGGTCGAACTTTTGCAAAAATTTCCCAAAAACCGACCGCTTGTTTAGCCGTGTATCAAGGCTTATTTACGTCCAACGCCTAAGAAAGACATACCTGTGGTTGGTAATGGTTGGAAGTCAGTTAAGGCTTTATCATCCCACGCAGTTGGTAATTTACGATGGATTAGTGGGTAGAGCGGAACTTGTTCAGCGACAATGTTGAACACTTTAGCCCATTCTGCTTTTGCCTCATCGTGAGATTTCGCAGCCACTGCTGCATCTAAGAGTTTTTGCACTTCTGCATACTCTGGCGTATCAGACCAACGATAGCGGTTTTTCGCCCAACCGTCGCCACGATAGAACCAGCTTAATAATAAGTCCACATCGTTACCGAATACAGAAGGGTCGCCCGGTGCTACAACAACTTTGAAGTTACCTGATGCGATAAATTCACCATATAACGCACTTGATTGTAAGTGGCGTAAAGTTACTTTCACACCCGGAATGGAATTCCAAGATTCAAGAATTAATGGTGCACATTCTTTTACCCAAGAAGTATCTGTTGCCAGTAACTCAAACTCTAATTTATCAACACCGGCTTCTTTTAATAATGCCGCAGCTTTTTCTTTATCGAAATCATACTGAGTTGCTGCTTTCACATAATCAGGGTGAGTTTCTTGTAAGTAAGATGTTGCTGCACGTGCATTACCTAAGAACACCACATCGATCATTTTTTGTGTATCTAACGCATAGTGGAATGCTTGACGTACTTTCGGGTTGTTAAACGGAGCTTCCGCACAGTTAAACATTAAGAATAGTAAGCCGAATGATTGAACAGACTCAACTGATTGTCTTTTTGATTTTAAGCGTTGAATATCAAGATATGGCACTGATTCAATTGCTTGAACACGTTTAGACTCTTGTGCAGTTACGCGAGCCGCATCATCTGATAAGAGCGACCAAATCATTTTCTCAGCTTTAGCAGGGTAGATACCGTTGTAGCCTGCGAATGCTTCAAACACGATCTTATCATCTTTAACTGCTGATACAAATTTGTATGGACCGGAACCTACAGGGTTTGCATCAAAGGTGCTTTCACCCACTGCTTCAACAACGTGTTTTGGTACAATTCTGATGATAGTTAAACGTTCGTTAAATAATGCAAACGGATATTTGAGTTTAAACTCAACGACTTTTTCATCAACCGCTTTCACACTTTCAATAAATGGTACGAAACCTGCGAACAGAGATTTGTTCTCCGGGTTTAATACACGTTCAAAAGAGAAAACAACATCCGCACTTGTAACTGGTTTACCATCGTGGAATACCGCACCATCACGTAGTGTTACACGGTAGGTTACATCGTCCACTTTTTCCGGCATTTTTGCCGCTAAACCTAAGTATGGCTCGCGAGTGGCTGGGTGTAAGTCCACGAGTCCTTCAAAAATATGGAGATTTGCCGCCATTGGTGTTGCACCGGTGGTACGCAAGGGATCGAACCCTGTGGAAAGAGAGTAAGAAATACCTGCTTCAATCACAGAGCCTTTTGCAGGAGCTGTTGCCGCTGCTGCCGGTGCTGAGAATGTGCCTAATGTACTACTGAATGCAAAACCTGCACCCACACCAGCCATCAATTTCATAAAACCACGACGTGATTCGTTATGTTCAAATTGTTTTGTCATAGTAAGCTCCTTAAGGTCGCTATATTGGATAGTTTGTTTTTAATATGAAGTGAATTTATCAAAACATATTAATTTTTTGAAACGAAATCATCATATCATTAACAACAAAGTGGTAAAGCGGTAATTTTTGAATTTGTGATCTAGCTCACGAAAAAATATCTACTTCCCACTTTATTTGCTTTTCGTTATTATTTACGCCTCTTAAACATAACGAAATATATAACGTGAAACTCATTTTACCGCCTTTAAGCCTTTATATCCATATCCCTTGGTGTGTGCAAAAATGCCCTTACTGCGATTTTAACTCCCACGCTCAAAAAGGGTTAATTCCTGAACAAGAATATATCGAACATCTCCTTGCAGATTTATCTCAAGATTTAACCGCTTACCAAGTGGCAATCGGCGACCGTAAATTGCACTCCATTTTTATTGGCGGAGGTACGCCAAGTCTTTTTTCAGCAGAAGGCATTGCTTATTTACTCAAAGAAGTAGAAAAGCGAATTCCTTTTGAACCGAATATTGAAATTACGTTGGAAGCTAATCCGGGAACAGCCGAAGCAGAGCGATTTTTAGGTTACGCACAAGGTGGCGTTACCCGCATTTCAATGGGTATTCAAAGTTTTGAGCCTGAAAAACTGCTCAAGCTTGGGCGTATTCACGATAGCCAAGAGGCAAAACAAGCGGTCATTTTCGCCCAAAATTCTGCAAAATCAGGCTTGAACAGTTTTAATATTGATTTAATGCACGGTTTACCGAACCAATCGGTAAAACAAGCATTAAGTGATTTAGAACAGGGAATAGCTCTCAATCCACCTCATTTATCGTGGTATCAACTCACTATTGAGCCGAATACGATGTTCTATTACCGCAAGCCAACTTTGCCCGATGATGATGAATTATGGGATATTTTTGAGCAGGGGCATCAACTTTTAACGGCGGCAGGCTATGAGCAATACGAAACTTCCGCCTATGCAAAAAAAGGCTACCGGTGTCGCCATAATCTCAATTACTGGCGGTTTGGCGATTATTTGGCAATAGGCTGTGGGGCTCACGGTAAAATTTCTTACCCGACAGGCGAAATTTACCGCTTTAGCAAAACCAAACACCCGAAAGGCTATATGCGAGGAGAGTATCGTTATAGCCAAGATTTGATTGAGTTAGACGACCGCCCATTTGAATTTTTTATGAACCGCTTTAGATTGCTTGAAGCCACGCCAAAACAAGAGTTTGAATGGTTTACAGGATTAGATCGGGAAATCGTCCAACCAACAATGGATTGGGCGTTAAACCAAAATTATATTTCTGAAACCCCAACCCATTGGCAAATAACTCAACACGGCAAACTCTTCTTAAATGAATTGCTGGAAGGGTTTTTAGAATAATTTGCAAAAAAATACCCAGAATCGACCGCTTGTAGTAGAATACAAGCGGTTATTTTTTATGGAAAAATTACAAATGAATATCTTAAAAGTTGGCGATAAAGCTCCTCAATTTACCCTTCAAAATCAGGTTGATGAAGCGGTTTCACTTTCCCAATTTACAGGCAAAAAAGTGTTAGTTTATTTCTACCCCAAAGCTCTCACTCCGGGTTGTACTACACAGGCGTGTGGGTTGCGTGATAGCAAATCAGAACTTGATGAACTCAACGTAGTCGTGCTTGGAATTAGCCCTGATTTACCGAAAAAACTGGCTCAATTTGTCGAGAAAAAAGAGCTTAATTTCACTTTGTTATCAGACCCAGACCACCAAGTGGCAGAGGCTTTTGGTGTATGGGGCGAGAAAAAGTTTTTAGGCAAAACCTATGATGGCATTCATCGCATCAGTTTTTTAGTGAATGAACAAGGCGTGATTGAGCAGGTTTTTGATAAATTCAAAACAAGCGAACATCATCAAATGGTGGTCGATTTTATTAAAGGATCAAATTGATGGCTAAAAAAGCAATTTTTCTTGATCGTGATGGCACAATTAATATCGATCACGGCTATGTGCATAAAATTGATGATTTCCAGTTCATTGACGGTGTTGGCAAAGCGTTAAAGCAGCTTCAAGATAAAGGTTATTTGCTCGTGCTGGTTACCAATCAATCCGGCATTGCTCGGGGTTATTTCAGCGAAGAACAATTTATGCAGCTCACTGAGTGGATGGATTGGTCGCTCGATGAAGATTACGGCGTGGTGCTAGACGGCATTTACTACTGCCCACACCATCCGGAGGGAAAAGGCGAATACCGTGAAGATTGCGATTGTCGCAAGCCAAAAGCAGGAATGTTTGAGCAAGCAATTAAAGATCTGAATATCGATCCTAGCCAATCTTATATGGTGGGCGATAAATTGGAAGACTTACTAGCAGCGGAAAATGCCGGCGTGAAAACCAAAGTATTGGTAAGAACAGGCAAAGCCGTTACCGCAGAAGGTGAAGCAAAAGCCGATTTAGTGCTAGACAGCCTAGTGGATTTAGTTAGATACATTAAATAAGAAATAAAATGAACTACAACGATAAATCTCTCGATGCCCTAAAACTTGGGCAGAAAACCGAATATAAAAGCGAATATGACGCTTCGCTTTTACAACCCGTCCCCCGCAAATTAAACCGTGATGGGTTGGGGATTACACAATCTCAGCCGTTTACTCAAGGGGCTGATGTTTGGACGTGTTACGAACTCTCGTGGCTTAATAAAAGCGGCTTGCCACAGGTGGCGATTGCAGATGTTGCTATTGATTTCAAAACCGAAAATTTAATTGAGTCGAAAAGTTTTAAGCTCTATTTAAACAGTTTTAACCAAACCAAATTCAGTTCCATTGAGGAAGTCGAGCAGACTATCCAACGTGATCTCGCAAACTGTGCAAGCGGTCAAGTTTCGGTAAAAATTTACACATTATCGCACTACACGCAACAACCGATTGTTGATTTCGAAGGCGAGTGCGTTGATGAGCAGGATATCCAAATCGACAGCTACGCATTTTCAACCCACTATTTAGAAAACATCACAGAAGATGATGTAGTAGAAGAAACTTTAGTGAGCCATTTGCTCAAATCTAACTGCTTAATTACTTCCCAGCCGGACTGGGGGAGTGTACAAATTCACTACAAGGGCAAAAAGCTAAACCGTGAAAAATTATTGCGTTATTTGGTCTCATTCCGTGAACATAACGAGTTCCACGAACAATGTGTGGAACGGATTTTCTGCGACCTAATGCAATTCGCCCTGCCTGAAAAATTGACTGTTTACGCACGCTACACCAGACGAGGTGGGTTGGATATTAATCCGTTTAGATCGAATTTTGAGGAAGTGCCGGAAAATTTACGGATGGCACGTCAATAAATCGTTTGTTACTTTCTTTGCTTCGCCAAAGAAAGTAACCAAAGAAAGGCGACCCGAACTTCGCTGCTTTCTTCGCTTTGTTTGAATTTGCTTAACGAAAAAATTTAAAACTCGCTTGCGTTGCAAGCTCAAACACTAAATTTTTCCTACAAATTCAAAGTCGCTCAGGCAGCTCAGACGGGATAAGGGAGCAATGAATAGATAATGAGTAAAAATTATTATATCGGCGTTATGTCTGGCACGAGCCTTGATGGCGTAGATATTGCTTTAATGGATTTTGCAAAAAGTCCGCCCAAAATGACCGCTTGTGATTTCTTTCCAATGCCGGAGGAATTACGTTCGGATATTTCTGCGTTGCTTAAAACAGGCGAAACCAATCTACAAAAGCTAGGGGAAATCGACCACCGTTTAGGCTCGCTTTATGCACAAACCATTAATGCATTTTTAGCGAAAAATCAGCTAACAGCAGAACATATTCAAGCCATTGGTTGCCACGGGCAAACGGTTTGGCATTCTCCGGATTCCGTTTATCCATTTACAACACAAATTGGTGATATGAATTTAGTTGCAGCCAAAACAGGCATCACTACTATTGCCGATTTTCGTCGTAAAGATATGGCAGTTGGAGGGCAGGGTGCACCACTTGTGCCGGCTTTTCATCAGGCAATTTTTAGTGATGCTAATCGTTTAACGGTGGTACTAAACATTGGTGGTATTAGTAACATTTCAGTGCTAAAACCGAATAGCCCAACTATTGGTTATGATGTAGGGGCAGGGAATACGCTGATGGATAGCTGGATCGAGCAACATCAAGGCAAAAGATACGACAAAAACGGCGAGTGGGCGAAATCGGGTCAGATTATGCCTGACTTATTAGTTGAATTATTGAATGAACCGTTTTTCAGTAAAGTTCCCCCCAAAAGCACAGGGAGAGAGTTATTCAATTTAACGTGGCTTGCAAAAAAATTGCAAAATTTCACCGCTTGCAAGCCTGAAGATGTGCAACGTACGCTTGCAGAATTTACTGCAAAAAGTATTGCCAACGAATTAATTCCACTTGAAACTGAATTGCCTTGCCTGTTGTTGGTATGTGGTGGTGGAGCAAGAAACTCATTGTTAATGGAAAGATTATCTGCACTTCTGCCAAATTGGCGTGTGGCAACCACAACCGAGTTTGGTTTAGATATTGATTATGTCGAAGCCGCTGCATTTGCTTGGCTGGCTTATCAACGAATGCATAGTTTACCAAGTAATATGCCAAGTGTAACAGGGGCGAAAAAATCGGCAAGTTTA
The DNA here is from genome assembly GCF_036880405.1 of Mannheimia indoligenes. NCBI lineage: Bacteria > Pseudomonadati > Pseudomonadota > Gammaproteobacteria > Pasteurellales > Pasteurellaceae > Mannheimia > Mannheimia indoligenes. Next base: position 242,768 of record NZ_JBAJJM010000007.1, on the reverse strand, counting down.
GGGGTGATTTACCCGGCGGAATAACGAGAAAAATGACAGAAAAGAATTTACTCAATGCCTTAGGGCAGATGATCACAGAGCAGCGTAATCCAAACTCAATGAATATTGATGAACTTTCTGCATTAGAGATTGTGCAGATTATCAATAATGAAGACAAGCAAGTGCCTATTGCAGTAGAAAAATGCTTGCCGCAAATTGCTTTAGCAGTAGAAAAAATCGTGGTTGCCTTTCAGCAAGGTGGACGATTAGTTTATGTGGGAGCCGGAACGAGCGGGCGTTTAGGTGTACTAGATGCTTCAGAATGTCCTCCAACCTATGGTGTCAAACCTGAAATGGTCGTGGGCTTAATTGCCGGTGGTGAGAAGGCTTTACGTTTCCCGATTGAAGGGGCGGAAGATAACCGTGAGCAGGGAAAAGTTGATTTACAAGCGGTCAATTTTTCGCAAAAAGATGTATTAGTCGGTATTGCAGCAAGTGGCAGAACGCCGTATGTGCTAGGGGCAATGGAATATGCTAATTCTCTAGGAGCAACAACAGTTTCGATTGCCAGCAACCCTCATTCGGCGATGGCACAAATTGCGGATATTGCGATTGATACGGTTGTAGGGGCAGAAGTGCTGACTGGCTCAAGCCGTATGAAATCAGGCACGGCACAAAAGTTAGTATTGAATATGCTGACAACTGCCTCAATGATCTTAATTGGCAAATGCTACCAAAATTTAATGGTAGACGTGCAAGCCACTAATGAAAAGCTTAAAGCTCGAGCAATCCGTATTGTAATGCAAGCAACCGAATGTGAAAGATATGTAGCTGAAAATACATTAAAATTAGCTGAAAATAACGCAAAATTAGCGATTATGATGATTTTAGGTAATTTAGATAAGCAGGAAGCGGAAAGTTTATTAGCTCAAAATCAAGGACGATTGCAAAAAGCGTTAAAATAGAAGTATGTCTGCTCTCTCCCCTTGTGGGAGAGAGACAGATAAATCATTCGTTCAGAATGATTTATCAGAGAGAGGGGAGGCAGATTTAAGCAAATAAATGATGATATTTTACTAACTCTTCTTTCGTCAAACTAAACACACCCAATCCGCCATTTTCAAACTCCAACCAGTTAAACGGTACGCTTGGGAATTGTTCGATTAAATGTACCATACTATTTCCCACTTCGCACACTAACACGCCGTTATCATTTAAGTAATCTGCCGCCTGTGCCAAAATGCGTTTGGTTAAATCCAAACCGTCTGCTCCCGAACCTAATGCTAATTCGGGTTCGTGGTGAAATTCTTCCGGCATATCGCCTAAATCTTCTGCATCAACATAAGGCGGATTAGTTACAATCAAATCATATTTATCTTGCGGAATATCGTTAAATAAATCTGAGCTGATCGGGAATACACGATGTGATACTTGATGACGCTCAATATTAATTTGAGCCACATCTAACGCATCGAGTGAAAGATCGACTGCATCCACTTCCGCATCTGGAAAACGCTCTGCACAGGCAATCGCAATGCAACCGCTGCCGGTGCACATATCTAAAATGCGATGTGGCTCGTTTTTGATAATGCCTTTAAAGCCCTTTTTAATCAGCTCGCCGATTGGGGAGCGTGGCACAATCACACGTTCGTCCACATAATATTCACTGCCACAGAACCAAGCTGAGTGAGTTAAATAAGCCACAGGTTTACGAGAGCCTAAACGCTCGCAAATTAAGTGGATAACACGTTCTTTTTCCGCTCGTGTTAATCGGGAAGAGTAAAGTGCTTCCGGCACATCAAAAGGCAGATAAAGCCCGGCTAATACTAATTGTTGGGCTTCGTCCCACGCGTTGTCATAACCGTGCCCGTAGTAAAGATCGGAAGCATTGAAATAGCTATACGCCCAACGCATCATATCTTGAATGGTGGCTAAATCATTCACAACGGGCAGGGCTGCAATTTCATCAAGAAGTTCGATATTATATTTAAACATTTTTAGTGCCTTTTGCATAATTATAGAATTGCTGTTTTATACCATATTTTGCTTTGTGTTAGAATGTAAAAATTATAGAGAAGGAAAAGATTATGTCAGAGAATATGTTAGAAGACGAATTTGCATTATTTAGAGAAGCGGCTAAAGGCACGAAAAAAATAACACAAAATACTTATGTACCCAAATCAGAACCTCGTAAAAAACTACAGGAATTACGAGAGTTAAAAGAAAAAGCGGATATTGAGTTCTATTTTTCTGATGAATATGAGCCTTTGCTCAAAGAAGAAAATGAAAAAGTGAAATATCTGCGTGAAGATGTTGATCCTTATATTTTAAAGCAGCTCAGACGGGGTGATTTTCAGCCGGAACTGTTTCTGGATCTGCACGGTTTGACCAGAGAAAAAGCGAAAAAAGAGTTGGCAGCTTTAATTTTGGCTTGTGAGCGAGAGAAAGTGTTTTGTGCCAGTATTATGACAGGCTTTGGCACTCGCACACTGAAAGATCAAATTCCTCGTTGGCTTGTACAACACCCGAAAATTATGGCATTACACCAAGCTCCAAAAGAGTGGGGGGGGGATGCTGCGATTTTAATTTTAGTTGAGCAGCCGGAAAACCCGGAAAAAATGTTTGGGCGTTAAAATGAGGATAATTGCAAATTTTGAGTAGAAAAAGACCGCTAGTTATTGTTTTGTAAGGGGAAACAATGTCAGAACAAACTTTTCAACAACTTACGGCATTATTAGATTCACATCAAGCCCACTATCGTATAGTGGAACATTCTTCTGCGGGGAAATCAAAAGAAGTGGCAAAAATTCGTGGTACAGAAATAGGGCAAGGAGCAAAGGCGTTAGTCTGCAAAGTAAAAGGAAATGGCATAAAACAGGCAGTATTAGCAATATTGCCGGCGGATTACCAAGCAGATTTAAGCAAAATTGCCTAGCATCTTGGAGGGCTTCGAGCCTCACTTGCCAGCCCGGCGGAAGTGGCAGAATTAACCGACTGTGTATTTGGAGCAATTCCGCCGTTTAGTTTCCATTCCGATTTGTTGTTGGTGGCTGAGCCAAGCTTATTTGAGCGTTACGATGAATTAGCCTTTAATGCCGGCACATTAGAATGTTCTATTATTCTGAATGCGACAGATTATCAACGTATCGTCAATCCAACTTTAGTGAAGTTTGCGAAAGATTAAGTTAGGGAGCAAAAAAATCTACAATTTTGCCGATAGCAACGTCCATTAATTTCGGGTTAGAAAAGGCGTGATCTGCCCCTTCAATAGGGAGCAGTTCAATCACATTATTATCGGCAAATTGCTGTGAAACGCTTAATGGTACCATTTCATCTTCCGTACCGTGCAAAATAAAAATTTGATCGGCAACTTCCAAATAATCATTTTGGAAAATATCGCCTCCAGCCAGCTCGTCAAAGAAGGCTTGGCTGATTTTCATTTGGCGGTCGAAGCCCCACAAAATTTCCTTACCTTTTGCTAGTTTCTGGCGTTCTTCCTCGCTCATTCGGCTCATCAATGAATGATGAATTTGTACAGCAGGAGCTCGCAAAGCAATTTTTTGGAACGGATTACCCTGTTCATTAATATATTTCAACGTTAAATATCCGCCAAAGCTCGTGCCGTAAGCATAGATATTTTTCGCATTCAGCGTGTTTTTGGCGTAATCGATCACAATTTGCAAATAGGTTTGGCATTCGGCAACGGAAAGTTTTTGCGGGCATCGGCTCCGTGGCAAGGGAAATCAAAAGCAATCGCCGCATAGCCTTTATATTTTGAGGTTAAACGTTCACCAAATTTGGTGTTCGATTTTAAATCTTTTGATGAACCAAAACCGTGCAAAATGAGTACCACATTTTCAAGGTTATGAAGCTCTTTTTCATAAAAGAGCTTACAACGAATGCTAAAACCTTGTTCGTTAATATCAAAGAGCTTTTCCATATTTATTTAATCTTATACAGCTTGTTTGAAATCATTTTAGCACTTTTCTATTACAAGCGGTCGGAACTCTCTAATTTTTTGCAAATTTTCAGCAAAATTTAACCGCTTGCTACTAGCGAAAAATTGAACATATTTATAGAATACAGCCTTCATTTTTAAAAGGAGAAAACAAAAAGTGTTGCAACTTATTTTTGCTATTTTATGTAGTGTTACGGTAGGGGTATTAATTAAATACGCTCGCCAAAAAGGCATTCGAATCGATCAAAGCATTGCAGTAAACTATATCGTAACAACGACAATGACGTTTCTATTGCTTAAGCCCGATTTTCAAGGGCAATCTATCACTGAAATTATGGCAACCAATCCGTCTGCTTATATTTTTGTAATTTTAAGCATCACGTTGCCAACTATTTTCTTAGTGCAAGCAAAAGCATTGGAATTTGCAGGGATTATCCGCACTGATGCGGCACAGCGTTTATCATTATTCCTACCGATTTTGGCGGCGTTCACTATTTTTGGCGAACAAGTTACCAATAATAAATTAATGGCTCTGTTATTAGCTTTTGTTGCATTAGGCTGCTTACTTTGGAAAGGTAATCAAGGAATGGAAAAAGGCGGCAAAATTGCGATTATCAGCCTTTTCCTTGTTTGGGTAGGTTATGGCGTAAATGATATTTTATTCAAACAGATCGCCAAATCCGGCTCGGCATTCCCCGTTACTCTAGCCATTGCCTTTATTGGAGCGGGCTGTTTTATGTTTATCTACTTACTGCTAAAACGCACTCAATGGCACGTTCCAAGCGTATTAACGGGCTTATTACTTGGTGTTTTAAATTTCGGCAATATTTTATTCTACATTCAAGCCCACCAAGCGATGAAATACGACCCAACCTTAGTTTTCACCGGGATGAACTTAGGTGTTATCTGTTTAGGCACATTCGTGGGAGCATTTTTCTTTAAAGAGAAAATCCATAAAGTGAACTATTTAGGCGTAGCGATTGCGATTGTGGCGATTATTTGTTTATTTTATTGGAGATGATTTGTACCAAAAATAACTAATATAATTCGGGCATCACTCTCTTTTAATGTATATAATTTGATAAAAGAGAGTGTTCTTATTAAGATTAACTAACAAAATAGTTATATAAGCGAGATAAAAATGGAAATACATATTCAAGCGACACAGTTTAGACAAGAAATTTTGCTTTATCAAAAAACTGGAAATTATGAAAAAGCTCTTGATATTGCTAAACAGGCTTTGCTGCTTGGCTATGACACTGATTTTTTCTTATCGGCAGCATCAACTATGTGTATTAAACTTGAACGCTGGCAAGATGCTGTTAGCTATGCACTACAAGCAGTTGAACTTGAACCAAGCGAGATCAATAATTTTGATGTGCTATCCCACGCCTATGGTGCTCTTTTCGATTGGAAAAATGCAGCCCCTTATGGTAGAGCCGCTTTAGAACTAAGACACGCTCAACATAAAGTAAATAATCCGATTTTACCTGCCTTACCTGCAATTCAATCTGATATAGAGAAAAAGAAAAAAATTATTAGCTTCTCTCTATTTGGTGCAAGTTCTGCATATATCGAAACCGCAGTTTTAAATGTACAACTAGTTAATGAAGTTTATCCTAATTGGATCTGTCGTTTTTATGTAGATGAAACAGTACCTGAAGAAGCCATTCAACGATTAACAAGTCCTCATAGTGAAATTATTTATGTGCAAGGTGAAGAAAAATCTTTGCCTAAAACAATGTGGCGTTTTTTGGCAATGGACGATGAGAGTGTAGGTTATATTATATTTAGAGATGCAGATTCCGTTATCTCTAAAAGGGAGGCGACGACTGTTGCAGAATGGATTGCAAGCGGTTGCCGTTTTCATACGATTCGAGATTCAGGCTCTCATACAGAATTAATTTTAGCTGGGCTCTGGGGAGCCATTGCCGGTAGTATTCCGAATGTAACAGAGAAAATGTATGACTATGTTAGAAAGTATGGTGATACAAGTCGATTTACCGATCAGTATTTTTTAAGAGAAAAAGTTTGGGGCTATGTACAGCAAGATCTATATGCAAGTGATAGGATTTTTGGATTTATGAATGCAAATCCTATTTCAGAGGTAGGTTTTGATTTTAGCTTAACTCATATTGGCTGTAATGAAGGTGGCTCTATTTTCCGTGCTGCAACTCCAAAACTTAAAAAAGGCAATAAAGTAGTTTGGAAGTTACATTCTAGCATTGTTATTTCTCATACTTTTGATTCATCACCTCAGATTCAAGATGAAAGGCTTATTTGTCAGTATGAAGTGATTGCTGAAGATGGCTATATAGAAGGATTTATTCCTAAACGTTATGCAAATGGGATAAATACCGGGTTGAGCCGTATTGAATTAATATATGGATAATTTTCGGGTATTTTTGGTCATAGCATAAAGAATAATTTGCTAATTGATTAGACATTTATAGCCCCGATTTCAATTTAGAGAATAAAAATGAAACTAAATATTTTATCTACAATGATTGCTGTAATGGCATTAACTACCCGGTCTTTTGCGACAATGCCTGAAAAACCTGTAGAAGAGCCTATTCCTTTCTTTAACAAAACCGACTCAGGTTACGATTTAACGTTTAACGATCAAAACGCTCGTTCTGTTGAAGCAGAAGTAAATGGTGAGAAAATCCAATTTCGTGCCTTTGAGAGAATTGTTTATGTTGGTAATCCGGTTGAGCCTGAATATCAGACCCTCAATCTTTATGTGCCTGAAGCCTATTATAACGAGGGCGAGATTAACGGTTATAAAGCGGATACCGCACCGATTTTCTTGCCAAACTCGGTAGGTGGTTATATGCCGGCTAAAGCTGCAAGCTACGATAAAAAAGGGCGTGATGGTTCACCAAGTGCAATTTTGGTTGCCTTGTCTAAAGGCTATGTTGTGGCAAGTGTTGGAGCAAGAGGTCGTACATTACAAAAAGAGGGGAAATTTATCGGTAAAGCCCCTGCTGCGATTATTGATTTAAAATCCGCCGTACGTTATTTGCACGCAAATGATGAAACAATGCCGGGTGATGCGAATAAAATTATCTCAAACGGCACTAGTGCAGGTGGGGCATTATCTGCATTGTTAGGGGCTTCAGCCGATCATTTTGATTATGAGCCGTATTTCAATGAAATTGGGGCATTGAAAGCAAGTGATAAAATCTTTGCCGTTTCAGCTTATTGCCCTATTACTAATCTTGAAAATGCGGATATGGCGTATGAATGGCAATTTAATGGCGTTAATGAATATAGCCGAATGGATATGAGCCGCTTAAATGCAGATAGTTATAATAATCGCTCAAAACCAATGCCAAAAATTGAAGGATCGCTAAGTGAGCTAGAAATTAGGGTCTCCAATGAGTTGGCAGAACGCTTTCCGACTTATTTGAACAGCTTACATTTAGTTGATGATAAGGGTAACCCTCTAACGCTCGATCCAAAAGGCAATGGCTCGTTTAAAGATTATTTGGCAAATGTTATTAAACATTCCGCCAATAAAGCCTATAGCCAATTAGCGGAAAATAGCAAGGAGAAAAAAGCTTTCCAACAAATCAGCTGGCTTTCATTTGAGAATGGCAAAGTCAGTAGCGTAGATTGGTTCGGTTATGTATTTTCAGATAAACGAATGAAATCACCACCTGCGTTTGATACGTTGAATGCGACTTCCGGCGAAAATAATTTATTTGGTACATATACGGAAAACAATCGCCATTTCACGCTTTATAGTGCAGAACGTTCATCAAATCAGAGCATCAACTTAGCCGATCCGCAAATGGTGAAAAGAATGAACCCAATGTATTATTTGGATAATCCAAATGCGGCAGAGCATTGGCGAATTCGAGTGGGTGCGGCGGATCGTGATACTTCCCTCGCCATTTCAGCTATTCTAGCGATTAAACTACAAATGGCAGGTAAAAACGTGAACTATGAAACCCCGTGGGGTGTGCCACATTCAGGCGATTATGACTTAGAAGAGCTATTCCAATGGGTTGATGAAATCGTCAAAGGCAAACCATAAAAAAATAGAGTAGAATAAGCAGATCGAAAGATCTGCTTTTTTATGGATTGAAGATTATGCAAGTTAAAAAATTTAGTCAAAAATATGTAAATTGGGTATTAAGATTAGGGCGATTAAGAGCCTCTTTACTCGGTTTTTTTGTGGTCGCCGTTTCCGCAATTTTAATTCAAAGTGGATTAACCTATCTATTTATAGGCAGAGTAGTTGTAGTGGATATCTTACGTTCCATCGCATTTGGCTTAATTTCTGCCCCTTTTGTGCTTTACTTTTTTACACTTTTAGTAGAAAAGTTGGAGCGTTCTCGTTTACGCTTAGAAAAAGCAGTAAAAGATCTGGAAGAGCTTCGAGAGCAAGATGCTTATCTCCACGCTAAATTAGAGAAAAACAATCGTGATAAAACGATCTTAATGGCAACGATTAGCCACGAATTACGCACGCCGCTGAATGGAATTATTGGCTTAAGCCAAATTTTGCTTGATGAACAACAAAGCGAAAAGCAGCAAGAATACCTCAAAACCATCAATATGAGTGCAACGGCATTAGCACATATTTTTGGCGATATTATCGACTTAGAAAAAATTGACAGTAGCCGCATTGAGTTGTTTAGAAAAGAGGTTGAATTTGAGCAATTAATTCAAGATATCGCCAATTTCGGTAACTTTATGGCGGGTAATAAAAATATTGATTTCAAATTAAAATATCCCCCGAATTTACCTAAATATATTTATACGGACTACGCCCGTCTAAGCCAAATTTTATGGAATTTAATCAGTAATGCTGTGAAATTTACCCCAACAAGCGGTCAAATTTTGCTGGAAATTTGCCAATTAGAGAAAGAGCAATTTAGTTTTAGTGTGGCGGACTCAGGCATTGGTATTCCTGAAAAAGATCAACGCAAAATTTTCGATATGTTCTACCAAGCCGAAAACTCGAAAGAGAAAAAAGCACAAGGGAGTGGCATTGGTCTATCGGTTTCAAAACGTATTGCAAAACTGATGGGCGGAGATTTAATGGTAAAAAGCCAAGAAAATCAAGGTTCAACCTTTACCCTAACTATTCACGCAGAAAGTACGGAAACCAAGCCTGAACTAGATATTCAAAAGCACGGATTAAAGGTGCTTTTAGTTGAAGATATTGAGATGAATGTAGTGGTTGCTCAAGCAATGTTAGAAAAAGTGGGCTGCGAAGTTGATGTTGCAATGACAGGAGAAGAAGCATTTAAATGCTTTGAGCAAAATAGCTACGACTTAATTTTATTAGACATTCAATTGCCTGATACTACAGGTTTTGATATTGCACAAACATTAAGAAACCGTTATGAAAACGAGGAAATTGATTATTTACCGCTACTTATCGCTTTAACGGCGAATGTCATTCAAAATCAAAAAGATTATCAAGCACAGGGTATGGACGATGTACTTCGTAAGCCGTTATCTTTAGAAGCCTTATTGAATTGCCTAAATCACTATTTTGATAATGACTTCTTGCAAAAAAATGAAGAAAAACAACCGCTTGTAGCGAATAATTCTGACAATTTATCTTATAACATCGGAATGCTCAATGAATTGGTTGAGGTAATGGGGAAAGCAAATGTTCTTACCAATATGGATTTATTTGCTGAGTTAATGCCAGCTTATTTGGAAAATTTACAGCGTTATTTAACTGATTGGCAAATCACAAATTCTGCCGAAAGTCGTAAATTAACAGCGGACGAAGCTCATAAAATCAAAGGGGCATTGGCATCGGTTGGGTTACATCAACTACAACAAATTGCTCAACTTGCCCAGTCTGATAATGGCGAGCAGTGGGAGCAAAATATTGAGAAATGGGCAGAAATCATTAGTTCAAAATGGCAGACTGATTTACAATTAGCTAAGGAATACGTAGAGACGCACTAAGTGCGTCCTACGCTACCATTTCTTTATTTTCGGCTTCACAAATTCAATGCCTTTATCTTGATAGGCTATTCCTTCTAATGCCAGCAGAAAACGTTTATTTGGTAAGCCACCACCAAACCCTGTCAATGTTTGATTTTTACCTAACACCCGATGACAAGGCACTAAAATCGAAATTGGGTTTCGCCCAACCGCTCCGCCTACCGCACGCATAGCACTTGGTTTGCCTAATTTTTTGGCAATTTCACCATAGGTTGTGGTTTCGCCGTGAGGAATTTCACGTAAAATTTTCCAAACAGACTGTTGAAATTCCGTACCTTGTGGAGCAAGAAAATCTAACTGCTGAAAGGGAATTTTTTCCCCTGCGAAATAGCGGTCTAAAATCTCTTTTGTTTTGCAAAAAATTTCTAAAATTGCACCGCTTGTAGAGCTTGCTTTGGTAAATGGTTCAACAGAAGTTGTGCGTTGCTCTTGTTCAAATTCAATATAAATTAACCCTTCGTTTTGGGCGAGTAAAAGTAATCTACCTACAGGGCTTTGGTAATAATCGTAGTAAATTTGAGATTTCATTTTAAATTCAATAAAAAAGAGGTGTAATTTAGTTTACACCTCTTTTAACATTAATTCATTAAATTAGAATTTATAGTTTACGTTTAAGCCGTAAAGGTTTGCACGTGATTTAACATTAAATACTGCACTGCCCTCTTTAAAAGTATTTTTTGAACCTCTAAGGTGAGCATAGCCTAAATCAGCAGAAAGATTTGGTGTAAAACGGTAAGTTGCACCAAGTGTGTACCAAGTACGATCTGTATCAGGAATAGAAATAGACGGACTTCTTACACTTGCAGTCTCATCATAAGCGATACCTGTACGTAAGGTTAATGCTTCGTTTACATCATAAGAGAAACCTAACGCAACACGCGAAGAGTCATTATAATTTTCTTCTTTATGAAGAAGTACATTACCTGATTCACCATAAGCGGTTAAGGCTTTGAATTTTTCCCATTCTGTACGTTTGTAGCTATATTGCATTGCTAATTTGTCGGTTAATTTGTGATAACCTGAAATTTCCCAATAAGCTGGAAGATGTAATGTTAAACGTCCAGGAATTTCTTGACCACCGGTCGCTTGGCTAATAGGGGATTGTGCAGCAATGGCTGGTATTGCTAATAATCCATTAAATGCTGTTGGGAATGCGTTTGAGTAATGCCCTTTAAATTTCACGTTTACCGCTGAGTGATAAGCAATACCTAAACGGTTTCTTTCATTAATTTCATACATTAAACCAGCATTCCAGCCTAAACTCCATTCATCGCCGTGTACACGAGAAACTTCTGTACCATTTTGCATTTGTGCAAGAGTTTTTGCAGCATTCGCAGCTAAAGGTTCTAAACGAGAACCTAAAATTTTACCGCCAACACCTAAATGACGGATAAATTCTGCTTTAGAATAAATAACATTTAAGCCTGCACCAGCACTAAATCCGTAGCCTAAATTGTATGCTCCACTTAAATTAAAATTGATTGCTTGTAGTTGAGTATTACCACCATAAACACCTGCAGCATAGTCAGGAGCAAAGCGAGATTTTAAACCGTAGTTTACATTCACTCCACCACCAATAGCAAAACGGTCATTGATTGGAGAAACAATGTATAAATTTGGTACTACAGCTGTAGGAATAATATTTTTTTGTGAAGCCTTGAATACGCCACCAAGTGTGCCATCAATATCAACATCAGCATTTACAACAATTCCACCTGCAGAAAGCTCAGTTTGTTTGAATAATGTCATTAATGCAGGGTTGGTTGCAACTACAGAAGCATTATCCGCTACAGCCGCATCACCTGCGTAAGCTCTACCTAAACCGGATGTTGAAACTTCAGCTAATTGGAATGCTGCTGCGTGAGCAGTGCCTGCTGAACAAAGTGTAACTAATGATGCAAGTAATGTTTTTGAAAAAATTTTCATAATAAGTCTCTTAAATAATATGAAAAATAGTTAATTTTAATAATAAATTACGATTGTTAAAAATATAACGGACTGATTTTAGAGAGCAAGACGTATGCTATCAATCAATTTTTGCAAAATTTCAACTGTTCCGATCAGTTAAACGTGAGAGTAATGAAATTATATTGTTTATAAATAAGTTTATTTTTTGGTATTTTGGGCTATTTTTTCGTATAATAGATCCATTATTTTTACGTTTTTTTAATATATAAAACCTTTCACACTGATTAGTGCTTAAATGATTGACTAAATTGGTGGGTTATATCAAAATTTACACATTGCTCCAGAGGTTTTCTGGATAAAATTACGAGGATATTTTATGAAACTTACCTCAAAAGGGCGTTATGCAGTAACAGCTATTATAGATATTGCTTTACACGGTAAATCAGAGCCGGTGAGTTTAGCTGATATTTCAGACCGCCAAGCAATTTCGCTTTCATACTTAGAGCAACTTTTTGCTCAACTTCGCCGTGATGGTATTGTGCAGAGCGTTCGAGGTCCGGGTGGTGGTTATCAATTAGGTAAAAAACCGGAAGAAATTAGCGTAGGAATGATTATTTCTGCGGTTAATGAAAATATTGACGTTACTAAATGTAAGGGTAGCGGTAACTGCCGTAAAGATTCTCAATGTTTAACGCATTCTTTGTGGGAGCGATTAGAAGATCAAATTGAGCAGTTCTTAGGGACAATTTCAGTGGCGGATTTAGCCGAGGAACACGCTGATCACGATTGTGAAAAAGAACATTGTCACGAACATCCTCATCATCACTAATTGCAAAATTTTTAATAAAAACAACCGCTTGTGAGTTGTTTTAACTAGGAGTAACAATGAAATTACCAATTTATTTGGACTATGCAGCAACCACGCCAATGGACGAACGTGTTGCGAAAAAAATGATGGAATATATGACCAAAGACGGTATCTTTGGTAACCCGGCTTCTCGCTCTCACAAATTCGGTTGGGAAGCGGAAGAAGCGGTTGATGTAGCTCGTAACCAAATTGCTGATTTAATCGGTGCAGACAGCCGTGAAATCGTTTTCACGTCTGGTGCAACTGAGTCCGACAACCTTGCAATTAAAGGTGCTGCACACTTCTATCAAACAAAAGGTAAACACATCATCACAGTTAAAACTGAACACAAAGCGGTATTAGATACTTGCCGTCAGTTAGAGCGTGAAGGTTTTGAAGTAACTTACTTAGATCCTGAAGAAGACGGTTTATTAGATTTAGCAAAATTTGAAGCTGCAATTCGTCCAGATACCATTTTAGTGTCAGTAATGCACGTAAATAACGAAATGGGCGTAATCCAACCAATTAAAGAGATCGGTGCAATCTGCCGTGCGAAAAAAATCATTTTCCACGTAGATGCAACACAGTCTGTTGGTAAAATTGAAGTGAATGTACAAGACTTAAATGTTGATTTAATGTCTTTCTCAAGCCACAAATTATACGGACCAAAAGGTATCGGCGGTTTATATGTTTGCCGTAAACCACGTGTTCGCTTAGAAGCGATCATTCACGGTGGTGGGCACGAGCGTGGTATGCGTTCAGGCACATTACCTGTTCACCAAATCGTAGGTATGGGCGAAGCATACCGTATTGCGAAAGAGGAAATGGCAAGCGAAATGGCTCGTTTAACCGTATTGCGTGATCGCTTATACAACGGCTTCAAAGATATCGAAGAAGTGTATGTAAACGGCTCAATGGAAGAAGGTAAACGCGTAGGTTCAAACTTAAACATCAGCTTTAACTTTGTTGAAGGTGAGTCATTAATGATGTCATTACGTGATATCGCAGTATCATCAGGTTCAGCTTGTACTTCTGCAAGTTTAGAGCCTTCTTATGTGTTGCGTGCCATCGGTCGTGATGATGAGTTAGCTCACAGCTCAATTCGTTTCACATTAGGTCGTTGGACAACGGAAGAAGAGATCGATCACACTATCGAAATCGTGAAAAAAGCGATTGTGAAATTACGTGAACTTTCTCCACTTTGGGAAATGTTTAAAGACGGTGTGGATCTAAGCAAAATCGAATGGAACCATCATTAATTAATAAATTAAATTGGAAGGAATACAAAAATGGCATATAGCGAGAAAGTAATCGATCATTACGAAAATCCACGTAACGTGGGTACATTTGATAAAGAAGCATCAGATGTAGGTACAGGTATGGTAGGTGCACCTGCGTGTGGTGATATTTTACGTTTACAAATTAAAGTAAACGAGCAAGGTATCATTGAAGATGCACGTTTTAAAGCGTACGGTTGCGGTTCTGCAATCGCATCAAGTTCGTTAATTACCGAGTGGGTAAAAGGTAAATCTTTAGATGAAGCAGGTGCAATTAAAAACAGCGACATCGCAGAAGAGCTGGAATTACCACCGGTAAAAGTTCACTGCTCAATTCTTGCAGAAGATGCGATTAAAGCAGCGATCGCAGACTATAAAGAAAAACAAGCGAAGTAATATGATACAATAAATGCAAGTGGTCGATTTTTGCAAAAAATTTGCAAAATTTTACCGCTTGCATTTGCTATTTCTATCTTGATTTAATCCATTCACATAAGGACACCTATGAGTATTACCTTAACAGAAGCCGCCGCAAACCGAGTTCGTACATTCTTAGAAAACAGAGGCAAAGGTATAGGCTTAAGGCTTGGCGTAAAAACGTCGGGTTGTTCGGGCTTAGCCTATGTACTGGAATTTGTTGATGTATTAAATGAAGACGATAACGTATTTGAGCAACACGGGGTAAAAGTGATTGTGGACGAAAAAAGCCTCACTTACCTTAACGGCACGCAATTAGACTTTGTAAAAGAAGGCTTAAATGAAGGCTTTAAATATACCAACCCAAATGTAAAAAATGAATGTGGTTGTGGCGAAAGCTTTAGTGTGTAAGGAGAACAAATGAGTAACCCATTTACACTTTTTGATCTGCCTGTTCAATTCCAACTTGATAACGCCCAGCTTTCGGAGCGTTATCTTGCTTTACAAAAACAGCTTCATCCGGATAATTTTGCCAGCCGTTCTAGTGCAGAACAACTTGAAGCAGTACAAAAATCGGCAGATGTGAATGATGCACTAAATGTTCTTAAAGATCCGATTTTACGAGCAGAATCTATTATTGAAATCCATACAGGTGAAGCTAAAAATCTCGAAGAAAAAAGTATGCGAGATGTGGATTTCTTAATGCAACAGCTTGAATGGCACGAAAAACTCGAAACCATTGAACATCGTAAAGATGAAACTGAACTAACCGCTTTTTTAAAACAGATTAAAATAGAACAAAAAACAGTACTTCAACAGCTTGAAACGGCATTAAATGCAGAACAATGGCAAAAAGCCAATGCCCTAACCGATAAATTACGCTATTTCAAAAAATTAATTATTCAAATTGAGAAAGTAGAAGAAAAGTTGTTTGAAATGTAAATATAAGCGGTCTAATTTTATTAGGATTTTGCAAATGAAAAGTTTAGAAGAATTATTAGATAAACAATCCGCTTGGCTAATTTTAAGAGACTGGTTTGCCCAAGCTAAAAACCATTACCAGATTTTGGTCAGTTATCCTGAAGATGCCGGCTCAGCACTAGTCGGAATGCAGCTTTCCACTCGTTCCCCACTTGGAGCAATGCTTTATGAAACAGGTGGTGTTTTAATTGATCACGGTTGGTTACGCATTTTAGGCTCGGGCAATGAAAAATTACCGCGAGGTTTATTTGATTGGAACTTCGGTAAAACTTTTAAACAATCTGGCGAGCAACCAAGCCATTTGCTGATTGCGGATGATGCGATTGGTGGTTATTTTGCCATTAATGCAGGTGGAATTGGGGATGATATCGGCAAAGTGTATTACCATCACCCGAAAACGCATAAATGGGAAAATTTAAATTTCGGCTATTCTGAATTTTTAGGCTGGGCGTTAGCGGGCGATTTAAATGCTTTTTACAAGGCATTTCGCTGGGAAAATTGGCAAGCCGATGTGGAAAAATTGCAAGGTCATCAAATTTTAGATTTAAACAGCAAAATTGCGGTGCCGATTGAACGCCACTACCAAAGCATCTTTGCCCCTGAAAATATGGGTTATTCGGTGGCTTAGTTTTAACTCTCTCCCACAAGGGGAAAGAGTAATAGAATTTAGAGAGATAAAAATATAATGGCATTATTACAAATTTCTGAACCGGGTCAAACCGCTGCACCACATCAACATAGATTAGCAGTAGGAATTGATTTAGGCACAACAAATTCATTAGTTGCGACAGTTCGTAGTGGACAAGTGCAAGTGCTGTTAGATGAACAAGAAAGAGCATTAGTGCCATCGGTCGTGCATTACAGCGAAACTGAAAAAACAGTCGGTGTTGAGGCTTTTGCAAAAGCAGCACTTGATCCACAAAATACGGTTATTTCCGCTAAGCGTTTAATTGGGCGTTCGCTTGCTGATGTTGAGCAACGTTATACTAATTTACCTTATCAATTTAATGCGAGCGAAAATGGCTTGCCGCTCATTCAAACTGCACAAGGGAATAAAAGCCCGATTGAAGTTTCAGCAGATATTTTAAGCCACTTAGCACAATTCGCAGAAAAACGTTTAGGCGGAGAATTATCGGGCGTAGTCATTACTGTTCCTGCTTATTTTGATGATGCTCAACGCCAAAGCACTAAAGATGCGGCTCGCCTTGCAGGTTTGAATGTATTACGTTTATTAAATGAACCAACGGCGGCGGCAATTGCTTATGGATTAGATAGCGGGCAAGAAGGCGTGATTGCCGTTTATGATTTAGGTGGCGGTACTTTCGATTTATCTATTTTACGTTTACGCAAAGGCGTATTTGAAGTACTGGCAACTGCAGGTGATACCGCACTCGGTGGTGATGATTTCGACCATTTATTAGCTGATTGGATTTCCGAACAAGCTAATTATAAACCCCAAACTGCAAGCGAACAGCGTGAATTATTAACCTTAGCGACTCAAGCAAAAGTTGCTCTTTCACAAGCGGTCGAATTTGAGGTGAAATTTGCAAATTGGACAGGCACAGTCAGCCGTTTGCAATTTAATGAGCTAATTCAACCGCTTGTAAAACGCTCATTAATGACTTGTCGCCGAGCATTGAAAGATGCTGGTGTAGAAGCTGATGAAGTATTGCAAGTAGTGATGGTTGGCGGTTCAACCCGAGTGCCTTTTGTGCGTGAAAGCGTGGGCGAATTTTTTGGTAAACCACCTTTAACTTCTATCGACCCGGACAAAGTAGTGGCAATCGGTGCAGCAGTGCAAGCGGATATTTTAGTTGGCAATAAACCAGATGCTGATATGCTATTGCTAGATGTTGTACCGTTATCGCTTGGCATTGAAACAATGGGCGGCTTGGTGGAGAAAATTATTCCACGCAACACCACTATTCCTGTCGCAAGAGCCCAAGAGTTTACTACAGCGAAAGATGGTCAAACTGCAATGACTATCCACGTGCTACAAGGGGAGCGTGAGTTGGTAGAAGATTGCCGTTCATTAGGTAAGATTTCATTACGTGGAATTCCGCCAATGGCAGCCGGTGTGGCACAAGTTCGCGTAACTTATCAAGTGGATGCAGACGGTTTATTGAATGTAACGGCAATGGAAAAATCGACGAAGGTTCAAGCATCTATTCAAATTAAACCATCTTACGGCTTAACTGATGAAGAAGTTACTCAGATGATTAAATCTTCTATGACAAATGCGAAAGAAGATATGGAAGCCCGTCAGCTTGTTGAACAAAGGGTAGAAGCAGCCCGTGTGATTGATAGTGTCGTAGTGGCATTGAAAGAAGACGGTTCAGAAGTATTAAGCATCGAAGAATTTAAAGCGATTGAAGCAGAATTAGCTCGTTTAATTGAGTTAAAATCAGGTACAGATCGCCTAGCAATTCAACAAGGAATTAAAGATTTAGATTTAGCCACGCAAGAATTTGCTGCACGTCGTATGAATCTATCTATTCAAAAAGCGTTGGCAGGGAAAAAAATGGACGATCTTGCATAAGGAGCTTTTATGTCTAATTATGTAAAAACCGAACTCTCAGAGCAGTTTAGAATCGTTGCGGTGGAATTTGATTTAGAAGATAACCGTATTTTTGAATTGGGCGAGCGGATTAATGCTGAATATGAAGTCGCTTATATGAACGGCTATAATTGGGCGGCATTTTTAAGAGCTTATCTTAGTATTTATCGACCAAGCCTATTAGAGTTATTAGAGGAAGATCCGGAAGCCGAATGTTATTATGTAACTTATCCGCTTTCGGAGAAAAGCAAAGAAAAAGCGAGAGAATTGAAAAATATTATCGTCTATTTGGTTGAAAATGAAGACGAAATTTTAAACTTCATTGGTGAGCATATAGATAATATTGAATGGGATTAATTAAAGGAAAATTAAGATGCCAAAAATTGTATTTCTTCCACACGAAGAGTTCTGCCCAGAAGGTATGGTTGTTGAAGCTAAAGCTGGGGATAATTTATTAGAAGTTGCACACGATGCCGGTGTTGAAATTCATCACGCTTGCGACTGTTCTTGTGCTTGTACCACTTGCCACGTTGTGATTCGTGAGGGTTTTGACTCGTTAAACGACACGACAGACCAAGAAGAAGATATGTTAGACAAAGCTTGGGGATTGGAAATGGATAGCCGCTTAAGTTGTCAATGCATTGTGGGCGAAGAAGACTTAGTTGTTGAAATTCCAAAATATAACTTAAATCACGCAAATGAGGCAGCACACTAATGAAATGGACAGATACCCGAATGATCGCAGAAAATCTGTATGATATGAATCCGGATTTAGATCCAACTACGGTACGTTTTACCGATATGCACAAATGGATCTGCGAAATGGAAGATTTTGATGATGATCCGGAAGCATCAAACGAACATATTCTTGAAGCAATTTTAACGATTTGGTTAGAAGAGTACGAGTAAATAATTCATTCCCTCTTTATATTTTAAAGAGGGATTTTATTTTTAAATTGTCTTTGACGATAAATAGAAGGTTAAATAATGAATACATCACAGCACAGCACACAGCATTTAACTTTTGCTGTGATTACTAGCACAATTGGACGTTCTGAATTAGAAGAAGCTATAGTAAGTGTGAGAAATCAAACTTATCCTGTAAAACATTATATATTTATTGATGGCAAAGATTATTGGCAAGCATCTGAAAAAATTATCGCAAAATATCCTGATGTAATCCCGATCTATTTACCTATTAATACGGGTAAAGGTGGTTGGTATAATAGCCGAATAAATGCTATTGCTCCTTTTATTGTTGAAGAAGATATAATCTGTTTTCTTGATGATGATAATTTTTATGAATCTAATCATATTGAAACTTTAGCAGATGCTTTTCAAAGCTCTTCATCAGACTGGGTTTATAGCTTCAGAAATATGGTAAGAATGGATGGTTCTTTTCTCTGTAAAGATACTGTAGATAGCATCGGTTTTTATGGATGTGAACATCCTGAGTTTGCTCATTTTGAATTTGAAGAATTAAGTTTTCCGATTAAATTAGCATTTGAGCCTTTTGTCGATATCAATTGTTATGCTTTTCGCCGTAAAGTAGCTCAAAACTTAGCTACGACTTGGAATATTCAAGGATTTGGTAATGATAGAGTGGTATTTAATACTTTAAAAAAAGAACTAAATTTGAAATCAGTTGGTACCGAGAATTTTACAGTGAATTATAGAATGAATCCTAAAACATTCGGTCTTGGGAAAATTTGGGAAGTCTTTTCTAGTGTCTATTTTACAGAAGATAAGATAGAAGAAGCCTTTTATATTGCACTAAAATCAATAATAGGAAGTGGGGATAAATTAATTCGCCCCTAACTCTGGAAAGAAGCAGCAATATTGATGCCTAAAAAGAATCAAAGTTTTCCTATGCAATGTAAATCATATCTGGCTAATATCTATTAGGACCTAAGAAAATAAGATCATTTTTTATATTTTACTTTTTTCACAGCATAAATCCTACGCTTATTTAACTCTTCTCGAATAGCTTGTTTTTCAAAGCCCTCTTGAATAACTTGTTGAACATCTACTTCCATTGCCGCGTGATAATAACTTTTTGCCAGTTCGGCTTGGGGATAATCTCGGTTTTCAAAGCCTAATCGCCCTTTTGCGTCAGCCTCACAAGCGAGCAGAAAATCAAAAAATCGTTTTGGTTTTCGCCAAACATCTAAAGCATTAAAGAGTTTAATAACGGTTTCAGGGCGGAGTTCTGCCATTTTGTGGCAATGGGTATGGTATTCGGTTACTAAAAGAGCAAAATCTTTAACCTCTGTTGGAATTTTGAGTCGATTGGCTAAATTTCGAGTGGGTTGAATGCCTTTTACCTCGTGTCCGTAATGATGCGGGAGAATATCGGAAGAGGTTAGCCCTTTTCCTAAGTCGTGGCATAGGGCAGAGAAGAGTAAAGCGGTCGGATTTTCCGCATTTTTTGCAAGTTGCTTAGCCTGTTCTAATGCCATTAACGTATGTATGCCAGAATCGATTTCTGGATGATGTTGAGGAGGTTGCGATACGCCAAAAAGTTTATCGACTTCTGGGAAAAGCACTTTTAACGCCCCAACTTGGCGTAGAACGTTGAAATAAACTTGGGGACTTGCTTCTGTAAAGGCTTTCTCTGTCTCAAGCCATATCCGCTCAGCGGTAAGATTTTCTAGCTCACCGCTACTGGAGAGTTCTCTCATTAGAGCTAAGGTTTCATCAGCGATGGTAAAGCCAAAAGTGTGAAAACGAGCAGCAAAGCGGGCAACACGTAATACACGCAGAGGATCTTCACTAAAAGCAGGGGAGATATGGCGTAAAATTCTGTTCTTTAAGTCTTGAACGCCACAATAAGGGTCGAATATATTGCCTGTTTCATCTTGTGCAATGGCATTAATGGTTAAATCTCGGCGGATTAAGTCTTGTTCAAGAGTTACAGTGGGTGAGAAATCACAGATGAAACCACTGTAGCCTTTGCCTTGCTTGCGTTCTTGGCGGGCTAAAGCATACTCTTCTTTAGTTTCAGGGTGGAGGAAAACAGGAAAATCAGCGCCCACTTGTTGAAAGCCTTGTGCTAATAATTGCTCTGAAGTTGCTCCCACCACTAAAAAATCTCGGTCTTTCACAGGTAAGCCGAGAAGCTGATCTCGCACCGCACCGCCAACTAAATAGATATCCATTTGCAAAATTCTCTTAAAATATGACCGCTTACATATCGGTTTTTTCTTTAAATTCGCATAAATCTTCAATAATACAGGAACCGCAGCGAGGTTTACGGGCAATGCAGGTGTAGCGACCGTGCAGAATCAGCCAGTGATGCACATCCACCTTAAATTCATCCGGCACGACTTTCAGCAATTTTTCTTCCACCTGCACCACATTTTTGCCGGGGGCGAAGTTAGTGCGGTTAGACACACGGAAAATATGGGTGTCCACCGCAATAGTCGGATGCCCGAATGCCGTGTTCATTACCACATTGGCGGTTTTTCTGCCCACACCGGCAAGAGCCTCTAACGCTTTTTGATCTTCGGGGACTTCTCCGTTGTGTTTTTCAATGAGATCTCGACAGGTTTTGATGATATTTTCCGCTTTGCTGTTAAATAATCCGATCGTTTTAATATACTCTTTTAAACCATCTACACCTAAATCTAAAATTGCTTGTGGCGTATTGGCAACAGGAAATAATTTATCGGTTGCTTTGTTTACTCCTTTATCCGTTGCTTGTGCAGAAAGGATAACCGCAATCAATAATTCAAATGGATTGCTGTAGTTCAGCTCCGTTGTCGGGTGCGGATTTTCGTTTCGTAAGCGAGTTAAAATTTCAACACGTTTTGCTTTATTCATTGTTAATTAAAAATTCCTTGTTCATAGAGCATTTTGGCAACCATAATAAATGACATTGTTACCAACATTGGGCGAATTAATTTTTTGCCTTTTGTCATTACCATTTTAGCACCGAGTGTACCGCCAATAAATTGCCCGACCATCATTATTAAACCGACTTTCCAGATAACAGCACCACCAATTGTAAAGAAAATAAGTGAAGCAAAATTAGAAGTAAAGTTAATCACTTTTGCGTGAGCAACTGCTTTAGGAAGATTAAAGCCTAGCAACAAAATAAAAGCCAATGTAATAAAAGATCCTGTTGCAGGACCAAACATACCATCATAGAAACCAAGTGCAACGGAAGCAGTAAACGCAAATGTAGTAAAGCTAATTCGTTGTTTGCGATCTTCATCGCCTACACTTGGGCTGACTAAAAAATAGATGCCAATAATCAAAATTAAAAATGGGAGTAACGTTTTCAGAAATTCGACATCAATACTTTGAACAAAAATAGTACCCGCTGCCGAGCCAATAAATGTACATAAAATCAGTAGCCAAATTTGCTTTAAATTAACGGCTTTTTTGCGGATAAAATAAAATGAGGCAGAAAATGATCCTCCACAGGCTTGTAATTTATTTGTACCTAAAGCCATTGCCGGCGGTAGCCCTGCAGCCATCAATGTCGGAATAGTGAGTAAACCACCGCCGCCGGCAATTGCATCAATAAAGCCGGCAAGTATAGCAACACCAAATAAAATAGCTAAAATATCAATTCCAAGTTCCATTAATACACCACCATTTCATCACTGTGGACGGCAACCGAGCCAAATTCATAGCCCAGTAGCGATTCGATCTCTTTCGATTTTTTGCCTTTAATGCGGAGTAGTGCCTCACTGCTATAGCGAGCGATGCCGAGAGCAATTGCTTTCCCGTCTTGGTTGAAGATTTTGATCACCTCACCTCGAGTAAATTCGCCTTTGATTTCAGAAACGCCCACAGGCAGCAGTGATTTATGTGCGAGCAATGCTTGTTCTGCTCCCAGATCCACCACAATTTCCCCTACTTGTGGGGCGGCAAATAGCCAACGTTTTCTGCCTTCCAAGCGGTCAGATTGTACTAAAAATTTGCTACCGATGTTTTCACCATTGGCTAAATCCACCAATACATTTGGGCGAGAGCCGGAGGCGATAATGGTTTCCACCCCCGAACGAGTGGCAATATCGGCTGCGGTAATCTTGGTACTCATTCCACCCGTGCCTAAGCCGGTTGAACTGCCGCCTGCAATTTGGCGGATTTCAGGCGTGATTTTTTCAACTACCGAGAGCAATTTTGCATCAGGGTTTGAACGAGGATCGGCACTGAATAAACCTTCTTGGTCGGTTAATAAATAGAGCTGATCCGCTTGTGCTAGAATCGCAACAAGGGCAGAAAGGTTGTCGTTGTCGCCCACTTTAAATTCTTCGGTAGCGACCGCATCGTTTTCATTGATGACAGGGATAATTTTTTGAGCGAGTAGAGCATCAAGTGTATCACGAGCATTTAAAAAACGCTCACGATCGTCTAAATCTGCTCGAGTCAGTAGCATTTGCCCGATGTGAATATTATAAATATCAAATAAATTTTCCCACACACGAATAAGCTGGCTTTGCCCAACAGCGGCTAACATTTGCTTTGAGGCTAAGGTTTTCGGTAATTCAGGGTGGCCCAAATAATCACGACCGGCAGCCGCAGCCCCTGAGGTTACAACAATCACACGGTGATGTTTGTGTAATTCGGCAATCTGTTTGACCAATTCCAACATATAAGGTCGGCTTAAACTTTTGGTGCCGTGGGTGAGGGTGCTGGTTCCAAATTTAATTACAATGGTTTTTGACATAATGCTTTCACTTTATTAAAAAATAATGCTGTCAAAATTATCATTTTTAGGGTGTAAAATCACGTTTAATTTGATATAAAATCAAACCAAAATGCATAAAAAGGAACAGAAAATGAAAATTAGCGTTATAGTCGCTCGAACTCAGAATAAAGTGATTGGCAAAGATAACCAAATGCCGTGGCATTTACCTGTAGATTTGGCGTGGTTTCGTCAAAATACAGTAGGAAAACCAGTGATTATGGGGCGAAAAACCTATGAATCCATCGGCAGACTACTACCAAAACGCCCGAACATTATTCTTTCTCGTTCAGGTTTCACTGTGGAGGGAGCTTATTCCGCCGAATCGCTAGAACAAGCGGTCGAATTAGCCAAAAGTTTTGCAAATAGCGATGAAATTATGATTATCGGTGGCGGAGAGTTATTTAAACAAGCCTTACCAACGGCAGATACGCTTTATTTAACCGAAATTCAGGCAGAAATTGAGGGCGATACCTTCTTCGAATTTGATGAAGAAAATTGGCAATTTGTGGAAGAAAAATGGTCAGAAATTGATGAAAATAACCCTTATCGTTGTCGTTTTATGCTGCTTAAACGTCGTTAATGGTGAATAAATAAGCAATCAAAAAGAAAAATATGAACGCAAACCTTTGCTATTTTTAGCCTTAGATACAAATAATCGCAGACATTTTAGAATATAGGTGTTTATTTTAATTTTAGGAGACTTCAATGAACTATGTTGAAATTTTAGGCTATGTCGCAATGGTATTAGTTGCTAGTTCGTTTTTATTAAAAGATGTAATTAAACTTCGTTTAGTCAATTCATTAGGTTGTGCCTGTTTTGTGGTTTATGGTTTGCTGATTGGCTCAATTCCGGTAACAGGTTTGAATGCTTTGGTGGTTTGCATTAATTTGTATTATATTTTTAAAGGTAATAAATCCGAAGTCGCACAGGCGTAAAATTTTAGTGAAAAAAGACCGCTTATAGCTCAGCTTTAAGCGGTATTGTTATTTTATAGATTGCCAAGAATATCTAACGCATCGCTGAGTTTTTTCACGGTAAATACCTCCATATCTTTAATCGCTTTTTTGGGAGCGTTTCCGTGTGGAATAATCGCTCGCCTAAAGCCGTGTTTAGCGGCTTCGCTGATACGTTCTTGTCCGCTGGTAACAGGGCGGATTTCACCAGCTAATCCTACTTCACCAAACACCACTAAATCTTGCGGCAAAGGGCGATTTCGGAAACTTGAAATTAACGCTAAGATCAAGGCGAGATCGGCACTAGTTTCTGTTACTTTCACGCCACCAACCACGTTCACAAAAACATCTTGATCCGACATTTGTAATCCGCCGTGTCGATGTAAAACGGCAAGTAATAGCGATAAACGGTTATGATCTAAACCAACTGCTACACGGCGAGGGTTAGCCAGCATCGAGTGATCCACCAACGCTTGAATTTCCACCAGCAATGGACGTGTCCCTTCCCAAAGCACCATTACCGAGCTACCCGGTGTTTGCTCTTCGCTACGGCTCAAGAAAATGGCAGAAGGGTTTTTAACTTCTTTCAAGCCCAGCTCTGTCATTGCAAATACGCCTAATTCATTGACCGCACCAAAGCGGTTTTTTTGGCTACGTAAGGTTCTAAAACGAGAGTCAGATTCACCTTCCAGTAATAATGAGGCATCAATCGCGTGTTCTAATACTTTTGGACCGGCAAGAGTACCATCTTTGGTAACGTGTCCAACCATAATAATTGCCACTTGGCGGGTTTTGGCATAACGAGTTAAAAACGAGGCACATTCTCGAACCTGTGAAACACTGCCGGGAGAAGATTGAATATCTGACAAGTGCATTACTTGTATAGAGTCGATCACCATAATTTTCGGCTTTTCTTGGTCGGCAATATTGCAAATATGCTCTACAGAAGTTTCAGAGAGCATTTTTAGATTTTGCGTAGGTAAACCCAAACGATTAGCACGCATTGCAACTTGTTGTAATGATTCTTCCCCTGTTACATAGAGAGTTGGGATATGTTGAGCCAATCCGCACATTACTTGTAACAATAATGTACTTTTCCCAGCACCGGGGTGTCCGCCAATCAGAATAGCTGAACCCGGCACAACACCACCACCTAGCACTCGATCCAGCTCATTAAAGCCACTACTAAAACGAGGTACTTCTTGTAGGCTAATATCGGAAAGTGCCTGTACTTTGCCTGAGGTTTCGCCTGCATAGCCACTGAAGCGGTCAGATTTTGCAGCTTCTTTGCTCGAAATTAATCGTACTTCGCTAATCGTATTCCAAGCCTTACATTCTTTGCATTGCCCCATCCAACGGGAATATTCTGCACCGCAATCATTACAAACATAGGCGGTTTTTGGTGCTTTTGCCATTTTTTATCCTCAATCCTCAAATTTATGGAATTCTAGCAAAAAACTGTATAGATAAACAGATGGAAATTTTATTTTTTCGATCTGCATCGAAAAATTGAAATTTGTTTATCGCAAAAATGGTAAAAAATTTGCACACTTTCATCGCCAAGCTATTTTGGCGTTTTATTCATAAGGAATTTATATGCAAAAAATTGTACATTTTAGACCGCTTTACACTCGTCAATTACACAAGGCGTTTACCTTAATTGAGTTGATGATCGTGATTGCGATCATTGCCATTCTTGCAACTATTGCCATTCCGTCCTACAACTCTTATACGCAAAAAGCAGCGTTATCGGAGCTGTTGCGGGCTTCGGCTTCCTATAAATCAGATGTTGAGCTGTGTATTTATAACAGTAATGGGCTGGATAATTGCTCCGGTGGTACAAATGGTATTCAAGCCAATAAAACGAGTGGTAATGAAACCAAATATCTTAATTCGATTACCGTAACTAAAGGCATCATTACCGTAACAGGCAAAGGCTCGCTTGAAGGTTATAGTTATACGTTAACACCAAAATTTGCAAACAATACGATTAGTTGGTCATCGAGTTGTAGCGGTAAAGATACCAGCCTTTTCCCAGCTGGTTTCTGTAATGCTACGGCTACACCAAATGGTTAGTTAAGAAATTGAGGAAATCAAAATGGAGTATACTGTTACCGATTTAGCCAACCAAGAAATGATTGAAATTTCGAGCGAGCAGTGGCAGAAAAATTGCAATGAAAAACAGATTTTATTGCGATATTTGGCTGTGCCACTGCAAGAAACACAATCTCAATTATGGTTGGCAGTAGACGATATGCAAAATATCAGTGCCTGTGAAATTTTTGCATTTATCTACCATAAACAGATTGAGCCTGTTTTGATTTCCTCCGATGAATTGAAGTTTCTGCTCAATGCCCTTTCACCTGAACAGAGTAGCTTTCAGAGTGAAATTTATGAGGATAATGTAGCGTATTCATTAGCACATTCGGAGCAAATAGACAGAAATGAT
The DNA here is from genome assembly GCF_036880405.1 of Mannheimia indoligenes. Lineage (NCBI taxonomy): Bacteria > Pseudomonadati > Pseudomonadota > Gammaproteobacteria > Pasteurellales > Pasteurellaceae > Mannheimia > Mannheimia indoligenes. The sequence goes on along the minus strand of NZ_JBAJJM010000007.1, from coordinate 215,761 downwards.
CCGATTATCCAAATTTTAGATAATCTGTTTAAATTCTGTTTAAAAAATAATGCTTCAGATATTCATCTTGAACCACAAAAAGATAAGTTACTCATTAGACTAAGAATTGATGGCGTGCTACATATTTATAAAACACTCCCACAAAGTTTATCGAGTAGACTGATTTCTCGCATTAAATTATTGGCTAAATTAGATATTAGTGAAACCCGTTTACCACAAGATGGGCAATTTCACTTCAAAACAATTTTAGCGGAAACCTTAGATTTCCGAGTTTCAACTCTACCTACCCATTTGGGTGAAAAAGTCGTCCTTCGGCTTCAAAAGAATAAACCGACTAATTTGGATTTTCTGGAGTTAGGTTTTAACCAACACCAAAAAGAAAAATTACTCAATGCACTCAACCAACCTCAAGGATTAATTTTAGTAACAGGTCCAACAGGTAGCGGAAAAAGTATCACTTTATATAGTGCATTAAGCCATCTTAATACTAGCGAAAAGCATATATTAACGGCAGAAGATCCGATTGAAATTGAGATAGAAGGTATTATTCAAACCCAAGTAAACAGGGGCATTAATCTTGATTTCAGCCAACTCTTGAGAACCTTTCTCCGTCAAGACCCCGACATCATTATGCTTGGGGAAATTCGTGATGAAGAGAGTGCGGAAATTGCCCTAAGAGCAGCTCAAACAGGGCATTTAGTGCTTTCAACATTACATACCAATGATGCTCCTTCTGCAATTGAGCGATTGTTGCAACTCGGGATAAAAGAATTCGAGCTGAAAAATGCGTTGTTGCTCGTGGTGGCTCAACGTTTATTAAGACGAACTTGCACAAAATGTGGCGGCATCGGTTGCGAAAATTGCTATCAAGGCTACAAAGGAAGAATTGGGGTATATCAACTATTCAGCCGATCTGCAAAAAATTTTGAAAAAACGACCGCTTGTTTGGATTTTGAAACCTTAGCTGAAAGTGCGAAAGAAAAATTAGCGGAAGGAAAAACCAATCAGGCAGAAATTTTGAGGGTGTTAGGAAATGGCTAAAATTTATGAATTTCATTGGAAAGCGGTGGATCGTTTCCAACAAAAGCGTAAAGGCAGGCTATTATCTTCAAGCCGAGAAGAGCTTGAAAGCACATTACTTGCAAAAGGTTATGAGCAAATTCGAGTTAGCCGAAACTTTGTTTTTTCGCAAAACCCGAAAAAAGAGGAAATCAGCCAATTTTTATCCCAACTGGCATTGTTAGTGAATTCTGCCGTACCGTTAAAGCAAGCTCTCTTTTTGATTTCACAAAATTGCCGAAATATTAGGTTATATCAATGGCTAAGTGAACTAATTCAGTTAATTGAAAGCGGCTATTCTTTTTCTCAATCACTGGAAAAACTAGGGAAATTTATCGCTAACCAAGAAATTCAACTGATTAAAATGGGCGAGCAGAGCGGAAAACTCGGTTTGATTTTAACTAACTTAGCACAGAGCAGAGTTAAATCAGATAAACTGGCTAAAAAAGTCAAGAAAATCCTGTTTTACCCTGCAATTGTACTGTTTATCTCGCTATCTCTTTCTATCGGGCTTTTAGTATTTATCGTGCCACAATTTGCCGAGCTTTATGGTACGAAAGCACAAGCTTTACCACTGATTACCGACATTTTATTTTCTCTTTCTCGATGTTTGATTGAGCAGAAAAACCTTTTATTCACTTTGTTATTACTAGCGGTCATTTTTTTCTTATTTTTTGCAAAAAGAGGGAATTGGGGGACAAAATTGAAACTTAGGTTATTGTCTAAACTCCCTATTTTTAGGCAAATTATAGAACAAGCACGAATAGTCTTTTTTAGCCAAAATATTGCATTAATGTTGAATGCTCATATTCCGTTAGATGTCGCATTAAAATCATTTTTATCCGAAAAAAGCGATGACCCTATATTACAAAAAGAGGTTGAGTTTATGCTTAATCTTTTGCAGCAGGGCTATAAATTTTCGCAAGGCATTAACCCAAATGTATTTGGCTTAGATATGCCACAAATGATCGAAATAGGCGAGCGGAGCGGCAATGTTGCTAAAATGTGTGAGCATATTAGCGAGATATACCAACAAAAACTGGATTATCAAATTGATATTCTCTCCCAGCTATTAGAACCAATGCTGATGTTACTAATGGGCGTGATTGTCGGTACGATTATTATAGGGCTATACTTACCGATTTTTGATATGGGAAGTTTAGTGGAGTAATTTATGTGGCTTTTACTTTCCATTTTATCCGCATTTTGGTTTAAAGCAGAAATCCCAAGATTTGCGACACGAATAAACCAGCAAATTTATCAAGAAATGATTTCAATCAATCAGCTTAAGTTAAGCGAGCAGGAATTTATTGCACAATCTGCGTTAAAACCTCAACAAACAAGATGGACAAACCTCTTTTTTCTGCTTTTTCCACTTATTATGTATTGTTCGGAAAATCCGACTATTGGCGTAATTTTTATTCTACTTTGTTTTCTCTCCCTTTTAGATATTTGCTATTACCTGACAGATACTCGCTATATCGGGCTTATTTTTCTACTTGTTTTATGGGAAGGATTAAATAATTTCCATAATGAGACTTTACTATTTACCTTTTTACTTTGCCTATTCATAGCTCTTTTCTCCTCTCTTATTTTTAAAAAAGAAACATTTGGCTCTGGTGATATGTTGTTATTGCTAGCTTTATCTCCCTTATTTGATGTAGAAAAAATGTTATTGCTGATATTAATTGCCTGTTTGCTAGGTATTTTTTACTATTTTGCTTATTGGTGGATAAAAAAGCAAAACTTAGAAAAGTTGGCATTTATTCCGTTTATGAGTTTGGCGATGAGCATTGTTGTAACGCTTGAAAGCAGGGGGATTAATTACTAGAATTGAGAAACTTTAATTTTGAGGAATTTTTATGACTTACGTTGTCGGCTTAACAGGCGGAATCGGTAGTGGGAAAACAACAGTTTCGGATTTATTTGCCGAGCTTGGTGTAGAAATTATTGATGCAGATATTGTTGCTCGCCAAGTGGTAGAAAAAGGAACGCCTCTGTTGGCTCAAATAGTAGAGCATTTCGGGGAAGATATTCTTAACGCTGAAAAAGAGCTGGATCGAGCTAAGCTACGTCAAATTGTATTTAACAATGAAACCGAAAAAAACTGGCTGAATAATTTACTTCACCCAGCTATTCGGGCAGAAATGGTAAAAAAATTGCAAGAATCGACCGCTTGTTATGTGATTTGGGTTGTTCCTCTGTTAATTGAAAATAAATTAACCGAGTTTTGCGATAGGGTATTAGTGATTGATGTTAGCCCGGAAATTCAGTTAGAACGAGCCACAAGGCGAGATAAAAGCAAAACTGAAACCATTAAAAATATAATGGAGGCTCAAGTAAGCCGTGAGGAAAGATTAAGTTACGCTGATGATGTGATTGAAAATAACCTCCCGCTTGAGCTAGGATTACCTTTAATTAAAGAACAGGTTCAAGCGTTATATCATAAATACTTGGTATTAGCAAAAAAGGAGAAAGAATGCCAGAAACTATCGTAAATTGTCCAACTTGTGAAAAAGAAGTGGTTTGGAATAAGGAAAATAAATACCGCCCGTTTTGTAGTGAGCGTTGTCAGATCATTGATTTAGGCGATTGGGCGGCGGAAAAGCACGCCATAGCGAGTGAAGAGGCGGAGCTTTTCAGTGAAGATTTGGAGAAATATTAGTTATGCAAATTGAGCAGAGAAACGCTCTAGCTCTAGCCAAATATCATCGCTAAATTCTTGTTTGACTTTACGCTCTAATTCAGCAAGTTGTTGGATTAAGGCGTAAAGTTTTTTATAGGTTAAACGTTGTACCACTTGGCTGTAGAATGGTCTGCGATTTTGCCAGATCTTCAAGCGGTCAAATTCTAGTCGTAAATTACCATTAAAGAGAGCTTGCTCACTTAATACTGGTGTTGGAGAGCGTGTAATTTCAAGCAAAATCAGTAGCTCTTTTTGCACAATGCGTAATAAAACAACCGCTTGTACTTCTTCATTTTGCAGGTGATGTAAAATGCGTTGAGCTCTTCCGATTTTCCCTTCAAAAAGGGCATCAATCCATTGGAATGGAGTAAATTGAGCGGAATGTTCCACTACTTCTTTGACTTTATTAAGGGTAATTTTGCCATCATTGCATTGAAGCTGTAGTAGTTGTAATGCTTGTTTTAATGCAAGTAAGTTGCCCTCGTAGCTATAGCAGAGTAGCTGATTTGCTTCAGCTTCAATCTGTAAATTCATCTCTTTGGCTCGATTACTTAACCATTGTGGTAGCTTGCTGATTTCTGGCGTTTGGCAATTAATTTGCATTAATTGAGCTTCAATTTGACTAAACCAAGCCTGCTTTTCCATCGTTTTGGAAAATTTTGGCAAATGTAAAATAAAGAGTAGATCAGAATGAACTAAGGCACAAAGCTCAGCAAGTTTTTTTAATTGTGTAGCCGTTGGCGATTCAGGAAAATTGAGAATAAGAATTTGGCGTGTAAAAAATAGCCCCATCTCTTGAGTTGCTTCAAAAAGAGTTTCCCAGTTTGTGTCATTCTTAATTTCAATCTCTTTCTTTTCATCAAAGCCGTTTGAACGAGCAAATTGAATAATCAAATCTTTGGATTCATTAACTAACAGTAAATCGTTCCCTGTTAATAAATAAAAGGGCTGTAATCCTTTGTTTAAAGAGAGTTGGAGTGTTTCCGGGAAAATTTTTTGCATACAGATAAACAATGGGCGAAGAAAATTTCGCCCCTATAATGATTATTTTGAAAGTTCTTTTTTCAATGTTGCCATTTTAATAATAAGCTGACGAGAAGCCTGCTCATACATATCTTTCATAATCATCTCTTGTTCCGCAGATTTAGCAAGGGCTGCACGAGAGTCATCAAAGAAAGTGCGGTGAACAGATACTTCTAACGGATATTGCCCTTTATTTGGAATGTCGGCAATAGCATCTACGTTTAGTGTTAAGATTTTTTCTGCTTCACGAGCTTGTTTGAATACAGAAACCACTTTGCTATCTGTTGAGGTAGAGACTAAACGAAGTTTTGATACATTTGCCGAGCTTGGTACTAATTTTACATCACTTAATTGTAGCTCATTACGCAAAATGCGAGACATATCACTATGTTGGTCTGCACTTTCAAAAGTGAGTGTTCTGAGTGATTCAGGCAATACTTCATTGTTTTTGAAATGCCAACCGCAGGCTGTCAGAGCAAAAACAGCAACGAGAGAGAGTTTTTTAATCATAACTAGATTTCCTTGTTTGTTTCCCTCTCCCTTTGTGGGAGAGGGATAGATTTTTCTTCGTTCAGAAGAAAAAGTAGGGAGAGGGGATATTTGGCAGAAATGTCAGTAAAAATGACCGCTTGTGATTTGCCCCTCTCTCTGAAAAATACACCTAAACGGTGCATTTTTCGGTCTCAATATTCGCTACGTTCACTCCTTTGGAGCCGTTAGCAAAGCCAACGTTCAAACGCAAGCGTTTGTCCCACAAGGGGAAAGAGAATGGTTTAGCCTTTCACCACAAAACTCAACATTTTAAATGGAATGTAGATTTCTTTGATGATTTCCTGACCATCCAAGAATTTAGCAACGTTCGGATCAGCTTTTGCGATTGCTTTGACTTCATCTTCGGTTGCTGTCGCAGAAACGGTGATCTTGCCACGCACTTTACCGTTTACTTGCACCACAACGAGTTTTTCATCTTCTACCATCGCAGATTCATCTGCTTGTACCCAAGGGGCGAAGTCGATAGTTTGCTCGTTGCCGAGAGCTTGCCATAATTCAAAACAAATATGTGGCGTGATTGGGTAGAGCATACGCACAACTGCACTTAAGGCTTCAGCCATTACCGCTTTGTCTTGTTCAGACTCAAGAGGTGCTTTGGTGAGTTTGTTCATTAATTCCATCACAGCCGCAATTGCCGTGTTGAACGTTTGGCGGCGACCGATATCATCGCTCACTTTTGCAATCGTTTTGTGTACATCACGGCGGAGCTCTTTTTGAGCTTTGTCGAGAGCTTTAACATCTAACGCCGCTGTTGCCGGATTTTGAGCGTAAGCGTACACCAAATTCCACACACGACCTAAGAAACGCTTAGCCCCTTCCACGCCGGATTCTTGCCATTCAAGGGTCATTTCCGCAGGGGAGGCGAACATCATAAATAAGCGAACCGTATCCGCACCGTATTTTTCCACCATTTCTTGTGGGTCGATACCGTTATTTTTCGATTTCGACATTTTGGTCATACCGCTGTGAACCAGTTCACGACCTTCAGGATCGGTTGCTTTAATAATGCGACCTTTTTCATCACGCTCAAGCGTTACTTGCGTTGGGCTAACCCAAATACGCTCGTTAGTTGGGCTGGTGTAGTAGAAGGCATCGGCAAGCACCATACCTTGACATAAAAGTTTCGTTGCCGGTTCGTCTGAATTTAAAATACCCGCATCACGCAACAATTTATGGAAGAAACGGAAGTAGAGCAAGTGCATTGTAGCGTGCTCGATACCGCCGATATATTGATCTACAGGCAACCAGTAGTTTGCCTCGTCAGAATCTAACATCCCCTCAGAATATTGTGGGCAAGTGTAGCGAGCGTAGTACCAGGAGGATTCCATAAAGGTGTCGAAGGTATCGGTTTCACGCAAGGCAGGCTTGCCGTTGTAAGTGGTTTTTGCCCACTCTGGGTCAGCTTTGATTGGGCTTTTTACACCGTCCATCACCACATCTTCAGGCAGAATAACCGGTAAATCTTGTAGTGGAACAGTTACTACTTCACCCTCTTCGGTTGTCATCATCGGAATTGGAGCACCCCAATAACGTTGGCGAGAAACGCCCCAGTCTCGCAGACGGAAATTCACTTGGCGTTTGCCTACGCCCATAGATTCTAATTTATCCGCAATTGCATTAAACGCAGCATCAAACTCTAAACCGTCAAATTCTGCAGAATTTACGAGTTTACCGTGTTCGGTATAAGCGGCTTTGCTGAAATCCCATTCTGAGTCGTCAATCGGTTGAATTACTTGATTAATTTGCAAATCGTATTTTTGAGCAAATTCAAAATCACGCTCATCGTGAGCCGGCACAGCCATTACCGCACCTGTTCCGTAGTGCATTAACACAAAGTTAGCGACCCAAACCGGCACTTCTTTGCCTGTTAATGGGTGAATAGCGAACAAGCCTGTCGCCATTCCTTTTTTCTCCATTGTGGCAAGTTCAGCTTCTGCGACTTTGGTGTTTTTTGCCTCACGGATAAATTCGGCTAATTCAGGGTTATTCTCCGCTGCCAGTTCTGCTAATGGGTGAGCCGCTGCTACTGCCACATAGCTCACGCCAAAGAAAGTATCCGGGCGAGTGGTGTAAACAGGCAATGTCGCATTTGAACCAGCGATTTTGAAGGTGATTTCCACCCCTTCAGAGCGACCAATCCAGTTACGTTGCATTGTTTTTACTTGGTCTGGCCATTGCGGAAGATTGTCTAACTGGGTTAATAACTCTTCAGCATAATCGGTAATTTTGATAAACCATTGTGGGATTTCACGCTGTTCAACAGGGGTATCGCAACGCCAGCAGCAGCCTTCGTGAACCTGCTCGTTAGCAAGCACGGTCTCATCGTTCGGACACCAGTTCACGGTTGAGGTTTTTTTATAGACTAAACCTTTTTTATACAACTCAGTAAAGAACCATTGCTCCCATTTATAATATTCAGGGCGACAGGTGGTTACTTCACGATCCCAATCGTAAGAGAATCCCAGCATTTTAAGCTGACCTTTCATATATTCGATATTTTCGTACGTCCATTTTGCCGGAGCGGTGTTGTTTTTCACCGCAGCCCCTTCCGCTGGTAAGCCGAATGCGTCCCAACCCATTGGTTGTAATACGTTTTTACCGATCATACGTTGATAGCGAGAAACCACATCGCCAATAGTGTAGTTACGCACGTGTCCCATATGCAATTTACCTGATGGATAAGGCAACATTGAAAGGCAATAATATTTCTCTTTGGTAACGTCTTTGACTGCTTTAAAAACTTTATTTTCTGCCCAATAGCTTTGAACTTTTGGTTCAATCTCACTTGGATTGTACTGCTGTTGCATAAAATTTAACCTTAAAATTTAAACGAAAAAATTGGTGAAATCATACCGCAAAAACGCCTTTTTTTGAATGGCAAGCGGTGGGATTTAGTGAAAAATTTGCAAGTATGTTGTGGAATAAAAGCTAGACAGCGGAATTTAGAACAGGCAAAATACAGAATATATAACCAGTAGTGCAAGGAGTGAGTGATGTCTATTGTGATTGTTAATACTGATTTTGTTGTTCACAAAGAAGATGAGGAGTGGACAACAGAAGAAATTAAGATGATAGAAGAACATTTATTGGAAGAGAAATCGGCTCCATACCAAGTAAAAAAAGACGTACCAAAACACGTGTATACCAATATCGCTGAACGTTTATCTCGAGGGGATGTAAAGGGTTGGGCTTATTAGCTTGACTATCGTGGTCTATGAAAATATTGAGTAGATATAATAAGTAGGTAGAGGTATGTTAGCACCAGATTTGTTTAATTTTCAAACAATAATTATTAGTATAATAACTTTTATTCTTGGTCTACTCTTAGGTTGGAGTACGGAGTTTATGAAACGATCAGGAACTATAAGTGCTGATTTAGCTCATAAGGACGATTTAGCTGTTATTACGGAAAGTATTGAGGGAGTAAAGATAGCTTTAGCTGAGGATTTAGAAGTTGTAAAATCAGAATTATCTAAATCAAATATAGCTTACCAAATTAGATACTCAAAAATGTATGAGAAGAGTGTATTTGAATTAGATAAACTTATTAAAAGTATTAGCTTTTTACCTATATGGTATTTAGATGAGTATTCGGCTCTTTCTAAAGTAATAGATAGTCAAAAATCTAAGGCAATAATAAAATTATTTGAAGATATTGAACAAAAAATAGGAGATTTGCAGAGAGCAACTAAAGAATCCTATATGTGGTTGCCTAGAGATTTAGTTGGATTTATTTTGAAAGAGCTAATTGAATTAGATATAGAACATTACAAAATACGTAAAAGAGCAAAGTTAGGTATTAAAGATGACGATTTTGTAAGTGATGAAATATACCCATATTTATCAGAGTTTCGGCTTGTTATATCAGAAAAAGAAAGTGCTATTTTACATGAGGTAAGAAAATTTGAAGTTTATGCAATAGATCGAATTTTATAAAATAACCCAGAACTAACGTTCTGGGTTATTTTATGTTAAGCCGTAATCACTTCCACTCCGCCCATATAAGGTCTTAACACCTCTGGTACAGTAATTGAACCATCTGCATTTTGGTAGTTTTCAAGTACCGCTACAAGTGTACGCCCTACCGCTAAACCCGAACCGTTTAACGTGTGAACTAAGCGAGTTTTCTTGTCGCCTTTCGCTTTGCAACGAGCTGACATACGGCGGGCTTGGAAATCCCACATATTTGAGCAAGATGAGATTTCACGGTAAGTGTTTTGAGCTGGCAACCACACTTCTAAATCGTAAGTTTTCGCTGCTCCGAAGCCCATATCTCCGGTGCAGAGTAGCACTTTACGGTACGGTAAGCCTAAAAGTTGTAATACTTTTTCTGCGTGGCCCGTTAACTCTTCTAAGGCTTCCATTGATTTTTCAGGGGCAACGATTTGCACCATTTCCACTTTTTCAAATTGGTGCATACGAATTAAACCACGAGTATCACGTCCGTAAGACCCCGCTTCTGCACGGAAACAAGGGGTGTGAGCGGTATATCGTAATGGCAAAGTATCTTCATCAATAATTTCATCACGAACAAGGTTCGTTACTGGCACTTCCGCTGTTGGAATTAAACCAAATGGGCGTTGTACCTCGTTTGGATCTTGTCCCATCAAAGGTTGGGTGTGGAATAAATCTTCGCCGAATTTCGGTAGCTGACCTGTGCCGTAAAGGGTGTCGTGGTTCACTAAAAACGGCACGTTGGTTTCCACATAGCCGTGCTGTTCGGTGTGAAGATCTAACATAAATTGTGATAACGCACGGTGTAAGCGAGCTAATTTGCCTTTCATCACCACAAAACGGCTTGCGGTTAATTTCACACCTGCCGCAAAGTCTAAGCCGCCTAAGTTTTCACCTAAAGCAACGTGATCTTTCACTCCAAAATCAAATTGACGAGGTTCGCCCCAACGAGAAACTTCTAAGTTTTCACTGTCGTCTTTACCTAATGGTACTTCTTCTGCCGGTAAGTTTGGTACAGATAAAAGTAAATCACGAATTTCGTTTTGTACTTTATCTAATTCCACTTTAGCGTTATCTAGCTCATTGCCCATTGAATCCACTTCCGCTAATAATGCAGAAATATCTTCGCCACGCGCTTTTGCTGCTCCGATATTTTTCGAGCGAGTGTTGCGTTCTGCTTGCAAAGTTTCGGTTTTTACTTGTAAGGTTTTACGCTGTTCTTCAAGGGTTTTTACACGTTCTACATCTAAAATGAAATTACGTTTAATTTTAAGTGCTTGTGCGATTTCATCAAGATTTGTACGAAGTAGATTTTGGTCGATCATATTAATTTCCTATTTTGTTTGTAGGGATGCACTGCGTGCGTCCGTTTATTTTTTGAATTTTGTATTGGTTAGCCACGATTTGCATTTTTCATAATGCGTTGTTTCGCTACCTGCCACTCACGGTCTTTAATATCTTCCCGTTTATCGTGCAGTTTTTTACCTTTCGCCAAGCCGATTTTCACTTTTACCCACGCACTTTTCCAGTACATTGCGGTGGCTACGATGGTAAAACCTTCACGGTTCACTTTACCGAAAAGGGAATCTAGTTCTCGTTTATTTAGGAGTAATTTACGAGTACGAGTTGGGTCTGAAACAATATGTGTCGATGCCATATTCAATGGGGTAATCATTGCCCCAAATAAAAATGCCTCGCCGTTACGGAAAATCACATAACTGTCGCCGATATTCACTTTCCCTGCACGTATCGCCTTCACTTCCCAGCCTTGTAATTCAAGCCCGGCTTCGATTTCCTCTTCAATAAAGTATTCGTGTCTGGCACGTTTATTTAATGCAATCGTATTTGATGCAACTTTTGGTTTTTTTGCCATAATTTTAAAAGTGTTATAAAAATTCTTTAAATTCTACCTTAAACGAGCTAAACAGTGAACAACGAAAATCTTTGCAAGCGGTTAAATTTTTGGAAAAATTTGCAAGAAATTGATAAAAAAGCACCGCTTGATTACTCAAACCTATCCGCTAATAAAAATTGCAACACGGAATCCATTCGTAAATGTGGGATAGGTTGGTCATAGTCAATTTGTTTCGGTTCAAATTGGTCGAACTCAAAACGGTTAAATTGCCAATAATTCTTATCCGGCAAGCGGTTCGGCACGGTGCCGGGGTAGAGTGTAACTTGTTTTTTATCGCTTGAGCGAATCCCCCGAATGGCTCTGATGGTTTTATCGTTTTGAGTTACTTTTACCGCATCGGTTGCTTGAATGGCAGAAATGGCTAAATAGCCTGTTTCGATGCCGTCAAATTCGGCGTGTCTGCCACCTTCTTGTACAAGTTGCCGCATTAGGCTTTCTAAGTTTGGCACTTGATCACCGGTGATATGGTCTGCCTTTGTCGCAATAAACAATAATTTGTCGATGTTCGAGGAAAATAAGCGGCTAAACAGTGAACGATTACCGTAATGGAAATGTTTGAAAAGCTGTTGTAGCCCTAATTTCATTTCCATAAATTCATTGTAGCCATAGTTTAATGGGGTGAGGCAATCAGCCAAGATCACTTGGCGGTCAAATTGGGAGAAATAATCCTCATAAAACGGCTTTACAATCTTTTTCTGGTAATGTTCATAACGTTTTTTCAATGTGTGGAAAAAGCTATTTTTATCGCTTTGCTCCAACTTTTCCCAATCTGATTCACTTAAATCTAATAGCGGGAAGAATTGAAAAACCGGTGCACCTTTAGTATTTTCGGTCGGCAATACAAATCTACCCGGCTGAATATATTGCATTCCCTGTGCTTTACACGCGAGTAAATAATCGGTGTATTGCTGGCTCAAATCTGCCAGTAAGTTTTCATCGGCTTTTGCAAAAAGATCGATTTTTTTGACCGCTTGTAACCACGCCTCCCCCAGCGTTGCACGTTCATCTTTATGCACAGCTTGCTGGGTTTGCGACCACTCTTTATAAGAAAGAGAGAGCAGCGGTAGATCTAACAACCATTCACCCGGGTAATCAAAAATATCTAAATACAGCGTACCGGTTTCTTTGATATGACGAAGTAATGAATGTTGACGTTGGTAGCGAATCGCAAGGCGAATTTCACTAATTCCCGTCGTGGAATTTGACCAACGAGGCGGATTAGCTTCAAAGCATTGGCGGTTTTTGTCATATTCAAAACGAGGAATGGTTAAATCACCCTGTTCGACTCGCTTAACGGACAGAATTTGCCCGTTACGAGCCGGAGCAAATAAATTCAAATGCGTATTACCTGCTTTGTTGATATGTAAAAGCTGATCCACAAGGCTGGTAATAAAGGCAGTTTTCCCGCTACGGCTTAAGCCTGTAACCGCAAGGCGTAAATGATTATCTAGCCCACGTTGGACAAAGTTATTGAGTTTATGCTGAATTTTAGAAAACATTTTGCAAAATTTCTTGATAAAATGACCGCTTGATTATACAACGTTGTAGAGTAGTGTGAAATGGAAAACAAAAATCAGGCAGAAATTGAGCTGAAAATAATGCTCGAACCGCATAACATTTCGTTAATTGAAAATTGGTTAAATAGTGTAAAAGCATTTGAATTGCTTGAGCAGAAATCCCAAACGCTAGGTAATAGCTATTATGATACTCCAGAGCAGTTTTTTGCTTCACAGAAGATGGGACTACGAGTTCGCTCGCAAAACCATCAATTTGAGATTACGCTTAAAACCAAAGGCGAAATTGTAGGTGGATTACATATTCGCCCTGAATATAATTTATCTCTTCCAACTAACCAGCCTGATTTTCTTACGTTAGTTGAAAAATTTAATTTGCCGTTTGAGAATGCAGAGCAAATTGCTAATAGTCTGCAAACTATTTTTAGCACGGATTTCACTCGTCAAATTTGGTTATTTAAGGTTGGAACGTCTGAAATTGAAGTAGCATTAGATCAAGGCTTAATTAAAAATCAATATGGCGAAGAGGCAATTTCTGAGTTGGAATTTGAAATAAAACAAGGAAATTTAAGTGATTTATTTAACTTAGTGGATACAATGCCAAAAGCAGACGGAATGTGGCTAAGCGGTTTAAGTAAAGCTCAGCGTGGCTATTTGGTTGGACAAGCGGTCAAATTTGAACAAGAAATTGCAAATGCAATGCAACAAGAAAATAGCTATAAATTGGAGCAACAGCTGGCAGATTTTATTCGTATTGCGGAAGAGAAAGCAAGCGTGCTTGAGCGGTTTAATCAATGCACAAATCAGCAATTAGAAACTTGGGAGGAAGCGAAAGCATTTGTGAAAGGTCAGGACTATTTAATGGCGAATTTAGCAATCTTGAAAAGCATATAGTAAAAAACCACAGATTACTCTGTGGTTTTTGTTTATTTTACAATTTCAAATTCTAAGCCTTTGAAAACCTGGTCGTTAATTTGAACGTCCATTTTGTATTTTCCGATGGGATCGGTTTTGTCAAAGTCCCAACAACGACTCACATATTTTTCGGTTACATTATTTAAATTGGTAATAATAGTATTACTCGTGCCATCTGGAGAGGCTTGAACCTGAGAACCTTCAGAAATAGCTTTTGATTTTGCCGGAGCATAAATTGCTTCTGCAATCATCACTTTACCTTCTACAGGCACATTAATGCTGTTCCAACATAGTCTATTTTGTTTTTTAGCAATATTGAGTTTGTTGCCTTGAATTGGTTTGGCAACTTTACCACTTACATCAAAAATCTGTATTGCGACAGCAGGTTTCCCGTCTAATGGTTTAGTAACAGGCTTTTCTGCTGCTGCAAAACTATAGTGAGATACCATAGCTAAGGTAAGTACTGTGAATAATTTATTCATTGTTCATTTTCTCCGATTTTTGGTGCTTTTCTCTTAATTGATTAGCAATAATTTGAATGGCTTCTCCGGCACTTATACCTTCTGCCATCAGTTTTTGAATTTCTTCCACGGCGGCTTGTTGCTGTTCGTGTGTGAGTGATAGAAGTGAATTATCCATATCTTCCTCGTCTTTGTCTAATAGTATTGCGTAAAGTTCCAGTCAAAAAATGTAAAGAGCTGTCGCCATTGTTCATCAAGCGGTGCAATTATCTCGATTTTTTGCAAATTTTTGGGGTGCTGAAATTGTAATTTATGGGCGTGCAACATTAAACGGCTCACGCCTGATTGTTCGCTTAAGGCTCGATTTTGGTGTAGATCGCCATATTTACTATCCCCCATAATCGGGTGGAAAAGATGTTTCAAATGGCGACGAAGCTGGTGTTTCCGCCCGGTTTGTGGAAAAAGTTCCACCAAACTATAACGTGCGGTTTGGTGTTTACCAACCGCATAAGGCATTTCCACCGTTGCCAACCCTTTGTAATCGGTAATTGCCTGTTGAGCCTCTTTTTCTTGCGAAAATTTATCGGCGATTTTATCTAAAATCACTTTCAGCGGATAATCAATCCGAGCCTCACCTTGCAAATAACCTCGCACAACCGCTAAATAGCTTTTTTGGATTTGATGTTGTTCAAATTGTTCACTCATTAAACGTGCCGTTTCGCTGTTTAGAGCAAAAAGCAGCACGCCGGAAGTTGGGCGGTCTAAACGATGAATCGGGAAAACGTGTTGCCCGATTTGATCCCGCAAGGTTTGCATCGCAAACACTGTTTCGTGCTTATCTAGCCAAGAGCGATGCACTAACATTCCGGCAGGTTTGTCAATGGCAATAAGTTCATCGTCTTGGTATAAAATGTCTAAGGTCATATTATTTTGAGGGCGATTAATAGAAATTAATCTTTCAACAACGTTTCTAATTTCAATACAGGCTCACAAATTGCCTGCAAATATGCTTCATTTTTTAACGCTTCTTCCAAATAAGGTGTAATGGCAAAATTGCGAGGTAAATCGGCGGTAGCTTCTAAAATAGCTCGCATTCTTGGAATAAAAATCCATTGTAGCCATTGAGTTGGTGTGAGCGTTTCAACACAAAACGGTTGCTCATTGGCAAGTGCCTCAGGGCTTGGCGGAGTAGCTTCCCACAGTTGATTAACACGCAGGGCAATTTCTAAATCTGATAAATGTTGTTTAACTTGATCTTTCATTTCAGTTTCGCTTGTGAAATTCGTCTTTTTCAGGTAAAAATAAGCACAGATTCTACCACTCAAACTTATTTCTCTCTAGGAATTTATATGCAAAATACCGATTCAACTAATCAGCCGACTATTTTACAAAAAATCGTACAAGATAAAACGATTTGGGTGGAGCAAAAGCAACAAGATTTCCCATTAAGCGAATTTCAGCACAAAATCGTGAAAAGTGAGCGTGATTTTTATGCTCAATTGGCAAAAGGTTCTCACCAAGAGCCTGCGTATATTTTAGAGTGTAAAAAAGCTTCGCCATCAAAAGGATTAATTCGAGCAGAGTTTGATTTAGACAGTATTTCGGCAGTTTATAAAAACTATGCCAGTGTGATTTCTGTTTTGACTGATGAGCAATATTTTCAAGGCGATTTTCGCTATATCGACCAAGTTAAACGTCAGACTACACAGCCGATTTTGTGTAAAGATTTTATGATTTCGCCTTATCAAGTTTATCTTGCCCGTTTTTATAACGCTGATGCGATTTTGCTGATGTTATCGGTAGTTGATGATAAAACTTATCGTGAACTCTCAAATTTAGCTCACGAGCTAGGAATGGGGGTGCTGACTGAAACCAGCACCGAAGCAGAATTTGAGCGTGCATTAGCGTTAGGGGCGAAAGTGATTGGCGTGAATAACCGAGATCTGCACACGCTCACGATTGATATGAACCGTATTGTACGTTTGGTGGAAAAATATCAAGACCACATTCCTGTTGATGTTTGTTTAGTCTCTGAGTCAGGTATTAATGATCACAATCAGGTTAAACGAATTAAGCCTTATGTTAACGCTTTTTTGATCGGCAGTAGTCTGATGGGGAATGCGGATCTAAATAATGCGGTGCGTGCAGTGGTTTTCGGCGAAAATAAAGTGTGCGGTTTAACTCGAGTGCAAGATGTAAAAGCAGTGTATGAGCTAGGGGCATTGTATGGCGGTTTAATTTTTGCCGAAGGCTCGCCACGCCAGCTTTCGCTTCGCCAAGCACAGGAATTAGTGGTAAATGCACCACTTCGTTATGTGGGCGTATTCCAAGATCAAGCGGTCGAATTTGTGGAGAAAATTGCAAAACAGTTAGAGTTATTTGCGGTGCAATTACACGGCTCTGAAGATGATGGATATATTGCAGAGTTGGCTGAAAAACTTGGCGATCAAACCCAAATTTGGAAAGCATTATCAGTGGATATTGAAGCGGAAAATGTAGAGTTTGAGAATAATCCACAAGTTGCTCGTTATGTGTTAGACAGCAAAGTGGCGAACCAGCAAGGCGGTACAGGCAAAACTTTTAACTGGGCGTTAATTCCAGAAACGTTGAAGCAGAAATCATTATTAGCCGGCGGTATTAATGCGGAAAATATTGAAACTGCCTTAGCTCAAGGCTGTTTAGGAGTGGATTTAAACTCAGGTGTTGAAAGTGCCAAAGGCGTAAAAGATTTGGAAAAATTGACCGCTTGTTTTACGAAAATTATTCACGCATAGCGACACAGCCCATTAAATTGTGTTAGAATAAAAACGATATTTTAACAATAACTAACAATGAGGATTTATATATGGGTACTTTGGGTTATTCAATGCTAACAGTGGCTTTCGCACTTAGTATGATCGTCTTTTTAGCCTACAATATTTTCTAATATTTATTTATTATTAAGGCACGGAAAATCTCTTGGTTTTCCGTGTTTTGTTTTGAGGGATATGATGTCTAAGCTTACTTTTGCCTCACTTTCGTTTAATGCTGCAAATACGCCTGTTTCAGAGCAATTTGATGATATTTATTTTTCCACCCAAGATGGTTTAGCGGAAAGTTATTATGTTTTCCAAGAAGGTAATCAACTTTGGGAAAAATGGCAATCTCACACAAAAGATGCCTTTGTGATTGCGGAAACAGGCTTTGGTACAGGTTTAAATTTTTTAGCAGTTGCTGATAAATTCCAGCAATTTCAAGCGGAATTTCCACAAAGTAAACTCAAACGGCTTTATTTTATTTCATTTGAGAAATTCCCTCTCACTTCAAGCCAGCTCAGCGAAATTCATCAACATTACCCACAATTTGCAAACTTATCTGAAAATTTGACCGCTTGTTGGCTGCCACGTCAGAACGGCTGTCAGCGTTATCACTTTAAACATATTTATTTGGATTTATGGTTTGGTGATATTGCAGAGAATTTACCTCAGTTAGGTGATCTTTATAATAGTACAGTCGATGCGTGGTTTTTAGATGGTTTCTCGCCCGATAAAAACCCTGAGATGTGGAATGACCATTTATACCAGCAAATGTTTCGTTTAACTACGAATGGCGGCAGTTTTGCAACTTTCACGGCTTCAAGTAATGTGAGAAGAGGCTTGCAAGCAGCAGGTTTTGATGTAAAAAAACGTAAAGGTTTCGGCAAAAAACGAGAAATGCTGTGGGGAGAAAAACCGCTTGAAAGCTTAATTCAACCGCCTAGTTATCCTTATTTTTATGCCAAAAATGAAAATGTGGAAGATATTGCGATTATTGGCGGTGGTGTGGCAAGTTTATTCGTTGCGTTATCACTGTTAGAAAAAGGCAAACAAGTTACGCTTTATTGCAAAGACGAAAATGTAGCGATGAATGCCTCCGGTAATTTGCAGGGGGCAATTTACCCACAGTTGAGTGATGATGATGAACGAAATGTGCGGTTTTATATTCACAGTTTTGACTATGCGTTGCAAAGATTAGCACAGCTTAAAGCGGAAGTAGAATTTGAGCATAATCTAAACGGTGTAGCACTTTATGCCTATAATGATAAAACAGCGAAAAAACTTGCCAAAATGGCGGAACAAACTGATGACGAAACGCTATTTAAATTGTGTTCTGCTGATGAATTAAGCGAGAAATTAGGCTTAAATGTACCAAAGGGTGGGGCTTTTATTCCACAGGGTGGTTGGCTTTCGCCAGTACAGTTTGTGAGAAATGGCTTTGTGTGGCTTGAAGCTAAAGGGCTGAAAATAGTGCTTAATCACAAAGTTGAGAATTTGCTATTCGTAGATGGAAATTGGCAGTGGCAAACCAACGACGAAACTTTTCAGCACCAAGCGGTTGTACTGGCAAATGGTTATACATTGAATGAATTTAGCCAAGCTAATGGCATTCCGCTTTATCCTGTACGGGGGCAAGTGAGCCAAATTCCTACTACAATGCAACTGCAAAAACTAAAATGTGTGGTTTGCTATGATGGCTATTTAACGCCAATGGCGAAATCGGGGACGCATTGTATTGGGGCAAGCCATATTCGAGATAATGCAGAAACCCGTTTTAGCGAAACAGAACATTTAGAGAATATTGCAAAACTTCAGCAAAATTTAACCGCTTGTGAGTGGACAAATGGCATTGATTATTCGCAAAATCTGGCAAAAGTTGGTATTAGAGCGGCATTTCGAGATCGTATTCCAATGGTGGGGGCAGTTCATCATTTTACTCGCCAGAAAGAGCAGTATGCCAATTTATACAATCAGCTAAGACGCAAACAAGCGGTCGAAAATGCGGAAATTTTTGCAAATTTATATATGGTGAATGGGTTAGCTTCTCGCGGTTTGACTACCGCTCCATTATTGGGGGAACTATTAGCAAGTTTGATTGCTAATGAGCCAGTGCCGATAAGCGAAGATATTTGGCATAATTTAAGTCCAAATCGAACTTGGTTACGGAAGTTGCTAAAAGGCTCTCCGGTTGAATAAAAATAAACCCCGAAATGTAATTTTCGGGGTTTATTTTATTATTTAGCGAATAATACCACGCGTTGAGCGTTTGAAGAATTCTTTGAAAATAGCAACAGCCGGTTCGTTTGCTGCCAGTTGTTCAATTTCTGCCAAACTCTCTTCTAATGTTTTTCCACTAGTATAGATTAGTTTATATACTTTGCGGATTGCGTGTAACGTTGCTTTATCAAAACCACGACGTTTTAAGCCTTCAAGGTTAATACCAAACGGACGAGCGTGGTTACCTTGTGCCATTACATAAGGAGGAACATCTTGGCTCACCATTGAGCCGCCGCCTAGCATAACGTGTGAGCCAATGACCACAAACTGATGAATTGCAGACATTCCACCTACAATCACGAAATCATCTAACGTAACGTGTCCTGCAAGTGTACCATTGTTAGCAATAATGCAGCGGTTACCAATAGAGCAGTCGTGAGCAATATGGGTGTTGATCATAAATAAATTATCATCGCCGATTTTAGTTACACCACCGCCTTGTACTGTACCACGATGAATGGTTACGCTTTCACGAATACGGTTACGATTACCAATGATGACTTTAGTCGGCTCGCCTTGGTATTTTAAATCTTGGTTGATTTCCCCAATACTGGCAAATTGGAAAATATGGTTGTCCTCGCCAATTTCAGTTAAACCATTAATTACAACGTGTGAATGGATTTTTGTTCTTGCACCGATTTTTACATCTTTACCAATCACCGTAAATGGTCCGATTTCAACACGAGCACCAATTTGTGCACCCTCTTCAATAATAGCAAGTGGGCTGATTTGAGCGGTTGAATCAATTAGACGCATAGTTAGCTCCTTTAATTTTAGCTAGATTAAATTATTTACGGCGTGCACACATTAAGTCCGCTTCACACACTAATTTTCCATCAACGTATGCTTTACCTGTGAATTTAGTGATACCTCGCACTTCTTTTAAAAATTCCACTTCAAGTTGAAGCTGATCGCCGGGTACTACAGGACGTTTAAAGCGAGCATTATCAATCGCAGCAAAGTAATAAAGTTCATCTTCATTTAACTTACCATAAGTTGCAACTGCTAATACGCCTGTTGCTTGAGCCATAGCTTCAAGAATTAATACACCGGGAAAAATCGGAGCATTTGGGAAATGACCTGTAAAACACGGTTCATTAAAAGTTACATTTTTAATCGCTTTTAGCCATTTGCCTGCTTCATAGTCTGTTACACGATCAACTAAAAGAAAAGGGTATCTATGCGGTAACATACCCATAATTTCGGTAACTTCAATAATTTTAGACTCACGATTTTCAGTTGTAGTTTCTGACACTTTAGACCTCTAATAATTAATCATTAAAACGTTTTTCGAGTGATTTTAAACGTTTATTCATTTCATCAATATTCATCACTAATGCAGCAGTTTTACGCCACTCTTTATTCGTCTGTAGCGGAATACCTGATGAATAAATGCCTTTTTCTGTAATTGGTCGCATCACCATTCCCATACCAGTAATGATAGCACCATCACAGATTTCCATATGACCGTTAATAACGCTCGCTCCTCCAATTTGGCAGAAACGACCGACTTTTAGACTGCCAGCCATAATTACACCGCCAGCAACGGCAGTACCAAAACCAATGTGAACATTATGGGCGATTTGGCAGAGGTTATCAATAATCACATTATCTTCGATTACAGTCGGATCTAACGCACCTCTGTCAATACAAGTGCAAGAGCCGATTTCCACACGATTACCGATAATCACACCACCGGTTTGTGGGATTTTAATCCATTGACCTTTATCATTAGCATAACCGAAGCCATCGCTACCAATCACGGCTGAAGATTGGATCAAACAATCAGAACCGATTTGTACATTATGGTAAACTGACACATTTGCCCAGAGTTGGGTTCTTGCACCAATTTTACTATTTTTACCGACGAAGCAGCCTGCTCCGATTATCGCATCATCGCCTAGCTCTACACCGCTTTCAATCACGGCATTTGCCCCAATAGACACATTATTACCTAATTTGGCTTCAGGCGAAATGACAGCATTTGGGTGAATGCCTGTTGCCGCTTTTGGGGTAGAGTCCATATATTGTGCCAGTAATGCGTAAGCTACATAAGGATTCGCTACGATAATTAAATTTTGATCTTCACGGCAAAATTCAACATCTGTAGGGCTAACAATGATTGCACCTGCGTTACAAGCGGTTAAATTTTCCCGATATTTTGCATTTGAGATAAAGGTAATTTGAGAGCTGTTTGCTTTATCTAAAGCGGCTATGCTTTGAATAGCCAAATCGGCGTTACCCCTAAGAGTACCGCCGATATGCTCCGCTAAATCAATTAAACGGAAATTTGCCATTATTTTTTCGCTTCTTCTGGTTTAGTTTCTTCAGCTTTCGCTTCCGGTGCTTTCTCTACAGCCGGTTGAGCTTCTGCCGGTTTTTCTATTTTGATATCAGGGTGTTTTTTTACAATCGCATCAAGCACTGCTTCAGTAATGTCTTTGCTTTCATCTTCTGCATAAAGTGCAACTTGAGGTTGGAGTATTAAAGTATAACCTTTTGATTTTGCAATTTCTTTAATAGTTGCATTAACTTCATCTACTGCTTGTTTTTGAACTTCTTGAGGGTTGATACCGCCATTTTCTTTATTCGCTTGCTCAATTTTTTTCTGGAAGTCGTCAGCACGTTTTTGGAATGCTTCTGCTTTTTTAGCAAAATCCGCTTCACGTTTTTGAATGGCTTCTACTTTCTTTTGGAAAGCATCTGCTTCTTTTTGAATTGCATTTTGACGAGCTTGGATATCTTTTGAACGTAAGCGAGGAGCTTCTTTCTCTAAAGCAGCTACTTTTTTCTTAATAGAAGCTTCAACAGTTTTTTGCTCATCTTGTAATTTTTGAGCATCGGTATTGATTTTGTTACGTTCAGCCGTTAATGCTTTATTTTCTTCAGCTAATTTTTTGTCTTCATCTGCAAATTTTTCTTGGCTTTCCTTCACGAATTTATCGAATTTTGCCGTTGCATCTAATAAAACAGGGTGGTTTTGTAAAACGTAAGTTGGATCAACAAAACCAATGGTATCCGCTGCAGTAGCCATATTTGTTGCAGTTGCTAAAGCAATAGTTAAACCTGTCATTTTAAATAATTTTTTCATTGTTTTTCCTTTTTAAAGAAACGGTTGAATGAAGCGGTCAATTTGCAAAATTTATGTCATTTTTGACCGCTTGTAGTGAATTAGAATGAGCTGCCGATATTAAATTGGAATTGCTCGATTTCATCATTATCGTACTTACGAATTGGTTTCGCATAAGAGAATGACAATGGACCAATTGGCGACATCCATTGGAATGCAACACCTGCCGAAGCACGGAAACGTTTGAAATCACCGTGATTAGGTAATGTTGGGTATTCTGATTGTTTCCATTTAGTATTCCAAGCTGTTGCTGCATCAACAAAGATAGAAGTTCTTACATTGTGTTGATATTTTTCGCTCACAAATGGTGTTGGTGTAATTAGCTCCAAACTTGTAGCCACTAAAGCATTACCACCGATAATATCATTATTTACATTATCAAATTTGCCTGATTTAGCATTGTAGTAAATAGCTTGTGGACCGATTGCACCGTAAGAGAAACCTCTTAATGTACCAATACCGCCAGCGGTGTAAAGTTGGTAGAATGGTACTTCTTTTCCACCCAAACCGTTAGTATAAGCTACGCTCGCTTTAGTTGAGATAACCCATTTATGTTCACGATTTAATGGGAAATAGTTTCTAAAGTCTGCACTTACACGATAATATTTATTATCAGAACCTGGAATAGTGATTTTACCACCGATATTCGCTGTAGTTCCTTCTGTCGGGAAATAACCTCTATTTAAGCTGTTATAGTTCCAGCCTAATGAAAAATCGAAATCATCTGCTTTAATTTTGTCATAGTAGCTTGAGTTAGGATCAAACTTAAAGTTCATTGATTTCACATATTTTTCACGGGTATATTCACGAGACGCATTTTTGATTTTATCGTGCGTATAGCCCAAACCTAAATAGTATGAGTTATTTTCATTTACCGGGAAGCCAAGCGTACCGTTAATACCATAAGTTTGGCGTTTATATGAAGCGACGTTATCATTTTTCGAGTTATCGTAATCTTCATAGAATACATTACCGCCTAAACTTACCCCATCTTTAGTGAAGTACGGCTCGGTATAGCCTAAGTTGATACTTGTACCATAATCGTTACGATTACCGTTTAAGCTGATAGTTGAACCCATACCTAAGAAGTTATCTTGTTTGATACCTGCTTGGTAGCTGATACCACTTTCTGTACCGTAACCGATACCAAAGTTAATACTACCTGTATTACGCTCTTTAATTTTATACACTACATCAACTTGGTCTGAAGTGTTTTCTACATTTTGCATAGACATCTCAACACTTTCATAGAACCCGGTTCTTTCTAAGCGAGCTTTACCTAATGATGCTTTATTAGTTGATAACCAAGCACCCTCTTGCTGACGCATTTCACGGCGGAGAGTTGAGTCTGCGGTAACATCATTGCCTTCGAATCGAATTTTACGCACATAAATTCGACGACCGGCATCAACGACAAAGCTGATTTTAACGCTATTATCTGCATCATTAAATTGAGGATGAATATCTACTTTAGCAGAGCCGTAGCCGGCATCACCTAAGATGTTTTTAATTTCTTCTTCAATTTGAGTGAGATCTGATTTACGGAAGGTTTGACCAGCTTTAAAATCTTTTAATAATGGATTTAATTTATTGTCCATATTGGCAGTATTGCCGATAATACGCATTTCACTGATATTGTATTGTGAACCTTCGTTTAATTTGTATGTGAGGTTCACTTCAGTTTTATCATCATTGAATTGCACATCGGTATCTTCAATTGCAAATTTGGCATAACCACGATTTAAATAGAAGTCTCTCAATGTTTCTAAATCTTTTTGGTAAGCCGTTTGTTCAAATTTGCTACTTTCAAAAATATTCCACCAAGATACATCGGGCTGAATATCTAAATTTTCTAATAATTTTTTATCAGAGAATGCGTTATTACCTTCAAATTTAATGGTTTTCGCCTTTGTTACATCGCCTTCATCAATCACTAATTTAACATTTACACCACCTTCGGTATTATTTGTTACAACGGTATCGATTTTAGCTAAATAACGACCTGTAGAGCGGTAATGTTCAACAAGACTTTCTTTAAAGGCTTCTAATTTTTCAGCATTAAAAATTTCACCTTGAGCAATTAAGTTGGTTTTTAAATTTTGTTCCAACGCGTCTTTGGGGATAGCCTTATTGCCTTCAAGTTCTACTTTACCGATAATCGGTTTTTCCGCTAGTTTAATAACAAGGGTATTGCCTTCTCGTGTTGCACGCACATCTGCAAAACGTTGCTGACTGAATAAGTGGCGAACTACATTGGAAACATCTGTATCTGTTGCAGTTTGACCTACTCTAACAGGAATAGATGAAATAATAGCTGCACCTGTTGTTGGCTGAACGCCTTCAACACGAATATCTTTAACGACGAAAGGTGCAGCAACGACACCATTTGCAATTAAAAGAGAAGAAAGTAATAATTTTTTCATTGAAATTATCCTATGATTGTATTGCATTAATTTGCAAAATTATTAGAAAAATAAACCGCTTGTTAAAAATGAATAACGTCATTGATAAAGGCAAACACCATTAACCCTAGTACAAATGCAATGCCGATTTGTTGAAATAGCATCTGTATTTTTTCAGATAATGCTTTGCCTCGAACAGCTTCAACAGCTAATAAAACCAGTTGTCCGCCATCTAACGGTAAAATTGGAAACAGATTCATTACGCCTAAATTGACACTGATTAATGCCATAAAACTTAAATAATAAATCAAGCCAATTTCAGCCGTTGCCCCAGCTCCTTTTGCCATTGAGATAGGACCGCCTAAATTTTTAATTGATAAATCACCGGTAATTAGATTACCAATAAATTGTAGTATGGTTTGAATTAAAGACCATACTTTTTCAATACTTTTATAAAATGCGGTAAGAATATCATATTTTAATTCGGTGCGATATTTATCTGCAAGCCTTTCGTATGTTGGCACAATGCCGATAATGTAGCGGTCATCTCGCTTTTCGGGCTGAAGACTTAGTGTCTTAATTTGCCCTTTTTGTTCAATTTGAAGTTCAATTAAATTGCCCGTTTGAACATTTTCCACAAGAGTAGCCCAGTCAAAAGGTTGTTGATTAATCTTGAGAATTCTATCCCCCGAAGCCAATCCCATTTTTTCAGCAGGCGAGTTTTCAACAACTTCTTTGATTTCAGGCATTACTTTCGTACTTTTAGGACGAATTCCTAATACCGTTAATGGATTTTCTTTGGCACTATCAATATTCCAGCCGGAAAGATCTAACTCATAGCGTTGAGTAGCTTGAGTATCAATTAGTTGTCCTTCTAGTTGTACATTTTTATTGCCAACTGCACCCACTAATGCAAGCGAAGCACTTTCCCAATCGTGAATATTTTTTTGATTACCTATTTTTGTAATTTCTAATTCAGCAGGTAATTGAGCTTGTGCTGCAATCGTATTAGGTAACACCTCGCCGATTACAGGCTTAATGGTTGGAATACCTGAAACAAATACTACCCAATAAGCGAGTATTGCAAAAATAAAGTTTGCGGCAGGACCTGCAAAAATAATAAAAGCACGCTGTAAAACAGACTTCGTCGCTAATGATTGCTCTGGTCTGGCATCAACGCCTTGCTCGCCATTCCACATTTGTACATAGCCACCGAGAGGAATTAATGAGAAAGTAAATTCTGTGCCGTGCTTATCAGTTTTTCTAAATAACACTTTACCAAAACCGATAGAAAAACGGGTTACTTTCACGCCACATTTACGTGCAGCCCAGAAATGCCCGTATTCGTGTACGAATACCAGTACGCAGATTAGAACAAAAAAGGCAATAGTTGAAGTCATAGCTTATAGTACAAAAAAGAAGAACGTTGTGAAAAACGGAATTGCCGCTGTTAAGCTATCAATACGATCTAAAATACCGCCGTGTCCCGGAATAAGATTACTGCTGTCTTTAATACCGGCTTGGCGTTTGAACATACTTTCAACTAAATCGCCTAGTACAGAAATTGCTACCGTTGCAATAGAAACTACAATAAATGGTGCGGTGGCTAATTCTCTGCCGAATACATTCACAGGTGTAAGTTGTAAGAATGCAAAAGCAATCACGCCTGACGTTAATAAACCACCCAAAACACCTTCCCACGATTTACCCGGAGAAACTTTCGGTGCAAGTTTTCTTTTACCAAATGCTCTACCAAAGAAATAAGCACCGGAGTCTGCCCCCCACACTAATAAGCAAACATAGAGGAATAAATAAGTACCTTGATACGGATCGATATGGTAATTATGGAAGCGTAATGCTAATACACCTATTAAAAAAGGAATTAAGGTAGCAAAACCAAATAAGAATTTAGCTACAACCGACTTTTCCCATAGTTTGGCAGAATTTGGATAAGTAACTACTAATACAAGAGCAATTAGCCACCAAATGCAACCAATAAAGAGAATAGGCGTGGTTTCATCAGTAATAAAACGTGTTGCTCGGATATAATCGGTATTAGCAACTACTGCAAAAAGCAATAAACAGATAGTAACCATAGCCACAATCGCACGAGGTACAGGGCGTTTAAAACCTGCAAATTGAGCCCATTCCCACATTGCCGCAACAATAATTGCAGATAATGCGATAGTTAATGGCAATGGAGAAAGCCAGAAAATAGCTGCCAATACGGCAATAATCATAATAATTGCTGAAAGTACACGTTCTTTAAGCATTGTGTTTCCTTGTAAATTGTATTAACAACCACCAAATCGGCGTTCACGCTGTTGATAAGCTAAAATTGCTTCACTAAAAGAGTCTTCGTTGAAATCAGGCCATAAAACAGGGCTGAAGAAGAGTTCCGCATAGGCAATTTGCCATAATAAAAAATTGCTGATTCTCTGCTCGCCACTTGTTCTAATGAGTAAATCTACCTGTGGTTGAGCTTCTGTTACTAAATGTTGCTGAAATAACTCAGGGGTAATTTGTGCAATATCAAGTCGGTTCTCTTTTACTTGTAACGCTAATTTTTGTGTAGCTTGCACAATATCCCAATAGCCACCGTAATTTGCTGCAATATTTAAAATTAGCCCGGTATTGTTTTCTGTTAATTTTTCTGATTCTGCAATACGTTTTTGCAAACTTTCACTAAAGGCAGATTTATCACCAATAATATTCAAACGGATATTATTTTTATGCAATTTTTTGACTTCAGAATCTAAGGCTTTCATAAAAAGTGTCATTAAAGCGGACACTTCAGTTTCCGGTCTGCTCCAATTCTCACTACTAAAAGCATAAAGTGTTAGCACCTTAATCTGATATTTGGCTGCAAAACTTACCGCAGAACGAACCGCTTTCACACCGTTTTGATGCCCGAAAATGCGTAATTTTCCTTTCTGCTTAGCCCAGCGACCATTGCCGTCCATAATAATGGCAACGTGTTTGGGCATATTTTGAGGATCAAAGTTCACAGGTTCACTCACTAAAATAATAAATAAGATAAAAATGGTAGTAACTATATCATAGGATAGGCAAGAGTGGAATTGACAAGCGATATTTGCACGGTTTTTTCTAAAAAAATGAAAAAAATCAAGCATTGTCATCAAACTGTCATAATTCTTTTCTACACTTACTCACGCAACAGCAATCTAACGTAAGGAGAATTACTATGCTAATGCGTAAGACTAAAAAAATAATGTTATTAGGTACTCTTTTTGCATCAGTAGCGGCGGTTTCTCACGCTCACACTATTACAGGAGCAGGGGCATCTTTCCCTTATCCGATTTATGCGAAATGGGCGGCTTTATATGAAAAAGAGACAGGCAATAAAGTAAATTATCAATCCATCGGTTCAGGTGGCGGTCAGCAACAAATTATTGCAAAAACCGTTGATTTTGGTGCATCTGATGACCCAATGAAAGCAGAATTATTACAACAACATCAATTATTACAATTCCCGGCAATTATCGGCGGTACAGTGCTGGTTGTGAATTTACCAGGCATTAAAGAGGGTGAATTAAAACTTTCCGGCGACTTACTGGCTCAAATCTATCTCGGCAAAGTTGCTAAATGGAATGATGCCGCTATCCAAAAATTAAATCCAAATTTAAATCTCCCTGATAAAGATATTCTTGTTATCCATCGTTCAGACGGCTCTGGTACAACCTTTGGTTTTACTAACTATCTCTCTAAAGTTTCAAGTGAATGGAAATCAACTGTTGGCGAAGGAAAAGCCGTGAAATGGCCGAAAGGGCACGGTGGTAAAGGAAATGAAGGCATTGCAGCCTATGTTCGCCAAATGAAATATTCTATCGGTTATGTGGAATATGCGTATGCAAAACAAAACCAACTGGCGTGGACAGCGTTACAAAACCAATCAGGTGAATTTGTTCAGCCGAACAAGGAAAGTTTTATGGCGGCAGCAAGTAATGCGAAATGGAATGAAGCAGAAGGTATGGGCGTAATTTTGACCGATGAAGCGGGTGAAAAATCTTGGCCTATTACGGCGGCAAGTTTCATCTTAATTCACAAGAAAGAGGGTAAGCCTGAAGCAACGCAAAATGTCGTGAAGTTCTTTGATTGGGCGTTTGCTAAAGGGCAAGATGCCGCTACTGAGTTAGATTATGTTCCAATTCCTGAAGGTGTTGTAAAAAGCATTCAAAATAAATGGAATACTGAATTGCAAAAATAATGAAAAAAGCGACCGCTTGTTAGGAGTGGTCGCCTATTTTACCGCTTTCATATAGAAAAATAATTATGTCTAAGATGAACCCATTGTTAAATCAAAATCGATTTGAAATATTTTTTAGAAATATGACCGCTTGTTTTGCGTGGTTAGTATTTCTGTTGCTTGCTGCAATTATGATTTCGTTATTCGTAGAAAGCTGGCAAAGTATCAAAAAATTTGGCGTAAGCTTTTTATGGGATAGTGAATGGGATCCTGTGCAGAATCAGTACGGAGCATTAATGCCGATTGTGGGGACATTAATTACTTCCTGTTTAGCCTTAATCATTGCAGTACCGATTTCATTTGGCATTGCGGTGTTTATCAATGAACTTTCACCACAATGGCTAAAACGCCCGATTGGAATAGCGGTTGAAATGTTAGCCGCTATTCCTTCCATCATTTATGGTATGTGGGGCTTATTTGTGTTCGTGCCTTTATTCCAAGAACATATTCAACCAACGATGATCGAATGGTTTGGTGATCTGCCTTTACTTGAATATTTATTTTCAGGTGCACCCTTTGGGATTGGTTTATTTACCGCTGGTTTAGTGCTTGCCATTATGATTATTCCATTCATTGCTTCAATGATGCGTGATGTATTTGCCATTGTGCCACCAATGTTAAAAGAAAGTGCCTACGGATTAGGTTCAACCCGTTGGGAAGTGCTATGGAACGTGGTGCTACCTTATACCAAAACAGGGCTTATCGGCAGCATTATGTTAGGTTTTGGGCGTGCATTAGGCGAAACAATGGCAGTTACTTTCGTTATCGGTAATGCTTTCCAAATACCAAATTCATTATTTTCTCCTTCGGTTTCTATTGCGTCAGCCATTGCGAATGAATTTAACGAAGCATCTGGCTTACAAAAATCAGCATTAATTGAGTTAGGTTTAGTCCTTTTCTTAATTACAACGATTGTACTGTCTATTTCTCGCTTAATGATTTTAAGAATGCAGCGTAAGGAAGGAAAATAATGAAAAATTTACAGAACGCTCGTTTTTACAGACGTAAATGTTGTAACAGCATAATGCTAAGTTTAGCCTATGTGGCGGTTGCTTTTGGCTTGTTTTGGCTTTGTTGGATTTTATATTCGCTTATTAGTCGAGGAATTCCGGGGCTTTCATTAGAGCTTTTCACTCAAATTATGCCAGCCCCAAATGAGCAGGGTGGTTTAAGCAATGCGATTTTAGGCTCATTGCTTATTGTGGGAACTGGTACGCTTATCGGCACGCCAATTGGCATTTTAGCCGGCACTTATTTAGCGGAATATGGAAACTATAGCCGTTTTGCCAAAGTAACTCGTTTCTTAAATGATATTTTACTTTCTGCTCCATCAATTATTATTGGCTTATTTGTGTACACACTTTATGTCTCAAAAGTAGGTCATTTTTCTGGTTGGGCAGGCTCTTTAGCCTTAGCGTTATTGGTTATTCCAATTGTAGTGAGAACCACAGACAGTATGCTTAACCTGATTCCAAACAACTTGCGTGAAGCAGCAATTGCATTAGGTTGCCCACAATGGCGAATGATAGTGATGATCTGCTATCGTGCCGCAAAATCAGGGATCTTAACAGGTGTATTACTAGCCGTTGCCCGTATTGCAGGTGAAACCGCTCCATTACTGTTTACCGCATTGTCGAACCAATTTATGTCTTGGGATATGAATGCACCAATGGCGAACTTACCTGTTGTTATTTATCAATATGCGGCAAGTCCGTTTACAGATTGGAATAATCTTGCGTGGGCAGGTGCAATTTTAATTACGCTATTTGTGTTATGTATCAATGTATTAACCCGTGTTTTCTTACAACCAAAACAGAAATAATAAGGTGTTTAGAAATGAACATAGAACCAAAAATTTCAGTACAAAATCTTAATTTTTATTATGGCGATTTCCACGCTTTAAAGAATATCAACTTAAATATTGCAAAAAATAAAGTAACCGCATTTATCGGACCTTCCGGTTGTGGTAAATCTACCTTATTGAGAACCTTTAACCGTATGTTTGAGCTTTATCCAAACCAAAGAGCGGAAGGGGAGATCAATTTAGACGGCGAAAATCTATTAACCACCGATACGGATATTTCTATTATTCGTGCAAAAGTGGGTATGGTATTCCAAAAGCCGACACCATTTCCGATGTCAATTTATGACAATATTGCCTTTGGCATTCGTCTATTTGAGAAACTATCGAAGCAAGAGATGAATGAGCGAGTAGAATGGGCTCTAACCAAAGCTGCATTATGGAATGAAGTGAAAAATAAGTTACATCAAAGTGGTGATAGTTTGTCAGGCGGACAACAGCAGCGTTTATGTATTGCCAGAGCCATTGCCATCAAACCAGATGTCTTATTGTTAGATGAGCCTTGTTCGGCATTAGACCCAATTTCTACAATGAAAATTGAAGCCTTGATTACTGAACTCAAGCAAGATTATACTGTGGCAATGGTAACGCACAATATGCAACAAGCTGCACGTTGTTCTGATTACACCGCATTTATGTATCTTGGCGAGCTAGTGGAGTTTGGTGAAACAGCACAAATTTTTAGCCAACCCAAAATTCCGCGTACGGCAGATTATATTCAGGGCAAAATGGGTTAGCTAATTCAGTTAAATGCAGTGTTAATATCAATTTCACTGCATTTCTTCTATTGGAGTATGGATAATGAGCAGAAGCATTTTAGTGGTAGAAGATGAACGTGGCATTCGTGAGATGATTAGTCTTTTTCTAATGCAACATCAATATAATGTCATTGAAGCAGAAGATTACCAAAGTGCAGTGAAAAAACTTGCCGAAAAACCACAATTGGTTTTATTAGATTGGATGTTACCGGGACGTTCTGGGGTTCAACTTATTGAATATATGAAAAAGAACGAAGAAACCGCTCAAATTCCTGTAATTATGCTTACTGCTCGTAGTGCAGAAGAAGATTGTATTACCTGCTTAAATGCTGGGGCAGATGATTATGTTATCAAACCCTTTTCTCCCAAGGTGTTACTAGCTAGAATTGAAGCCGTTTGGCGAAGAATTTACGAACAAACCACACAAATTATTCAGATTGGCGATTTAACGTTGGACGAAAATGCTCAACGAGTTTCTTATCTATCTGAACAAGTCCACTTAAGCCATACTGAATTCAAATTACTCCATTTTTTTATGACACACCCGGAAAAAGTGTACTCTCGTGAGCAATTATTAAATCGAATTTGGGGTGATGATTTAGAAGTAGAAGACAGAACGGTGGATAGCTATATCCGCCGCTTACGCCGTAGCCTTGAGCCTTACCAATGCGATAGCTATGTGCAAACGGTAAGAGGAAGTGGCTATCGTTTTTCACAGCATATTCAAGGTGAGTGATGAAAAAATTACTTAACTTTTTAGCGGAATTGATTTTATCTGCTTTGATTGCGTTTATATTTAGTTTATTTGGCTTAGATTTCAGCACTTGGCTGATTGTCATTTTTGTTGGCTTATTGGTATGGCACCACATCACAGAACATCGTTTACTTCAGACCCTAAATCCAAAAAGTAAGAAAGAACTAGAACTGATTAATTTAGAAAACTTTTCCCAAACGATAGCTTATTATCGGAATAAAAATAAAAAAGAGAAGTTTGAGAATTTACGCTTGCTGTCTAAATTAAATAAAAATATTCAATATTTACCTGATGCAATTATGATCGCACAAGCAGATGGCGAGCTAGTTTGGTGTAATAACGCAGCTCAAAAAATGTTTGATTTCTACTGGCATAAAAAAACGCAAAAAAATATTCTCAACGTGATTTTTTACAAACAATTTAAGCACTATTTTGCTCAGCCTAAGAAAAGCAGACCGCTTGTATTGCTGACTTATAACGAACGTTATATTGAAATCCACATTCATCAATATGATCCGGAAACCTTGCTGATTATTGGACGTGATATTACAGAAATGATAAAACTACTACGTTCCAGACAAACATTTTTAAGTAATATTAACCACGAATTAAGAACACCGCTAACGGTACTGCAAGGTTATTTGGAAATATTAGCGGATCAACCTGTACAAAGTTTGCTACAAGAAAAAGCGATAAAGGCAATGCAAGAGCAGAGCTTGAGAATGACGAATTTATTACAGCAGTTGAATATGTTGGCGAAAATTGAAACCTCATCAAATAAAGACCATCAACTGTTTGATATGTCTGCAATGATTCTTTCACTCAAAAAAGATGCGGAAATTTTAAATACTTACTCGCACAAAATTACTTTTGATATTCAGCCAGATGTAGAAATACTCGGTAACGAACATCAGCTACACAGCGTAGTGTCTAACTTAATTTACAACTCAATTAAGCATTCGGGGCAGGAATGCCATATTGAGATCAGCTGGAAACCGTGCGAACAAGGTATGAAATTTGAAGTAAAAGATGATGGAATTGGTATTCCTGAAATTCACTTGCCACATTTAACCGAACGTTTTTATCGAGTTGATGAATCCCGAAGTAAGAAAACAGGGGGCAGCGGTTTAGGGCTGGCAATAGTAAAGCACGCATTAGAGCAACACGCCTCAACACTCAACATTACCAGCAAAGAAGGCGAGGGGAGCAGTTTTTCTTTTGTACTGAAATCAGCATAATGCTCCCATAATAGTTAGAAATTATCTTTTTTCTTCCGAAGTGCAATAAATTCGGCTAAATCGACCGCTTGCATAAACGGATTTACCTGCATTTCAAGCCCAATGGTGGTAGGCAAAGTCGGCTTATTTTGCAAACGTAAAATATCAACCTGTTCTTGATATTCTGCGAGAGTGCAACTTGCAGGTAACACGGCTTCAGCAAATTTTAGATTGCTCTTCGTGTATTCGTGGGCTGGATAGGCTTGAACCGAGTTAGGCAGATTTTTAAAGCGTTGTAACGCATCAAATTGGGCTTGATAATCACCGGTGAAAACACGTCCGCAACCGCCGGAAAATAACGCATCGCCGCAAAACAGATAATCATAACCAAACAAATAACTAATATGCCCTGCGGTATGTCCTGCACTTTCAATAATTCTTACATCGTAATCAAACAGTCTAATATATTGTTCCGGCGAAACAATCACATTTGCAAACTCAGCAACTTCTTGCGGACCATAAATAGGAGTATTTGAATATTTTTCTACAATACCAGCCACACCATCAGTATGGTCGCTATGGTTATGGGTAAGTAAGATAGCGGTTAAATTTAGCGAATTTTTTGCAATAAAGTCTAATACAGGCTGATGTTCTGACGGATCAACAATAATCACATCTTGTTCTTTACGAATTGCCCAAATATAGTTATCGCTTAATGCCGGAATGGGAATGATCTGGAGCATAGGATTCTCCTGATGATATAGGTTAGATAAAAGGGTGGGGCGTTACCAGCGACCCTCGGCACACAGAAATTTCAACCCAGACTGCTTTCTTCCGAACCTGATCAAGTAAGCTGAACACCATTGCGAGGAACCAATAACGCCCCATCGGATTACGCTCATTGCGTAAGGCTTGTTATTATAGATAAATTTAAAAATAAGACAAGGTGGAATTTTACAAGCGGTTATTTTCTAGCAATTTTTTGCAAAAGTTACCGTAAAAACCACCGCTTGTTACCCTAAACTAACCACCACATATATTCATTGCGAACATTCAGCATATATAGCCCAATCACGCAGATTAACCCCACTGTTTTTTGCATTTTTTATCCTCCACTAGATTTGTTTAAATAATCATCTCATGTTGACGAAAAAAAAAACAATGTAGAATGTGAATTTTATTTCAACTTAAATGAGGTCTTTATGAATAAAAAATATTTCTATGCTGCCTATATATTACTCGCTCTAATTGCTTTGATTGGGGGAGGTATAGGTATCAATATTTGCCAAGAGCATAAAATTCAGTATTGGATTGCGTATGGGTTATTACTCTTTAGCTTTGTTTTAAATATAGAGTTATATAAAAAATATCCGAGAACCAAACCTTTTTGGGCTGCATTTAAGACATCTTTTTGGATTTCTTTGCCCATTATGATTGCGGTTATTGCCTATTTTATTACTCAAGA
This sequence comes from Mannheimia indoligenes, assembly GCF_036880405.1. Taxonomy (NCBI): domain Bacteria; kingdom Pseudomonadati; phylum Pseudomonadota; class Gammaproteobacteria; order Pasteurellales; family Pasteurellaceae; genus Mannheimia; species Mannheimia indoligenes. The sequence goes on along the minus strand of NZ_JBAJJM010000007.1, from coordinate 180,756 downwards.
ACCTAACTTATTGAGTGTATTAACCAGTAACGAAGAGGGGCAAAAATTCACTCACCCTGGGTTCTGTAGGGTATTCTCTGAACTCTTCTTGAGCATCTCGATGCTACTATTCGGCAATGCCTTTTCCATATCGGATAAATAATGGGGATAACAAAATGAAAACACTATTCACTATTTTACTGACAACATTTACTTTTTCTGTTCAAGCCAAAATTGGCGACACTTTCATTGACCCTGAATTTGGGAAGATTACCGTGAAAGGACCTGCATTTCCTGACGATGGCAAAACCAAATATGAAATCGTCAATGGTGAACGAAAAGCGATTTTAACACCTCAATGGAAATTTGTTAGAAAGGCATCAGGTGCAGACACTAACGTTGAATTAGCATTAAATAAATTCTTAAAACAAGAGACTAAATCTGAAAGCGATATTATTGAGATGACGAAACTCTTTATTGAGGGTTTACAAGAATTAAAACCAATGCGTAAAACCATTTATTTGGACGGATATAATCCTTATATGCTTTTCCAATATGATGCTAAAATTAAAAACATTCAGCGAGCAATAAAATATCAATTTTGGGATTACTTAATTAAGATTAAAGGTTCTCCTGAATTCGAAAATTTAAAGAAAGAGGTGAAATTTTCCTCTCAAATTTTAGATAACTTAAAACTTTACGAACAAGAATAAAGAAAGCGGGTTTAACCCGCTTTCTTTTATGTTTTAGCTTTTCACTAATAATGCCACCGCTTCACAGGCAATGCCTTCGCTTCTGCCGGTAAAACCTAATTTTTCAGTGGTGGTGGCTTTCACGTTTACTTGGGAAATATCGCATTTCAAATCATCAGCAATGGTTTGACGCATTTTATCGATATGCGGACGCATTTTCGGGGCTTGGGCGATAATGGTTACATCAACATTACCTACTTTATATCCTTGTGCTTGCACTTGGCGATAGGCTTCAATTAATAAACCTCGACTATCAGCATTTTTATATTGCATATCGGTATCCGGGAAAAGTTTGCCAATATCGCCTAATGCAACTGCACCGAGTAACGCATCGGTTAGAGCGTGAAGGGCAACATCGCCATCACTATGAGCAATAAAACCTGTGTGGTAAGGTACTTCAACGCCAGCAATAATGAGCGGTCGGTTTTCGCCAAAGGCGTGAACGTCAAAACCGTGTCCAATACGAATCATATATTATTTCTCCAAATTTATAAGCTAGAGTGATGAGTGAGGTAAAACTCTGCTAAGGCTAAATCTTCCGGGCGGGTAATTTTGATATTATCGCTTCTGCCGGCAACAAGCTGTGGTTGATAACTGCTTAGCTCCATAGCAGAGGCTTCATCGGTTACAATTTGCTTTTTACTAAAGGCTGTTTCTAACGCAGTTTTTAGCTTCTTAGCAGGAAAAAATTGTGGCGTTAACGCGTGCCATAAAGTTGAACGATCTTCTGTATACAAAATTTTCGTGCCGTTGGCTCGCTTCATTGTATCAATAGAAGGGGTGGCTAAAATGCCTCCTTGCTCATCTTCAATTTGCAAAAGTTTATCTAAATCCGACCGCTTGAGGCAGGGGCGAGCAGCATCGTGAACTAACGCCCAAGCATTTTCATCCTCAATGGCGTTTAACGCATTGAATACGGAATCTGCTCGTGTTTCACCACCAAACACAATTTGGATTTGGGGCGATTTGAGTAATGCAATTTCGGTATAGAAAGGATCATCTTTTGCCACTGCTACAATCACTTTGGCAATTTTAGGGTGATCAAGAAAAAGGGAAACCGTATGTTCTAAAATGGTTTTCCCTTTTAATGTTAAATATTGTTTTGGTTTGTCTGCCTGCATTCGGCTGCCTACGCCTGAAGCAGGAATAACCGCAAAAATTTTTCTTTTCATAAATGTTTTTATTTATTTTTTGGCACAATACGGTAGAACATTTCAGTCTCTTTTACCATTTCACGTTCAAGTCTGGCACGCTCTTCAAGTGCATCTACCCCATTTTTTAAGTCATAGATTTCTGCTTCAATCAGTTTATTGCGAGCGGTTAATCTCTCATTCTCTTCTTTTAAAGCAGAAACTTCCTCTTGAAGCTCTTGGTAATCTGTCCACCCATTTTTGCCAAACCAAAAACTATATTGGAAAAAGCAGAGTAGGAAGGCAAAAAAAATAATCAATAAACGCATTTATTTTCTCTTTGTTTTAAATGATAAGTACAAGCGGTCAGATTTTACCTTGAATTTGCAAAAAATCCTAAATTTCTTACCGCTTGTAGCAAAATTTCTGGTTTGACAAGCCTGAATCCATTTTAAAATTTGATGTAAAACAAAAAAATATAGAAATTTTGTTAAATTTAGGAGAAAAATTTCAAAAATTTGAAGTATGTAACATTTTTTTTATTTCATTTGAGTATAATAGGCACAGTTGAATTTTATAACTATTATGAGGTAATTACTATGTTAAATCGTATTGAACAAGAACTTGCAGACTTAGGTATTACAAATGTTAAAGAAATCGTTCGTAACCCTAGCTATGAGCAACTGTTTGAAGAAGAAATGAAATCAGATCTTCAAGGTTATGAAAAAGGTGTTTTAACAAACTTAGGTGCAGTAGCTGTTGATACAGGTATTTTTACCGGTCGTTCGCCAAAAGACAAATACATCGTTTTAGATGAAAAAACAAAAGATACTGTTTGGTGGACATCTGATGCGGCTAAAAATGATAATAAGCCGATGAACCAATCAACGTGGCAAAGCCTAAAAGGTTTAGTAACTGATGAGCTTTCAAACAAACGCTTGTTCATTATTGATGCATTCTGTGGTGCAAGCCCGGAACATCGTATCAATGTGCGTATTATTACGCAAGTGGCTTGGCAAGCACACTTCGTGAAAAATATGTTTATTCGCCCAACAGAAGAAGAGTTGAAAGATTTCAAACCTGATTTCGTGGTAATGAATGGTTCTCAAGTAACTAACCCGAATTGGAAAGAGCAAGGTTTAAATTCTGAAAACTTTGTGGCATTTAATATCACAGAAGGTGTACAAATCATTGGTGGTACTTGGTACGGCGGTGAGATGAAAAAAGGTTTATTCTCAATGATGAACTACTTCTTACCACTTAAAGGTGTTGCATCAATGCACTGTTCTGCAAACGTGGGTGAAGAAGGTGATGTTGCCGTATTCTTTGGTTTATCAGGAACAGGTAAAACCACATTATCAACCGATCCAAAACGTAAATTAATCGGTGATGACGAACACGGTTGGGACGAAAACGGCGTATTTAACTACGAAGGTGGTTGCTATGCGAAAACTATCAACCTTTCTATCGAAAATGAGCCGGATATTTACCGAGCAATCCGTCGTGATGCGTTATTAGAAAACGTGGTTGTGCGTGAAGATGGTACTATTGATTTTGATGATAAATCAAAAACTGAAAATACACGTGTAAGCTATCCGATTTATCACATTGATAATATTGCAGTGCCATCAAAAGCAGGGCACGCGAAAAAAGTGATTTTCTTAACCGCTGATGCGTTCGGTGTGTTGCCTCCGGTATCTAAACTTACACCAGAGCAAACAAAATACTACTTCTTATCAGGCTTTACTGCGAAATTAGCCGGTACAGAGCGTGGTATTACCGAGCCAACCCCAACATTCTCAGCCTGTTTCGGTGCAGCGTTCTTATCTCTACACCCAACACAATATGCTGAAGTGTTAGTAAAACGTATGGAAGCAGCCGGTGCAGAAGCATACTTAGTGAACACCGGTTGGAACGGCACAGGTAAACGTATCTCAATTAAAGATACTCGCGGTATCATTGATGCGATTTTAGACGGCTCAATCGATAAAGCTGAAATGGGTAGCTTACCAATCTTTGATTTAGCTATTCCAACAGCATTACCGGGTGTTGATACCAATATTTTAGACCCTCGCAATACTTACGAAGATAAAGCACAATGGCAAGCTAAAGCAGAAGACTTAGCCGGCAGATTTGTGAAAAACTTCGAAAAATATGCAACTAATGATGAAGGTAAAGCATTAATTGCAGCAGGTCCAAAATTGTAAGCTGTGATTTAAAATAATTAAATATTTCAAGGACTAAACCTTTTGCGAGGTTTAGTCCTTTTGTATAAAAGGAGAATAAATGACAACATTCCAGCTAAGACTCAAAGCAAAAGATGAACTTACACCACATCCAACCGCTCAATATTGGCGAAAATGCCAAGTGGAAGAACTTTTTGATATGCCGTTTATGGATTTAGTATTTAAAGCAGCCCAAATTCATCGGGAAAATTTTGATTCAAATGCTATTCAGCTTTCGACTTTACTTTCCATTAAAACAGGTGGTTGCCCGGAAGATTGCGAATATTGTCCACAATCTGCTCGCTATGATACGGGGCTGGAAAAGCAGACAATGCTGGATATTGACACCATTATTGAAAAAGCCAAAATTGCTAAAGAAAGAGGAGCAAGCCGTTTTTGTATGGGGGCTGCTTGGCGAGGACCAAAGCCAAAAGATATTAAAGTGGTATCTGAAATTGTTGGGGCAGTGAAAGCATTAGGGCTAGAAATCTGTGGTACATTTGGAATGCTTGAAGAAGGAATGGCGGAAGAATTAAAAGAAGCAGGATTGGATTATTACAATCATAATTTAGATACCGATCCTGAACGCTACAATCAAATTATCCACACACGAAATCACGAGGACAGAATGGACACTCTCGGCAAAGTGCGTAATGCTGGGCTGAAAGTCTGCTGTGGGGGGATTGTAGGAATGAACGAAACCCGCCCTGAACGTGCCGGCTTAATTGCCAGTCTTGCTAATCTTGACCCTCAGCCTGAAAGCGTGCCAATCAACCAACTTATTAAAGTAGAAGGCACACCTTTAGCTAATGCAGAAGAATTAGATTGGACGGAATTTGTTCGCACAATTGCTGTAGCAAGAATCACAATGCCACATAGTTTTGTTCGACTTTCTGCAGGAAGAACCGCAATGCCGGAAGCAATGCAAGCCCTTTGCTTTATGGCTGGAGCGAACTCTATTTTTTATGGCGATAAATTGCTCACCACAGAAAATCCGGAAGAAGATTACGACCGCAAATTAATGGATAAATTGAATTTGTATCCATTACAGTATGAAGAAAGGAAGTGAGGAATTACAAGCGGTTGAATTTGACTAAAAATTTGCAAATTGCTTAAACTTAAGTATAGGGCGAGTTCTTGCACCCGCCCATTAATTCGCTATATCACATCATTTTGGATCGAAACCATCACTTGGTCGATTTTGAAGTTATCGGTATCAATAATTTCAAATTTATATTTATCCCATAACACAAAATCAGTTTTCTTTGGAATTTTGCGTAAAATATACATCATAAAGCCCGCAATAGTTTCGTAGTTCTCTGCATTCGGAAACTCGGCAATATCTAAAGCACGCATTACATCTTCTAGTGGTGTTGCTCCATCAATTAACCAAGAATGTTCATTACGCTGAACAATTTGCTCCTCTTCGTTAGAAACTAGCTCACCCATTACAATGCTCATCACATCATTTAGCGTAACAATACCCACTACTAACGCATATTCATTCACAATAACGGCGAAATCTTCACCGGTTGATTTAAAGAGTTCTAAAACTTCGTATAAAGAAAGCGTGTCCGGAATAAACAGTGATTTACGTAATACAGTTGAATCAGTTAGTTTTACCTGCTTCTCTTGTAGATAAAGCGTTAAAATATTATGGGTTTCAACATAGCCTAAAATTTTATCGATGGATTTATCACAAATTAATAGCTTAGAGTGAGAATTTGCTTTTACAGTTTCAAGCACTTGATCTCTATTGAAAGTTTGTTCCAAGAAAACAATATTTTCACGTGTTGTCATTGTGGAGGTAACAGTACGTTGTTGCATTTCAAAGATATTTTCAATCAAGTATTGCTCTTGTTCTTTTACAATACCGGCTTGAGCTCCGGCATCAACTATTGCGAAAATATCCTCAGAGGTCATATTATCTTCTCGAATAGTTGGTACTCTAAACAGTTTGAAAATCGCATTTGCAATAGTGTCAAACAACCAAACTAAAGGCTTAAATATAATGATTGAAACGGTCATTATCCCTATTGTTCGCAAGGCGATTTTTTCCGGATTTGCCATTGCTAGTCGTTTAGGAATAAGATCGGCAAATAAAATAAAAGCCACCGTTACAAAAATAAAAGCTAACCAAGAGCTTGCACTTTCAACCCATTCTGCTTGGCTATATTGAGAAAGGAGAGAATAGACAAAAGGATTAACAATGCTCTCGCCAATTACCCCGCCTAAAATCGCCACCATATTTAAGCCGATTTGCACAACTGTAATAAAACGCCCAGGCTGTTCCTGTAATTTCAACACTTGGCTTGCTTTTGTGTTTCCTTCATTTGCCAGTTGCTGAAGTTTAAGTTTTCTTGCACCAGCCAGCGAAATCTCGGCAGAAGAGATGATTGCACTTATGATAATAAGTGCAATCAAAATTAAAATTGCTTCAAATAAATTCATAATAGATGTTTAGATAAAAATAAAAAATCTGCACCTTAATCAGTTGGTTTTATTCAACTTTTGGTGTGCAGATCACATTTTGCTTATAAACTGATTGATGAATTAGAACGGAATATCATCATCAAAGTTATTCATTGCAGGCTCAGCTTGTGGAGCGGGTTTAGATTGCTGTGGTGCAGAGCTTGAAGTTTGGTTATAGCCATAATTGCTATTACCCTGATTATAGCTATTCCCCGCAGGTGCTGAATTACCCCAACCGCCTTGCTGAGCACCCATATCGTTACCTTGACGATTGCCTAGCATTTGTAATACATCACCTTGAATTTCGGTTGTATAGCGATCTTGCCCGTTTTGGTCTTGCCATTTACGAGTACGTAGGCGACCTTCCACATAAACTTGTGAACCTTTACGTAAATATTGACCACAAACTTCTGCTTGACGACGATAGAACACAATACGATGCCATTCTGTTACTTCACGACGTTCACCAGTGTTTTTATCTGTCCAGCTTTCTGATGTTGCAACACTAATATTTGCAACTGCTTCGCCGTTTGGCATTGTACGCATTTCCGGGTCGTTACCTAAGTTACCTACGATAATTACTTTGTTGATACCAGCCATAAAATCCTCTTTCTCTGCTTTTATACAAAATTGTGGAGTATTCTACCCGAAAATTAGCTTATTGAACACAGAAAAACTGATATTTTGTACAGTTTTATTAAAATATGCGATAATGCTCGAAAATTTAGAAAATAGTGCTGGACATAATTGGATATAGGAAATATGCAACATATTGATATTCGTGGAGCAAGAACCCACAACTTAAAAAACATCAATTTAATCTTACCGAGAGATAAATTTATTGTCATCACAGGGCTTTCCGGCTCAGGTAAATCTTCTTTAGCCTTTGATACTCTTTATGCAGAGGGGCAACGTCGTTATGTAGAATCGCTTTCTGCCTATGCTCGCCAATTCCTTTCTTTAATGGAAAAGCCCGATGTGGATCATATCGAAGGGCTTTCACCAGCAATTTCGATTGAGCAGAAATCAACTTCTCATAACCCACGTTCTACGGTAGGAACGGTAACGGAAATTCACGACTATTTGCGTTTATTATTTGCCCGAGTAGGTGAACCTCGCTGCCCTGATCACGATGTGCCATTAGCCGCTCAAACCATTTCACAAATGGTGGATAGAGTAATGGAAGAGCCTGAAGGAAAACGTTTGATGTTGCTTGCCCCGGTGGTGAAAGATCGCAAAGGCGAACACGTAAAATTATTGGAAAATTTGACCGCTAGTGGTTACTTAAGGGCAAGAATTGACGGTGAAATTTGTGATTTATCTGATCCTCCGGCGTTAGAGCTTCAGAAAAAGCATACTATTGAAGTAGTAGTGGATCGTTTTAAAGTACGAGCCGATCTGGCAACCCGTTTAGCAGAATCTTTTGAAACGGCATTAGATTTATCAGGCTCAACCGCCATTATTGCCGATATGGACGACCCAAATGCGGAAGAAATTGTCTTTTCATCAAGCTTTTCTTGTCCACATTGTGGCTATTCATTGCAAGAGTTAGAACCTCGCTTATTTTCATTTAATAACCCGGCTGGAGCTTGTCCAAGTTGTGATGGTTTAGGTGTTGAGCAATTTTTTGATGAAAAGAAAGTAGTGCAAAATTATGATGTTTCATTAGCTGCCGGGGCAATTAAAGGTTGGGATCGCCGTAGTTTTTACTATTTCGGATTACTTAAAGCGGTTGCAGAACATTACGGGTTTGATTTAGAAACGCCATTCGGACAGTTATCGAAAAAACACCAAAATCTTATTTTAAACGGCACAAAAGAAGAGATTGAGTTTGTTTATGTCAATGACAGAGGCGATAAAGTCAAGCGTAAACACGCGTTTGAAGGCGTGTTAAATAATATGGCTCGCCGTTATAAAGAAACAGAATCTAACTCTGTGCGAGATGAATTAGCGAAATATATCAACACCCGCCCTTGTGTGGAGTGTGAAGGATCTCGTTTGCGTCGTGAAGCTCGTTATGTTTTCCTGGATAAAACTAACTTACCGATGGTTTCAGAAAAAAGCATTGGCGAAGCGTTAGCTTTCTTTAAGGAGATCAAACTCTCCGGGCAAAAAGAGAAAATTGCGGAAAAAATCTTAAAAGAAATTCGTGAGCGTTTACAGTTTTTGGTGAACGTGGGCTTAAATTATCTCTCACTTTCTCGCTCGGCTGAAACCCTTTCAGGGGGGGAGGCTCAGCGTATCCGCCTTGCCAGTCAAATCGGTGCAGGATTAGTGGGCGTGATGTATGTATTAGATGAGCCTTCTATCGGCTTACACCAACGAGATAACGAACGCTTACTTAATACGCTTATCCATTTGCGTAACTTAGGCAACACCGTGATTGTGGTTGAGCACGATGAAGATGCAATTCGTGCGGCAGATCATATTGTTGATATCGGACCGGGTGCAGGGGTGCACGGAGGACAAGTTATTGCACAAGGCACAGCTGAAGAAATTATGCAAATTGACGAATCCATTACTGGGCAATTCCTTTCAGGTAAGCAGAAAATTGAAATTCCATCAAAAAGAGTACCCTATGACGGTTCAAAACTACTCACTTTATCAGGGGCAAGTGGTAATAATTTGAAGAAAGTGAAGTTAGAAATTCCAGTGGGTCTATTTACTTGTATCACGGGGGTATCTGGGTCGGGTAAATCGACGTTGATTAACGACACCTTATTCCCTCTGGCACAAAATGCGTTAAACCGTGCAGAAAATAGTGATGTTGCCCCTTATGAATCTATTGATGGTTTAGCTCATTTTGATAAAGTAATCGATATCGATCAAAGCCCGATCGGACGAACCCCTCGCTCAAATCCAGCCACTTACACTGGGCTATTTACCCCAATTCGTGAGTTATTTGCAGGTACGCAAGAGGCACGGGCAAGAGGTTATAATGTCGGGCGTTTTAGTTTCAATGTGCGTGGTGGTCGCTGTGAAGCCTGTCAAGGTGATGGTGTGATTAAGGTGGAAATGCACTTCTTGCCTGATGTGTATGTGCCGTGCGATCACTGTAAAGGTAAACGCTATAACCGTGAAACACTGGAAATCCGCTATAAAGGAAAAACCATTCACCAAGTACTGGATATGACAGTGGAAGAGGCAAGAGAGTTTTTTGCTCCCGTACCGATGATTGCCCGTAAGCTACAAACTTTGATGGACGTGGGGCTATCCTATATTCGACTCGGGCAATCCTCCACCACACTTTCAGGCGGTGAGGCTCAACGGGTGAAATTAGCCACCGAGCTTTCCAAACGAGACACTGGCAAAACGCTCTACATTTTAGACGAACCGACTACAGGCTTACATTTTGCCGATATTAAACAACTACTTGGCGTGTTACATCGCTTGCGTGATCAGGGTAATACCATTGTGGTGATCGAACACAATTTAGATGTGATTAAAACCGCAGATTGGATTGTTGATCTCGGTCCTGAAGGCGGCAGTGGTGGCGGTGAGATTATTGCTACAGGTACACCGGAACAAGTCGCTAAAGACAAATGCTCTCACACCGCAAGATTTCTAAAAGAGATCTTAGCGAAAGGCTAATTCAAATAAAGATTACAAGCGGTCATATTTCTCCAATATTTTGCAAATGCAAAAAATTTTCAAAATATTGGAGAAATATGACCGCTTGTTATTGATATCATCTATAAATTTTGTGAACTGCGTCGAAAATTTTAACGTTTCTGTTAGACAAGAACATACTAAACAGTAGAATTCACGTAAGTTTTATGAGGAAAAATAATGACTAAACTTATCCGTAATAGTACCGCTGAGTTTTTGATTTTTACCAATCAAACTGGCGAGCAAAATATAGAAGTTCGATATGAAGATAATGAGATCTGGCTCACTCAAAAGCGTATAGCTGAATTATTCGAGGTCTCAGTACCAACTATTAATGAACATTTAAAGCATATTTTTGAGAGTGAGGAACTCAATGAACTTTCAGTTATTCGGAAATTCCGAATAACTGCCTCAGATGGTAAAAATTACAATACTAAGCATTACAATCTTGATGCAGTAATCTCTGTTGGTTATCGGGTTAATTCTATTCGTGCGATACAATTCCGCCAATGGGCAACTCAAATTTTGCGAGAGTTTTCGCAAAAAGGATATGTGTTAGATCGAGAGAGAATGGAAAATGGGACTTTTTTAGGAGAGGATTATTTTGAACGATTATTAGAAGAAATTCGGGAAATTCGTCTTTCTGAACGCCGTTTTTATCAGAAAATTACTGATATTTATGCAACATCGGTAGATTACAATAAAAATGCTCCCACAACAAAATCCTTTTTTGCAACGGTGCAAAACAAGTTGCACTATGCCATTCATCAGCATACAGCTGCCGAATTAATTATGGAACGAGCGGATAGTCTCAAACCTAATATGGGATTAACTACTTGGGCGAAATCGCCTGAAGGTAAAATTTTAAAAAGCGATGTTTCTATAGCCAAAAATTATTTGAATAATGATGAGTTAAAAGATTTAGGTTCGATTGTGAACGCATTTTTGGATTTGGCAGAGCGTAGAGCAAGGCGTCAAATTCCAATGACAATGGAAGATTGGGCAAAACGATTAGATATATTTTTAAACGCAGATGATTTACCTCTATTAGATGGTAAAGGAAAAATTAGTTTTGATGAGGCAAAGCTATATGCTGAAACAGAGTTTGAGAAATATCGCGTAATCCAAGATAAAACCTTTGAGAGCGATTTTGATAAACTTATCAAAGAAAAATTAAGTAAGTAGAAATCAAGCGGTCATATTTTGAAAATTTTTTGCATTTGCAAAATGTTGGAAAAATATGACCGCTTGTGTTTTACTATTTAACTTTGTGTTAATTCTGTTCTAACCTTCTCAAAAGCCGTTTCTAAATCACTGCTAAAATGAATCTGTTGAATTTCATTTACCGTTTTTTGTGATCGAACTAGCATTCTCATCGGTTGAAATTGTACATTACAGAGATGTAAATTTTGATGTGGCAACATATGTTGAACAAAACGGGTTAAAGCGTGAATGCCTCCAGTGTCAAGCACAGTTACCGCATCGCATTGTAAAATAATATGTTTGATTTCACGATCAGTGTGTACTGTTTTATCGTGTAAATCAGCGAAGAGATTATCTGCTGCGGCAAAAAAGAGTGGACCACTAATGCGGTAAACTAGCACATCTTCTAAATCACTTGGGTGAGCTATCTCAAAAGATTTTGTCATTTCCGCAATAGTACGAATAAAGAGCAGACTTGCCAGTAATACGCCTACAGTGATCGCAATTACCATATCAAACAGTACGGTTAAGGTAATACAAGTGAGTAGTACCGCAATTTCATTTTTACCTGAACGGCGACTTAATTGAATGATTTGTGGTAGATCCGCCATATTCCAAGCCACAACAAGCAATAATGCTGCCATTGAGGAAAGGGGTAAATAAGAGAGGGCTTTAGCGAAAAAGAGCAAGGCAAAAAGCACGAGTAAGGCGTGAATTACGCTAGAGATAGGTGATACGGCACCAGAACGCACATTGGCTGCTGAGCGGGCAATTGCCGCAGTTGCTGTAATTCCTCCTAAAAATGGCGAGGCAATGTTACCTAACCCTTGTGCTAATAACTCATTGTTGGAATGGTGTTTGGTATCTGTCATATTATCGCAAACAACTGCACATAATAGCGACTCTATCGCTCCAAGCATAGCCATAGAAAAAGCAGCTGGAAGTAGAGCTTGAATAGTAGTTAAGTTCCAATTAATAAGATTACCTTCAGAGTTAGGAATATTCCAAGGTAGGATAAATTCCGGTAAAACGCTTGGAATACCATAGCCCATCGTACCGTCTGGTAGCGTATATTGGAATGCAGAGCCAATGGTAGCAACGTTTTGCCCAAAATGGATGAGGAGTAGCGATAATAATGTACCGATGAATACAGCCGGCAGGTGCCCTGGAATGGGTAAACGTAATTTATGCCAACGAGTTAAAACTAACAGAGTAACTATGCCAACTAAAGTATCAGCCCAATTGATAGTTGGAAGAGCTGAGAAAATGGTTTCAATTTTACCGAGATAATGCTCTGGCATTTTCTCAATCGTTAAGCCTAAGAAATCTTTAATTTGCAGTGTGGCGATCACAATACCGATCCCACAGGTAAAACCAAGCGTTACGGGCAATGGAATGTATTCAATTAAACGACCTAGTCGTAGTAACGCCATTAATACTAAGATGACACCTGAAAGCATTGTAGCCATCAATAATCCGCTCAATCCAAATTGTTGCGTTACGGGGTATAAAATCACGACAAAAGCAGCTGTTGGACCTGAAATATTAAAGCGAGAGCCACCTGTTAAAGCGATCACAATACCCGCTACAATTGCCGTATATAAACCGTGCTGGGGTGGTACGCCACTAGCAATGGCTAATGCCATAGAAAGCGGAATGGCAATAACACCAACAGTTAAGCCGGAGATAATATCTCGCACGAGATGTTTTTGAGTATAACCTGCTTTGAAAGCATCTTTTAACGCACTAAAAGGTTTGACCGCGAGAAAGGTATTTTTTGCTAAAAACCATTTATTTAACATAGTTCACCTAATACAACAAAATTTTCTGTATATTTTACACCTCTCTCATAAATGAATTTTGAGATAACTCAATAAAAGAGAGAATTCTGAGCGATAACAAGCGGTTCATTTTGATTGAAAATTTGCAAAAGCAAATAATTAGCTGATTTTCTCTTAAAAATAGCGTAGAATGCCTCCAAAATCTGTACTACTATAGTAGTGCATTTCTCGAGCAATTAATCATAATAACATTACAGATGGACGCTATTATTCATTTTTTAAGTTCCTTTTTAACTAATATCACTTGGATTGGTGCGTTAGAACTTGGTTTAATTTATGCCCTTGTCGCACTAGGTGTATTAATTTCCTACAAAATTCTTGATTTTCCTGATTTAACCGCAGACGGAAGTTTCCCTTTAGGTGGGGCGGTGTGTGTGATTAGCATTTTAAATCAAGTAGATCCTTGGCTGGCAACACTGTATGGCACTTTAGCAGGGGCAATTGCCGGTATTATTACGGCAAGTCTGCATATCGGTTTTAAAATTGAGAAATTGCTTGCCAGTATCTTGATGATGATCGCCCTTTATTCGATTAATTTACGCATTATGGGAATGCCGAACATTGCAATTCTTGGCGAAACGACAATTTATGATGTAATGCCAATCGAAAGTGATCTGCAATTAGCTTTAGTTCGCCTTGTAATGGCATTGCTGGTAGTTGTGATTGTGAAATGTTTGTTTGACCTTTTCTTCGCTACCCAAATCGGTTTAGCGGTGCGAGCCACCGGTACAAACAATCGTATGGCAAAAGCACAGGGCATTGCGGTAAACAAAATGACGATTTTAGGAATGGCGATTTCTAATGCATTAATAGCGTTGGGCGGTGCGTTATATGTGCAAAGCAATGGTGGGGTGGATATTTCTATCGGCGTGGGAACAATTGTGATCGGCTTGGCTGCCGTGATTATCGGTGAGGCTATTTTTTCGGTAAAACGGATTATTTGGCTCACTTTTGCCGTGATTATTGGTTCGGTACTTTACCGTTTCTTTATCGCTCTTGCGTTAAATAATGATACTTTAAACGGCATTGGTTTTGGTCCGCAAGATCTTAACTTAATTACGGCATTATTAGTTGTGATTGTGTTGGCTGTACCAAGAATTAAGCAAAAATTGGCAGGGAAGAGAGGTTAAGATGATCGAATTAAATAACTTATTCATTACCTTCAATAAAGGTACGGCTATTGAAAACCCAGTATTAAGAGGCTTATCGCTTAAAGTAGAACAAGGCGAATTTGTGTCTGTGATTGGCAGTAACGGTGCAGGCAAATCGACAATGCTTAATGCGATTAGTGGTGATTGTTTCGTTGATAGTGGCGAGATTATTATTCAAGGCAATAAAGTCAATAACACCACAACGTGGCAGAGAGCAAATCAAGTTGCTCGAGTATTCCAAGACCCAATGGCTGGCACTTGTGAAAGTTTAACCATTGAAGAAAATATGGCGTTGGCGTATCAGCGTGGTAGCAAGCGAGGCTTGGGCTTTGCGATTAAACGCCAAATGAGAGAGCTATTCAGAGACAAACTTTCGCTGCTTGGTTTAGGTTTGGAAAATCGTCTCACCGACCAAATGGGAAGATTATCGGGTGGACAACGCCAAGCGGTTAGCCTTTTAATGGCATCGCTTCAGCCTTCTAATATTTTATTACTCGATGAACACACCGCAGCTCTTGACCCTAAAACCACTGATTTTGTGATGGAACTAACGAATAAAATTGTTCGAGAGCAAAAATTAACTACGCTAATGGTAACGCACTCAATGCGACAAGCGTTAGATTACGGTGATAGAACTGTAATGCTTCATCAAGGGCAAGTGGCTTTTGATGTTTCGGGCGAACAACGTAAGCAAATGGACGTGCCGGATTTACTACGACTATTCCAACAAAATCGCCACGAACAACTTAGCGATGATGGATTACTGTTAGGAAATTAAATAAATTACTATTCTACAAGCGGTTGTTTTTGTAAAATATTTTGCAAATTCAACCGCTTACTTATTTTCAATGACAAAATACGACGATAAAATTCTCCACGCCTTTAGTGATGATGGCTTACTTAGCCAAAATATCAACGGCTTTCGCCCTCGCAAAGCACAGCTTGAAATGGCACAAGCGGTCGGAAAAGCGGTAAAATTTGCAACACCTGTGGTAGTGGAAGCGGGAACAGGAACGGGTAAAACCTTTGCTTATTTAGTGCCTGCACTGCTTTCAGGTAAGAAAACCATTGTTTCTACAGGCTCAAAAAATCTACAAGATCAACTATTTAACCGAGATCTTCCCACCATTCAAAAAGCCCTTAAATATAAAGGTAAAGTTGCTTTACTTAAAGGCAGGGCAAACTATCTCTGTTTAGAACGCTTAGAGCAAGTTACCGCAATGGGGGTATTAGGCGATAAGTCGGTGTTGGCGGATTTGAAAAAAGTCAGCAAATGGCAAAATTCCTCCAAAACAGGGGATTTGAGCGAATGTATTACCATTGCCGAAGATAGCCCGATTTTACCTCAGTTAGTGAGTACAACGGAGAGTTGTTTAGGCTCGGATTGCCCGCATTTTAAAGATTGCTATGTGGTGCAGGCTCGCCGTAAAGCGATGGATGCGGATGTGGTTGTGGTCAATCATCACCTATTTTGTGCGGATATGGCAGTAAAAGAAACCGGGTTTGGGGAGCTGATCCCTGAGGCAGAATTGGTGATCTTCGACGAAGCCCACCAACTGCCGGACATCGCCAGTCAATACTTTGGGCAATCTCTCTCTTCTCGCCAATTATTTGATATTTGTAAAGACACTAACATAGTGTACCGTACGGAATTAAAAGATGTGGCACAGTTGGGGAAAGCCTCCGATCATCTGATGAAAGTTGTGCAAGATTTCCGTTTATTAATGGGCGGAGAAGGTCAGATTAGAGGCAATTTGCGAGATCTGTTTCGGGATAAAAAAGTGGTTGATGGATTGGTAAAAGTTGCCGAAAACATCGATTTTTTAAGTGAGGTTGTTAAGAAATCACTGGGGCGTTCAGAAACTTTAGACAAAATTTTTGAGCGATTGGCGGAAGTGAAAGTTCGTCTTAAAAAATTGATGGACACAACAGTAACAGGCTATTGCTATTGGTATGAAGCAAATGGGCGTTCTTTTGGTTTGCATATCACGCCACTGACGGTGGCGGATAAGTTTGGCGAGCAATTGAAAAATCAGCAAATTGGTTGGGTGTTTACCTCCGCAACCCTTGAAGTAGGTGGTACGTTTGACCATTTCTGCCAACGATTAGGCATTGAAAATGCGGAACAGTTGGTATTACAAAGTCCTTTTGATTACCAAAATCAGTCGTTACTTTGTGTACCTCGTTATTTACCTGATACTAATAAAGCTCATACCCTAACTGCATTAGGGCAGCTATTAAAACCGGTGATTGAAGCGAACAAAGGGCGTTGCTTTTTGCTTTGTACTTCCTATTATATGATGCGAGGTTTGGCGGATTTTTTAAGAGAACATAGTTCGCTTAATGTGCTGCTACAAGGGGAAACCGGCAAAAGTCGTTTGTTGGAACAATTTGTGAAAGAAGAAAACTCAGTGCTGGTGGCAACCCAAAGTTTCTGGGAGGGGATTGATGTGCGAGGTGATGATCTTTCTCTTGTGATTATTGATAAATTGCCGTTTACTTCGCCTGATGAACCTTTACTCAAAGCCCGAATGGAAGACTGCAAATTACAAGGGGGCGATCCTTTCAATGATATTCAAATTCCGGAAGCAGTGATTACACTTAAACAAGGTGTTGGGCGTTTAATTCGAGATGTAACAGACAGAGGGGTGGTAATCATCTGCGATTCTCGTCTGGTAATGCGTAATTATGGGCAAACGTTTTTGAAAAGTTTACCGCCCTCAAAAAGAACAAGAGATTTGGAGTCGGTTATTCAATTTCTAAAAGTATAATATAATATGCAAGCGGTCGAATTCTTACAAAGTTTTGCAAATTATGGATAAAAAAGTACCGCTTGTTTGGAGGTTATATGTTATCAAAAGTGTTTAAGATTTTAGCATCGTTAGCATTGCTATTTGTAATGCTATATTTAGGCAAGCTCATTGCCTTTCTTTTCCCCATAGGCATTCCGGACAGTATTTTAGGTATGCTAATTTTATTTGGTTGTTTGGTAATAGGGATTGTTAAGGTAGAATGGGTTATGCCAAGTGCTAGACCGCTAACTCGCTATATGACTTTATTTTTCTTGCCGATTTGTGCTGAATTAATTGAACATTTGGATCTGTTTAGTGAGAATTTTAACACTTTTGTCTTATCTACCGCGTTAAGTTCTTTAGTTTCTATTGTGATTATCGGATTATTTGCTCAATGGCTATTTCATCGAGGTAGAAACTAAATGATTTATCTCTATTCTATTTTGACATTGGTGATTTTTATCGTTGGGATAAAAATCAGTCAAAAACTTGCTATCAATCTGCTTAATCCATTCTTGATTGCTCTGACATTAATTATTGGCGTTATTGTCATTTTTAATATTCCTTATCACGACTATTACAAAGGCAATGCACCTTTGAATAATTTACTGGGTGTTTCAGTAGTTGCACTTGCTTGCCCGTTTTATGAACAGTTACCTCAGATCCGTAAAAAATGGCGGCAAATTATGGTTGTTTTACTGTTTAGTACGCTTGTTACGATGCTGACCGGTGTTGGGTTTGCCCTACTGTTTGGTGCGAGTCAAGATATTTTGGCTGCGGTGTTACCTAAATCAGTTTCAATGCCAATGGCGATCATCATCACTAATGAAATTGATGGTAATGTGGGTATTGCGGCGGTTGGGGTGATGATCGCAGGCTTAGTGGGTTCTATTTTAGGTTTTATGTTGTTACGTTTTATCAAAGTACGAAATATTATGGCAATAGGATTAAGTATGGGGGCAGCCTCGCACGCATTAGGCACAGGTCGGTGCTTAGAACATAGTATGAAAGCAGGGAGTTATAGCTCTATCGCATTAGTTGCTTGTGGGGTACTATCTTCTATTTTAGCCCCTCTAGTATTTAAAATGGCGGTAATGTTTTTCTACTAAGATAGATTATATATTAGGCAGAATAGCGTTTAATTTGGTTAGTATCTGAAATCAAGGTACAATAGCCCGATTTTTCAATAAAAAGAAAGAATTATGCAAGAACAAGTTAATTTAGAAAAAGATCTTTCCACGTTTAAAACCTTTAAACGTTTATGGCCGACAATTAGCCCTTTTAGAGCAGGCTTGATCGCGGGTGCTATTGCTTTAGTGCTAAATGCCTTAGTAGACTCGGGGTTAATTTATTTGCTTAAACCACTTTTAGATGAAGGTTTTGGCCAGGCAAATCACGGTTTTCTTAAATTAATGGCAATCCTTGTTGTGGTATTTATTTTAGTTCGGGGAATTACCAATTATATTGCCAGTTACTGTTTAGCGTGGGTTTCGGGTAAAGTGGTAATGAACTTACGCCGTCAAATTTTCCAACATTTAATGTATATGCCCGTTAGTTATTTTGATAATAACCCGACCGGGCGTTTGCTTTCACGTGTAACGTACGATACCGAAATGGTGGCAAGTTCAGCTTCTCATTCGTTAGTTACCATTGTGCGTGAAGGGGCGTATTTGATCTCTCTATTTGTAGTGATGATCTATACCAGTTGGCAACTCTCAATTGTGCTATTTATTATGGCTCCGATTATTGGTGTGCTGATTGGATTCGTTTCAAAATATTTTCGTAAATTAAGCCGTAACATTCAAAACTCAATGGGCGAGCTGACAATCACCACCGAACAAATGTTAAAAGGGCATAAAGAGGTACTTTCCTTTGGCGGACATAAAGTAGAAAAAGATCGTTTTGAGCGTGTAAGTAATGATATGCGTCGTAAGGGAATGAAAGTTGTTTCTGCTGATGGAATTTCTGATGGTGTGGTGCAGCTTATAGCTTCTTTTGCATTATCTGCCGTACTTTATGTAGCAACTTTCCCTGAAGTGATGAGCGAAAATCTTACCGCAGGTTCATTTACGGTTGTGTTTTCGTCTATGATGGCAATGCTACGCCCATTAAAATCATTAACTAATGTAAACTCGCAATTCCAACGTGGTATGGCTGCTTGCCAAACATTATTTGAGTTTTTAGATTTAAAAACCGAGAAAGATAACGGTTCTGTTCGAGTAGAAAAAGCAGAAGGTAATGTTGAATTTAAAGATGTCAGTTTTACTTATGTGGGTAAAGATGAAAAAGCATTAAACAACATTTCGTTTGAGATTCCTAAAGGCAAAACTGTGGCATTGGTGGGGCGTTCTGGTTCGGGTAAATCAACCATCGCCAATTTGCTCACTCGTTTTTATGATATTGATGATGGTGAAATTTTGTTAGACGGCATTAATATTCAAGATTACACCTTAAAGAACTTACGTGAACAATGCTCTGTAGTTTCACAGCAAGTTCACTTATTTAACGATACAATTGCCAATAACATTGCTTATGCGGCAACCGATAAATATAGCCGAGAAGAAATCATTGCTGCGGCAAAAGCCGCTCACGCAATGGAATTTATTGAAAAACTTGATAATGGTTTAGATACCATAATTGGTGAAAACGGAGCAAGCCTATCGGGTGGGCAACGCCAACGTTTAGCGATCGCCCGTGCCTTACTCAGAAATTCGCCTGTACTTGTACTTGATGAGGCTACGTCTGCTCTTGATACTGAATCCGAAAGAGCCATTCAGTCGGCACTAGAAGTATTGCAAAAAGATCGTACCGTGCTTGTCATTGCTCATCGCTTATCAACCATTGAAAAAGCCGATGAAATTTTGGTGGTCGATCACGGAAATATCATTGAGCGAGGAAATCATACAGAACTTCTTGCTCAAGGTGGGGCTTATAAACAACTCCATAGCCTACAATTTGGGGCATAACAAGCGGTTGATTTTGACCAAAGATTTGCAAAATCATTCCAATAGTATTTGTGGAGCGAAACATTTTTCGTCCTATAGTATATAGAGAATATTATGAAAAAACTGACAACACTTTTATCCCTTACTACCTTGCTGGTTTTAACAGGCTGTAACTCAGTATTAAATGCACCTACCGAAGTACAAAAACCAACGGTAGAAATTCCGCACAACGATCCCCAATGGCAGCAACATTTAGTTCAATTAGCCAAAATTCAGAGTTATAAGGCAGCAGGGCAATTTGGTTATATTTCACCGGAAGAGCGTTTTTCTTCTCATTTCAATTGGCAATACAATACGCCAACTCAATTTGGCTTAGAACTTTCTTCTAACCTTTCGACGAAATCCCTCAAATTAGAGCGTAATAAACGAGGCTTAACCGTTTCAGATAGCGAAGGTAATAGCCGTTCAGATCGTGATATTGATGCCCTAATGCAAGAGATTATCGGTGTGTCGTTCCCAATCGACCAATTTGCCTATTGGGTAAAAGGTCAGCCTGAAAAAGAAGGGAATTATATTGTGAATGAAAAACGTCAGCTTTCACAATTTAGTTATCCGCTGAATGGCACGATTTGGAAAGCAAGTTATGTGGAATATCACGAAGATCGTGTACCGAATTTGCCAAAATTAATTGTGCTTGAAAACGGTACGCAGACGTTAAAAATCCGCATTGAAAGATGGACTTATTAATGGAAAAAGTGATTTTACCCAGTCCGGCTAAATTGAACCTGTTTTTGTATATTACCAATAAACGGGCAGATGGCTATCACGAGTTGCAAACGCTATTTCAATTTTTAGACTTTGGCGATGAAATTGAGATTGAAATCACCAATAACCCTGAAATTGAGCTAATAAATCAAGTTGAAGGTGTGGCGGTTGGAGATAACTTAATTTACCGAGCTGCAAAACTTTTGCAAAAAACGACCGCTTGCAACAAAGGGGCGAAAATTGGCATTACTAAAAATTTGCCGATGGGTGGCGGTGTGGGTGGTGGTTCATCAAATGCTGCTACAGTGTTGGTAGGCTTAAATCATTTATGGCAAACAGAGCTTTCACTTGAGCAGTTGGCGGAATTAGGGCTAAGTTTAGGGGCTGATGTACCGATCTTTGTCAGAGGTATTGCTGCTTTTGCCGAAGGGGTTGGAGAAGTTTTAACGCCTTGTGAGCCGGAAGAAAAATGGTATGTGGTATTAAAGCCTGAAGTTTCCATTTCAACGGCAGTGGTTTTTAACGCTCCAAACTTACCTAGAAATACGCCAAAACGCACTTTATCAGAATTATTATCTTCAAAATGGGCAAACGATTGCGAAAAAGTTGTGCGAGAAAGGTATTCTGCGGTTGAAGATCTTATGCAAGAATTGTTACAATATGCACCGTTTAGGCTGACAGGCACTGGTGCTTGTATTTTCGCCGAATTTGATACAAAAGCAGAAGCCGAGCAGGTTTTTGCACATAAGCCGGAAGAGACAGTTGGCTTTGTGGCGAGAGGACAAAATATTTCGCCATTACATCAAAAATTACTCCAAACTAACCACCAATAACCAAAGGATCACTCAATGACAGATATTAAACTGTTTGCGGGCAACGCAACGCCGGAACTCGCTAATCGTATTGCAAAACATCTTTATACCTCGTTAGGTAATGCAACTGTTGGTCGTTTTAGCGATGGTGAAATTCAAGTGCAAATCAATGAAAATGTGCGTGGAGGCGATATTTTCATTGTACAATCAACTTGTGCACCAACCAATGATAATCTTATGGAATTGATTGTGATGGTGGACGCTCTACGTCGTGCTTCTGCCGGTCGTATTACAGCAGTTATCCCATACTTTGGCTATGCTCGCCAAGATAGACGTGTGCGTTCAGCTCGTGTACCTATTACAGCAAAAGTGGTAGCAGACTTCTTATCAAGCGTGGGTGTTGATAGAGTATTAACTTGTGATTTACACGCAGAGCAAATTCAAGGATTCTTCGATGTGCCGGTGGATAACGTATTTGGCTCACCGGTGTTAATCGAAGATATTTTGAAGAAAACCGATTTAGTGAACCCGATTGTGGTTTCTCCGGATATCGGTGGAGTAGTGCGTGCAAGAGCGGTAGCTAAATTGCTTAATGATACGGATATGGCAATTATTGATAAACGTCGCCCGAAAGCGAATGTATCTCAAGTAATGCACATTATTGGTGATGTGGCTGAGCGTGATTGTATCTTAGTTGATGATATGATCGATACTGGTGGCACATTAGCTAAAGCAGCTGAAGCATTAAAAGAGCGTGGAGCTCGTCGTGTATTTGCTTATGCAACGCACGCGGTATTCTCGGGTTCTGCGGCTCAAAACTTAGCAAACCCGGCATTAGATGAAATTGTGGTAACAGATACAATTCCGTTAAGCAATGAAATCAAAGCTCTTAACAAAGTACGAGTTTTAACTTTATCAGGAATGCTTGCCGAAGCAATCCGCCGTATCAGCAATGAAGAGTCTATCTCTGCAATGTTTGATGCTTAATGATTTTATTACCCGAATGCCCAATCCTATGATTGGGTTTTTTTATAACTGTTTATAATTAGGGAAAATATCTGTATGTATTCTCTTATTCGTCAATTTTTATTTTTGCTTGATGCTGAAAATGCACATCAATTTTCTATTCAAGCATTAGGATTAGTAGGAAAGCTACCTTTTTCGCCCTTCGCCATACCCTCTAACCCAACAACAGTAATGGGACTACATTTTAAAAATCCGATTGGTTTAGCGGCAGGAGCAGATAAAAATGGTGAAGCCATTGATGGCTTTGGTAAATTAGGGTTTGGCTTTATTGAGGTGGGGACTGTTACGCCTGTTGCACAAGACGGAAACCCTAAACCAAGGCAGTTTCGAGTGTTGGAAGCTGAAGGCATTATTAACCGTAACGGCTTTAATAACAAAGGGGTAGATGCTTTAATTGAAAATGTGAAAAAAGCAAAATATGACGGCATTCTAGGAATTAATATCGGTAAAAATGCGATCACGCCGATTGAGCGTAGCTTAGATGATTATTTGATTTGCTTACGCAAAGTGTATGAATATGCGGATTATGTAACGGTTAATATCTCATCGCCAAACACTAAAAATTTGCGTAGTTTGCAATATGGCGAAGCCTTAGATGATTTACTGTATAACCTTAAGCAAGAACAAGTATTACTTTCGCAAAAAATTGGTAAATATCGACCGCTTGTATTAAAAATTGCTCCTGATTTAACCGATGAAGAAATTGCGTCTGTTGCAGATAGTCTAGTTCGACATCAAATTGATGGCGTAATTGCAGGTAATACCACGCTTTCTCGTGAAAGTGTGGTTGGTCTAACGCACTCTGAGCAGCAAGGTGGATTAAGTGGTAAGCCACTGCATCAATTAAGTACTAAATTGATTGCAAGATTATCTACAGAATTAAACGGGCGTGTACCTATCATTGGAAGCGGAGGCATTCATTCACTAGAAAGTGGGCAGGAGAAAATTGATGCCGGTGCGAGTTTACTTCAAGTTTACTCTGCGATGATTTATCAAGGTCCATCACTTATTCAAGAGGTTGCTAAGGTTCGCTTAAAGCAAAAATAGAATGTGATGTTACTTTATTTTCATAAATGGAGAAGAAAGCCTTCCCCTTGAAAATTAGACAAAACCAGCGATTTTTGCTATCTTGCACTACAAATTTATCTACAAAATTTAAACAAATTTTATAATTTTCTGTAAAAAACGTTTAAAATCAAATAGATAATTAGTTTACTTGTGGTTTTTAGTCTTAAGTTTCAGCTAAGAAGAAATTCAAAATAGCGATTTAAGATGAATTTTTTCGATCAAAATTGGTCTAAAAACCATCAAACAAGCAAAATTTGTTAAAATTTTGTTATTTATACTTCAATCATTAATTTAATAAGGAAGAATACTATGTCAGAGAACTTGAGAAATGACGTAGATCCAATCGAAACTCAAGATTGGTTAGCATCACTCGATTCATTAATTCGTGAAGAAGGTCTAGAGCGTGCTCAATTTATTGTTGAACAAGTTATTAGCCAAGCTCGTGCTGGCGGTGTTTCATTGCCAACAGGTACAACGACAGATTATGTAAACACGATTCCTGTTTCTGAGCAACCAGCTTATCCGGGTGATCATAAAATCGAGCGTCGTATTCGTTCTGCGGTACGTTGGAACGCGATTGCAACAGTACTTCGTAGCCAGAAAAAAGATCTTGACTTAGGTGGACATATCTCAACATTCCAATCAGCGGCTACAATGTATGAAGTTTGTTTCAACCACTTTTTCAAAGCCCCGACTGAGAAAAATGGCGGTGATTTAATCTTCTTCCAAGGACACGCTGCTCCTGGTATGTATGGTCGTGCGTTCTTAGAAGGTCGCATTACTGAAGAACAAATGGATAACTTCCGTCAAGAAGCTTTTGTTGATGGCTTATCTTCTTACCCTCACCCTAAATTAATGCCTGAATTCTGGCAATTCTCAACTGTATCAATGGGTTTAGGTCCTGTTAATGCTATCTACCAAGCACGTTTCTTAAAATATTTAGAACATCGTGGCTTAAAAGATACCGCAGATCAAAAAGTATATGCGTTCTTAGGTGATGGCGAAATGGATGAAATCGAATCTAAAGGTGCATTATCTTTCGCAGGTCGTGAAAAATTAAATAACCTTATCTTCACTATTAGCTGTAACTTACAACGTTTAGATGGCCCGGTAAACGGTAATGGTAAAATCGTTCAAGAATTAGAGGGCGTATTTACCGGTGCCGGCTGGGAAGTGATTAAAGTACTATGGGGTAGTGAGTGGGATAAATTATTCGCAAAAGATACTTCAGGTAAACTAAGCCAATTAATGATGGAAGTGTTAGATGGTGATTATTTAACATTTAAATCAAAAAGCGGTGCTTATATACGTGAGCATTTCTTCGGTCGTTACCCGGAAACCGCAGCATTAGTTGCAGATATGACAGATGATGAAATCTGGGCATTACGTCGTGGTGCACACGATTCTGAAAAACTTTACGCAGCGTATGCGAAAGCACAAAAATCAGACAAGCCAGTTGTGATCTTAGCTCAACAAGTAAAAGGCTACCGTATTCCTGAAGCAGAAAGTAAAAATACTGCTCACCAATCTAAGAAAATGTCATTAGAGAGCTTAAAAGGCTTCCGTGATTACTTTGAATTGCCATTAACTGATGAGCAAGTTGAAAACTTAGACTACATCAAATTTGCTGAGGGTTCAGAAGAATACAACTACTTACACGGTAAACGTAAAGATTTAAACGGTTATGTACCGGTGCGTAAACCGAAATTCACTGTTGAATTCAAAGTGCCTGAATTATCGGAATTCCAAGCATTATTAGATGAGCAACCGCGTGGTATTTCAACTACGATGGCATTCTCTCGTGTGTTAAATACCCTATTAAAAGATAAAAATATCGGTCAGCAAATCGTACCAATTATTGCGGACGAAGCTCGTACTTTCGGTATGGAAGGTTTATTCCGTCAAATCGGTATTTACAATCCATTTGGTCAAAACTATGTGCCATCAGACCGTGATTTAGTAGCTTACTACCGTGAAGCAAAAGATGGTCAAGTATTACAAGAAGGTATCAATGAGTTAGGTGCAACGGCATCTTGGGTTGCTGCTGCAACATCATACTCTGTAAGCAATTTACCGATGATTCCATTCTTTATCTACTACTCAATGTTCGGCTTCCAACGTGTAGGCGATATGATGTGGTTAGCAGGCGACCAATTAGCTCGTGGTTTTATGATCGGTGGTACATCAGGTCGTACAACCTTAAACGGCGAAGGTTTACAGCACGAAGATGGTCATAGCCATATCCAAGCAGGCGTAATTCCGAACTGTGTAACTTATGACCCGGCATTTGCATTTGAAGTGGCGGTAATCGTTCAAGATGGTATCCGCCGTATGTATGGTGAAGCTCAAGAAGATGTTTTCTACTACATCACAACATTAAACGAAATTACAGACCAACCGGCAATGCCAGCAGGTGCAGAAGAAGGTATCCGTAAAGGTTTATATAAATTTGAAACGGTTGAAGGCAAAGGTAAAGGTCGTGTTCAATTATTAAGCTCAGGTGCAATTATGCGTCATGTTCGCTTAGCGGCTCAAATTCTTGCAAATGACTATGGTGTAACCGCAGATGTATTCTCAGCTCCATCATTCAATGAGTTAGGTCGTGATGGTGCGGATGCTGCACGTTGGAACTTATTACATCCAACAGAGGAACAACGTGTTCCTTATGTAGCACAAGTGTTAGCAGATGTGCCAACAGTTGCAGCAACTGACTATATGAAACTATACGCTGAACAAATTCGTGCGTATGTACCAAGCAAACACTATCACGTGTTAGGTACAGATGGTTTTGGTCGTTCAGACAGCCGTGCAAACTTACGTGAACACTTTGAAGTTGATGAGCGTTATGTAGTAGTTGCAGCACTTGCTCAATTAGCGAAAGAAGGCACAGTGGAAACTAAAGTTGTTGCTGATGCTATTGCTAAATTTGGCTTAAATGTGGATCGTATTAACCCATTATATGCGTAATACAAGCGGTAAAATTTAACGAAAATTTTGCAAAATGGGGTGGGGAAACCCACCCTAAATTTGTAAGGATAAAATCAGTTTATCTGTTTACAAAAGAAGGATTTTAAAATGTCAAAACAAATTAATGTACCAGATATCGGTTCAGATGAAGTAAGTGTTACTGAAGTGATGGTAAAAGTTGGCGATACTATCTCGGTAGACCAATCAATCATTAACGTAGAAGGCGATAAAGCATCTATGGAAGTACCGGCACCGGAAGCAGGTGTGGTAAAAGAAGTATTAGTAAAAGTAGGTGATAAAGTTTCAACCGGTTCCCCAATGTTAGTATTGGAATCAGCTGATGCTTCACCAGCGGTTGAAGCTCCAAAAGCAGAAGTGGCTCCTGTTGCATCGGTAGCAACCTCAGCAGTTGTTGAAGTTAATGTACCGGACATTGGCTCAGATGAAGTAAACGTAACCGAAATTATGGTTAAAGTAGGTGATAGCGTTGAAATTGATCAATCAATCATTAACGTTGAAGGCGATAAAGCGTCAATGGAAGTTCCTGCTCCGGTTGCCGGCGTGGTAAAAGAAATTTTAATCAATGTAGGCGATAAAGTTTCAACAGGCAAATTAATTATGAAGTTTGAAACAGCATCATCTGCACCAGCACAAGCAGCTCCGGTTGCAGAAGCTGCTGCACCTGCTCAAACATCAGCATCTGCAATTAAAGATGTGAATGTACCGGATATCGGTGGCGATGAAGTAAACGTAACTGAAATTATGGTTAAAGTAGGAGATTCTGTATCAGAAGAGCAATCTTTAATTACTGTTGAAGGCGATAAAGCATCAATGGAAGTACCGGCTCCATTTGCAGGTGTAGTAAAAGAAATTTTAGTGAAATCAGGTGATAAAGTTTCAACCGGTTCATTAATTATGAAATTTGAAGTAGCAGGTGCAGCACCTGCACCAGCAGCTACTCAAGTGGTTTCAGATCCTGCTCCACAAGTAGCCGCTCCAGCGAAAGCTGATGCAGTTG
The DNA here is from genome assembly GCF_036880405.1 of Mannheimia indoligenes. NCBI lineage: Bacteria > Pseudomonadati > Pseudomonadota > Gammaproteobacteria > Pasteurellales > Pasteurellaceae > Mannheimia > Mannheimia indoligenes. The sequence goes on along the minus strand of NZ_JBAJJM010000007.1, from coordinate 153,001 downwards.
CCACAGGTCAAAACCAATCTGGTTTAAATCAAGAACAAGTGGTTTCAGCAGCAGGTTATGCACACGCAACACCTGTAATTCGCCGTTTAGCTCGTGAGTTTGGTGTAAACTTAGATAAAGTAAAAGGTACAGGTCGTAAAGGTCGTATCGTTAAAGAAGATATTCAAGCATACGTTAAAACGGCAGTTCAAGTATTTGAAAAACAAGGTGGAACAGCTGCTGCGGCAACAGGTGCAGCAAACGGTGCCGGTTTAGGCTTATTACCGTGGCCGAAAGTTGATTTCAGTAAGTTTGGTGAAGTTGAAGAAGTTGAATTAAGCCGTATCAATAAGATCTCTGGTGCAAACTTACATCGTAACTGGGTAATGATTCCACACGTTACGCACTTCGATCGTACAGACATCACAGAATTAGAAAACTTCCGTAAAGAACAAAATAAAGAAGCTGAAAAACGCAAGTTAGATGTGAAAATCACGCCTGTGGTATTCATTATGAAAGCGGTAGCAAGTGCATTAGAAGCGTTCCCACGTTTCAACAGCTCAATTTCTGAAGATGCACAACGTTTAACATTGAAAAAATACATCAACATCGGTGTTGCAGTAGATACACCAAACGGCTTAGTTGTTCCGGTATTTAAAAATGTAAACAAAAAAGGCATTATCGAACTTTCTCGTGAATTAATGGAAGTATCGAAAAAAGCACGCGAAGGTAAATTAACTGCGTCAGATATGCAAGGCGGTTGTTTTACTATTTCAAGTTTAGGTGGTATCGGTACTACACACTTCACCCCGATCGTGAATGCACCGGAAGTGGCAATTTTAGGCGTGTCTAAATCTGAAATGCAACCGATTTGGAACGGCAAAGAATTTGAGCCACGCTTAATGCTTCCATTGTCATTATCATTTGACCACCGTGTAATTGATGGTGCTGATGGTGCAAGATTCTTAAGCTATATCAATGGCGTATTAGCAGATATTCGTCGTTTAGTAATGTAATTTTAACAAGCGGTTGTTTTTGTAAAAAATTTTGCGAAATCGACCGCTTGTATAACAAATTGAGGCAAATATGAGCAAAGAAATTAAAACACAAGTCGTGGTACTTGGTGCAGGTCCGGCGGGTTATTCAGCAGCATTCCGCTGTGCAGACTTAGGTTTAGAAACGGTAATCGTTGAACGTTATTCAACTTTAGGTGGTGTATGTTTAAACGTAGGCTGTATTCCGTCTAAAGCATTACTACACGTTGCAAAAGTAATCGAAGAAGCCAAACACGCCGTGCATAATGGTGTAACATTTGGCGAGCCGACTATTGATTTAGACCAAGTTCGTGCAGGTAAAGAAGCTGTTGTATCAAAATTAACGGGTGGACTAGCCGGTATGGCGAAAGCTCGTAAAGTACAAGTGGTTGAAGGAGAAGCGACATTTACAGGTCCGAACACATTAGTAGCTCGTGATCGTGATGGTAATCCAACAACTGTTACCTTTGATAATGCGATTATCGCAGCAGGTTCACGCCCAATTCAATTACCATTTATTCCACACGAAGATCCGCGTGTTTGGGATTCAACAGATGCCCTAAAATTAAAAGAAGTTCCTAAAAAACTTTTAATTATGGGTGGTGGTATCATCGGTTTAGAGATGGGTACGGTTTACAATGCTTTAGGTTCAGAAGTGGAAGTGGTTGAAATGTTCGACCAAGTGATTCCAGCAGCGGACAAAGACATTGTGGCAATCTATACCAAACAGATCGAGAAAAAATTCAAGCTAATGCTTGAAACTAAAGTAACTGCGGTTGAAGCAAAAGATGACGGTATCTATGTTTCAATGGAAGGTAAAGCGTGTAACGACACTAAACGTTACGATGCTGTACTAGTTGCTATCGGTCGTGTGCCAAACGGCAAATTAATTGATGCAGGCAAAGCAGGCGTACACGTTGATGAGCGAGGCTTTATTCCGGTTGATAAACAACTTCGTACCAATGTGCCGCATATCTTTGCGATCGGCGACATTGTGGGACAACCAATGTTAGCTCATAAAGGTGTTCACGAAGGACACGTTGCAGCAGAAGTAATTGCCGGACAAAAACACTACTTCGATCCGAAAGTGATTCCATCAATCGCTTACACTGAGCCGGAAGTTGCTTGGGTAGGTAAAACTGAAAAAGAGTGTAAACAAGAAGGTTTAAACTACGAAGTTGCTAAATTCCCTTGGGCTGCTTCAGGTCGTGCGATTGCTTCTGAATGTTCAGAAGGTATGACAAAGTTAATTTTCGATAAAGACACTCACCGCTTATTAGGTGGTGCGATTGTAGGTAGTAATGGTGGCGAATTATTAGGCGAAATCGGCTTGGCAATTGAAATGGGCTGTGATGCGGAAGATATCGCATTAACCATTCACGCTCACCCAACCTTGCACGAATCTGTAGGCTTAGCGGCAGAAGTGTTTGAAGGTTCTATCACAGACTTACCAAACGCAAAAGCTAAAAAACGCTAATTTATAACCACTAGCAAGCGGTTGATTTTTGTAAATTTTTTGCAAAAATCAACCGCTTGATTATTTTTAAGTCTCTAATCAAGTCGAGTGAAGTTTTTTTCAGCATTCAGCTGTAGAAGTTTCATTTTGTCATTGACATAAAATCATAAATCCGTAAAATGCACCTCATTCCACAACGCAGTGTTGTGAAGCCTCAAATGCGGGAATAGCTCAGTTGGTAGAGCACGACCTTGCCAAGGTCGGGGTCGCGAGTTCGAGCCTCGTTTCCCGCTCCAATTTTCAAATCTTACGGCGTGTTAGCAAAGCGGTTATGCACTGGATTGCAAATCCATGTAGCTCGGTTCGACTCCGGGACACGCCTCCATCAATTCTAAGCAACTATATACATAAAATAGTATTTTCTAAGTAAAATCAATAACTTACCTATTTTAAGCTACGCAAATATTAGCAAACACCAACATACATACACAAAAAAATGGTAGTTGCTATGGTAGTTACTGAGTCTTGAACTGCTATAATTCTAATGCGTTAAGATATCTGCTTGATAGCTGATCTTGCTGAGCTAATTCTCTTTGCGATAATAACCCTTGCCAAATTAGTAACTCAAATACCTCAACCTCTGTATTACCAGAAAACCTTGGAGAATTAAAAATATGCCAATTGCTATCATTTCTTAAGCTCCAATCATCTGTTAGTGCTTGTAGTTTTTGCCATCCAAGGTTATTAACATTCATTCGCATTTCTTTCAGCTCTGCATCTATCTGAGCAATGATATGTAAATCATCAGTTGCAGTTAGATCTAAATCTGATGCAAATCGATAGTTAATAAACCGTTGGATGCGTCCGCCAGGTGTACCTATATTAACGTACAATCTGACAGCATAGTGGTATTTATTTGGCTGTGATGCTGGGACGTTAGTAATCATTAGACCAATACCACCATTATCAGTTAAGCTGCCGCATACCCAGCCAATTTTAGATGTGCCATTTGCATCATACATTTTCGCAACTGCTTTAATGGTTAAGCTATGGACACCATTGGTTGTAAAATCTGTCTCGATATGTTTACCCGGCATACCTTTGATGCCTTTTTGAGTAAAGATTGCTTTGTTTGATGTGATCTTAGTATTATTAACTTGATCAGCTAAATTAATCATATTTTTAGGGTTGTTTGAGCGCAATCCAAATATTAAATCTGTATAGCGTACAATACCGCCAAATGCCGGCATACCTTTAAAATCTGCTGAATTATTTACCACGTACATAATTAAATAAATCCTCTTGATTGGTGAATATTAAACATAATAGCTGGGTTGTGTAACTTGTGTGTATTACCCAATGGATCAATAACTTGATCTGTATCGCCATGTGAATCTCTTAAGTTACCGAAAGCGTTGGGCTTAGTATCTTCTCGCCCTAAACAATAAGACAGTTGGGCATTTGTTTGTTTGCCGTTAAAATTAACTCTAACCGTTTTGTAATCCACTAACTCAACACTACGGATAGCATTTGTTTGTAGCTCGCCATTTACCCAAATATCGAAACCTTGGTTAGGTTGTTGTGGGCAAAAATAGGTATCAAGCACAAGCTCACCACAAGGCACATGAAATTCAATGTCGCAATGTGTATCTGTCCAATGGTAACGAATTGGTTCAAGTGGACGCCATTTCCCCATTTTTGAGTGTAAGGTATATTCCATCGCTCGAGCAAAGTAAGCACCCATCACCCACGAACCAACGTGTGAGGTATGTACTTTGTCACGGTTATTTTTAGGGATAGCATAGACCGGTACAGCTAAAATAACCCGATCATTAGATTTAGACATAAACCATTGAGCTGTTGCTATAGGGTTAACATTGAGAGACTTACCATTAATCTCGTATGAGCGATGTGCTTCGGTTTGATATGTGATTACATACGGTAAAAAATCCTGATTTTTGTTGTTTAAAATGACATTGTCTATTTTGTCTATTAATGATTGCACCCGATTCTGATATTCAAAAATGTCTGCCGTGATAGACTCATCAAAACTATTAAGCTCTCGCAAGATGGCATGATGGTTTGCCTCACCTTGGATGTAGCAAATGGCTGCTACCGCGGATGTTTTATTTTTTGCGATTGCTGTATCCACAACATCCATAATATGTTTTTCTAATACCTCAAATTGAGTGCCATTAATGAGAGCTTCAACATTTAGTCCACCTCTCCCGCTTGATGTACCAAGCATAACAAAATCACTTGCATTTGATTTTTGACTACGTTCCAAGCATCGGCGAGTAAATTCGTTGCAGATACTAGATGTGGGCGATTCATTTTGGCTTGGATTGTAGGTCCTAATATCTTTCTTGTTGCTAATTTGCCCAATAGATGCCTCCACTAAAGGAGCAAAATCCGAGGAATAAAAGCTATGCTGAGGTTCCGCTCTTGTGCCACCGGCTAGCATTAAATTCTGATAAGGTTGTAATTTGCTAATCTCCATGCCTTGCAATGGCTCGTCTTTATTGCTTGTACTGCCATCTGATAACGATTGACCATAAACTACAATATGGTTAATGTCTTTTTTCCGCCATCCATAAGGTAAGTTTTGCCGTTGTTTTTCGGATTGCTGGTGCAGTTGATTAGCATATCCAACAAGATTGGCAATATATACGCTACCATCTCTATTGATTTTAAATGGGCATCGTCCCGCTGCATCTGTAATTGCAAAGCCATTATCAGAAAAATCGATTAAATGGTTAGGTGCATATAAATACTCACCGGCTAAACCAAAGATAATCGAGTGCAACTTAGCATTAACAACAGCATAGTCAACTCTCACTCCTCGATCGTCATGTACGTCAGATAGCACATTTTTGAGTAAATTAAGCACAGTAAAAAGGATAGATAAATCACTGTAACCTTGTTTGATAAATCCAAGATCGGATTTTTGATAAATACCATTTTTCGCGGGGTCATCATCATTAATGACAATAGCGTAATTATTAACATTAAGATTGCTATCGACCATATCTTGATAAGTTGCGAAATTTTTCGAACCTAAAATACTAGATTTAACTAATTCCCATCCATTATCAGATCGAATATATCTTTCCCCTGTTTCTGCCACTTCGGCGATCGTACCAATTGGCTTAGATTGGTCCGCCATTAAATCTCTTAGATTTGTGTATCCAACAGAGTTGGACATAATGACGCTATCTAAATGTTTGAACATGTTGTTAATTTTACTAAACGCAACTCTTGCTGTATCACCACTACCATCATTTGGTTGTTGTCCAATGTTTACTAAATCTTGCTCTGCAATCGCCATAAAAACTCCAAAAATTCCAATAAAAAAGCACTCTCGAGAGTGCTTTGCTTAGATTATTACTGAACCAGCAAAAACTTTTGCTGATTCGTTCCCTGATATATCTACTGATGAAATCCAGTAGTATGATGTTCTTTCAACTGTATCAATATACTTTGAATATTCTCCTTTTGTTGTATTAACAGACACGAGTATATTCGCATCATCAACGTTATTTTTTTCACTGCGATAAATGATATTGTGTAGATGGTCTATATTCTGTGGAGCTTTCCACCTTAATGTGACAGATTTGTTTTCTTTAGATACACTCAGATAACTTGGTGGGTCTGGAGGTATAGCTATCGCCTTAATAGAGATAGTATCGCTGATTACCCAATCTGACTTTTTTAACATAGAATTAAATGCTCGCACTTTAACTCTATATAAAAAACCTAAATCTACCTCATCTAATTCGTGATGGAATGCAGTATCAAATGTTCTAAATTCACGAACTGACATATATTCAGTCGTATTTTTATCTCTCTTTTCAACGACCACACTGTATGACACACCATCATCATCAACTTTATCCCAGCTTGCTGATAATTGAGATTTGTAGAGATTGGGTTCACCACTAATGATAAGATTCTTTATAACATCGGGTTTCCCATCGTCTGAAACCGGCTTTTTGGTTTCATCAATTATTTTTTCATCTACTTGATAATCCCAATAATAAAATTCAGGTCGTTCCGAACTGAGAGTTAAATCGATTCCACCGCCTTCCGCAAAGGAGAATTCCGTTACGCGAAAAGTAGTCCCAACTTGAAAAATCTCGGGGATATTGAGTTCTACCACATCCCATAAGCGAATAGGCAAAACAGCCCAGTTACAGTTCAAATTAACAGTAATAGTATTATTACCTTTCACGAGCTGAATTTTAGCTAACCGTTGAGCGATAGCCCCATTGGTCGTATAAGGCAATTTAATATCTTGTTTTATCTCTTCGCCTTGATAACGTTTAATATAGCTGTCGTCCCGTTGGGGTGGGAAATCTGTTTCGTTCCAGTTATGAGTAGGCTCAATGTAAGAACCGGATACAATATTGAACAATTCGTTACGACTAGGCTTCATCCTCACAGTTGGAGCTTCACGCAACATTTCTGTCGTGATCGTGAAAGTTGGGTAGCTGTAAGCTCCGGCATAAAAACGATACTTACCTTGCGAAAAGACTAAGTTACCGTGGCAAGACGACTGCATATCTTCAATGATTTTTGCTGGAGCAGCAGACATATCAATTACACCATCTAAAGTGTAGCGTTTAACAAATCCGGCTCTCCCATTTGTGTCGTATCGGCTATCTTTACTCGGCACTTTTTCATCGCAGATATTCGCAGCTGTGATGAACGAATCGAAATCAATCAAATCATTTGGCACTGCTTTACCTTCTTTGGCTCGTAACCAGTCTAAAATACATAAAGCTGGATTATTTGAGTGAACCATCTGCTTAATACGTGGATCATATACTGGCTTACCTTTAATCAAAAATGAAAGGTTTGGTACACCATTTTGAAACGCATTTGAATCATATTTTAAACGCACATAAACATAAGATACGCCATTTAATGTATGCGATTCAGACCATTCTCCGGGTTTATTTTTAACTAAAAGACCCATTGCTGCTTGTTGTTGATACCCTCTGCGATAATACATCCAAATTAGTTTCTCAAATTTTGGATCATCACTTTTATCATCGTTAATCCAAAAAATAGGGTCGATTTCATGGACTCGTCCATGTGCAACAACAATCACCATATCAAGATATTTTTTAGATTTGTCAGAAACCGAGGCATACACAAGGGCCCCGCCGGCCCGCACTGTGCCATAAATAATGCGTCGATTAGCTGCAGCCTCTTTAATTGTCCGCTTTAAATCTTGCTGTGGTATGCTAGGAGCTTTAGCTTTGGTTAGCTTACTACCTATTGTGGTAATAGCAAAAGCGGTTGCCATACCAAGGGCTGCAGCCCCGATAGCTCCAATTGTTGCAATAACTGCAGCCGATGTTGAAATAGCTGCTGCGGCAACTGAAGCTATTATAGGAACTACCATTGGCATATCAAACCTCCCAACATTTTAGCCACTGATCACGTTCAACAACAACTGGACCATTTTCACCCATCGCCATTGCAACGTTACCCACACAAATAGCTAAAGCTTTATAATCAAATGTAACATCATCACTTTTAATCATTAGCAGATCGCCTCGTTTGGCGAGGTAAGCTGATTTAGCTTGTTTATGTGTCAAATACTCTGCAACACCTTCAATTCCCCCAAGTTCTGCTAGCACAGATAAAGCCTCTCGTAGTGAGTGGTAATGTGGTATTTCGGGTATGCCTCCTTGGCTGATTTCAACGACACAATTACGAGCGAATTGACAGCAATCCAATTTACCCAATAAAAAAGGCTGGTTTTGATGTTTTGCAATCACATTAACCAGCCTTTGTTCCCAATCAAACTTCCGCATTATCCACGCCCCCAAATAATTTCCATGTCGGCCACAGCAGACACAAATTCAAAGCCTTTATCATTGGGGTAAAGTGCGACTTGATCTTCATTCGTGAAACGCCTCACTTTCGCACGTTGCCAATCAATAAATAGGCTTTCTACCGTTACTTCAATCTCAGTTGTTTTCCCAACTTTAAGCATTTGTGTGTCCATTCTGCCAACAAAAATGATGATTGGCTTACCAATTAATCGATGATTTTCATCTAAAAATCCCATCCATATTTTGGCGATACGTCCTTGGATATCTTGTTTGAGTAGGTAGTCAGTCCGAACGCTAGGAATTCCGCTTAATGTGATTGTCACACCATAACTTTTTTGTTCTGCCCCTTCTGTTACCATACTGATAGCACCGAGATCACCTGTACCTGTAAAGCTATGACCATCAATAACAATATCAAATGGTAAAAAAGATAGGCGTACAATACCGTCAGGGTAGTCAAGCTCAACTGCCGAAAAAGGTCTTAGTCTATCTTTTCTGCTTTCAGCTTGCGTAATATTGTCTAAATCTCGCATTATTCAATCCTTATCGGTCTAGCCTGCACAGCCTCGATAGACACTTCACCTTTTTTATGTAACAACTCAGAAATACGGCCTTGCTCGTCATCGCTTAACATAAAAACTGCACTTGGTCGTGCAGTATGAATAGGGGCATTTTCAATCGGTGTATCTCGTAATGGGGGCTCAATCGAAATGCGAGCAAAGCTATCACGACTAACAAAGCAATCATCAACTACAATACCTAAATAACGATAACCATTGGTAAGATCAAACGATATATATTGCCCGGCTTTTAAGACCAATTCTCCAAAAGATTTATCAGATGCAACTTTAAGTATTGTTGGGTTTAACACAGATAACGTTCTTAATGGCGATACTCGATATTTATGTTCTTCATCGGCAGTAACATCTAATGATGTTGAGAACCAATCATCTTTATCAGCAGTTGCAGCTAAATCAAAGATACTAGGTGTTTCTGGTTCTCCAAAATCAGGAATGAACTTAGGGCAAAACTCAGCAGGAAAATAAAATCTTCCTGCCGAGCCACGCAATTTGGCGATAAAAGCTCGGAAGATCCGCTTTTTCTCCTCATTGTTTAAATAAAAATCCGCTCTAAACGTCCATACAGCCCCCGGCATTTCTTGAGTCTGTACAGTATTTGAAAACGGATTCGTAAAGGTCGTTGTATGAGCCTTTAAGAAAAAACTCGCTGATTTTGGGCGAATATTTTCAGGAAATTTAATGATTTTTGTCATTAGGCGACTCCAAAATCTTTGCCGAATTGCCCACCTCGTCTAATTTGGTTGCGGATCTCGGCAATCGTTTCACGTTTATTCTGTTTAAGTAAATCAGAAATTCTTTGTTCTACACCGTGATCTGCTCCCCGTGCATCAATCGTGTAATGCTGAGTAACGTTGATACTTGATGACGGAGAAGATTTATTTGATCCTGCGGGTAGAAGAGAAATACTTGGTACTCTAGGAACAGCAACACCACCACCGCTAGAAAATCCACGCTTGCCGTAGTTAAGATGATTAAGGAAATCTAAACCTAGTCGAGCAGTGGCCTCTTTAGTGATAACGTATTCCCCGCGATGCACTAATCCTGCTGGAACGTATTTACCGCCATCACCTGTGTAACCACCTCGACTAAATCCACCTAACATCACTTTCGGCATACCAACTGACCCAATTAAACCACCTTGAGCTGCAGAAGATACCGGGATACCAAGAAAATTACCGAACGACGTGCCTCTAAGAGAGTTTTCAAGAGCCTTGAATAATGTCATCTTGATAATCATATTCGAAATATCACGAATGATTGATTCAGCCATAGATTTAAAATCCGCTTTACCGGTCATTACAAAATCAGTCATTGCATCTGCCATTCCGTTAAACGCATTTTCTGTAATATTGGCGACATTGGCAGCGACATTGCTGACATCGGTTTCAATATTATTCCAGCCTTCCTTTATTCCCATCATTGCAGAAGTACGAGTTTCTTCCTGTTTTTTCTGGTGTAGTTCGTATTCTTCCTTAATTTTGGCAATTTTTTCATCTAGCAGAGCAATGTTCTCTTTAGTCATATTGATTTTTAGACGTTCAGTCTCTAAATCTAGTTGATTACTGAATTGTAGCAATTCTTTTTCAGTACGAGTTTTACCAAGTAAATCAAGCTCAAATTGCATTGATTTGAGTTTTTTATTGTGATCTACTTGGAATTGCTCAATGGCTAAAAGTTGTTGTTCAGAATCAATTTTAGCGGCTAACTCTTTGAGTTTAGCTACGCCCTCAGTCCCATAGTTTTTGTACTTTTCAGCATTAAGAGCAATATCTTCAGTAAGTTTACGCACTTCCTGATATTGAGAAATGCCACCATATTTTACGAGATCTTCTTTATCTGTTTTCAAGCCAGATAGTCGGTTTGTCATCTCCGCCATTTGGTTTTGATAACTTTCAGCAGAGCGTTCAGCATCTCGTTGCTGTTTCTTGGCTGCCTTTTCAGCCTCTTTTTCGGCTTTGGTTTTCTTTGGCTTTCCACCACCTTTAGAGGCATTTTGCAACGTGAATTGCTTCTCATACGCTGCTTTTAATCGCTCATATCCAGCATCGCCCTCTTTCATACCTGATCTAATCAGAGCATCTTTTACTTGCAATGCAATTTTATCTTTACCTTTAGCCGAACCAATCGCATTGTTACGTTCAATTTGCTCAATTGTTTCAAGATGTTTCGGGTCGATAACCGCAGCACCACCGATATCTAATTTCATATTAGACAGATTAGCGACTAGAATAGCAGCCTTCATTGCCTCACCAGCGACACCGCCAAGTGCAGTAGCGATATTATTAGCGGCAACGACCATTTCGGGAGATTTGACGGTAAAGTTACCGATAGAGAGATTTAAGCCGTCAACTTTGATTTGGCTTTCGTCAATGTGAGGGTATAATTTGACAAACTCCTCTCGTAGGTTGGCGATTGGAATATGGGCTTTTAAGGCTTCTTGAGCCTCTAAGCTAGAGTTCAAGGTTCTTTGAGTTTTTTCAGCATCTGCGGTCACTAATTTCAGCTCTTCTTGTTTTTTAGCAAGCTCTTCCGCACTCATCGTAACACGCACAGTGCCAGCAAACGCATCCTCATAAACAGTAGCACCTTGCTCGATTTCTCGTGTAAGTTCAGCTTGGCGTTGTTTCAGATTAGCTAATGCTGTTTCCTGTTCTTTTATTGAACGAGACAATTTAACCATTTCCGCATCAGTTTGAGCCTTGGTCATTTTATCAATATTGGCTCGAACCGAATCTAAGCTATCGGCATAACGGAGAGCTTCTTCACGGGCTTGATTGGCTTTTTGAGACCAGTCAAATAACGCTATTGCTCCAGCGGAAATAACCCCCATTGCAATACCCCAAGGACCGCCAAGAGCTGTCATCAAGCCTGCTCCCATTCGTTTTGCTACATTTGCTTGATTTTGAGCAGTTTCAAGGGCTTTAATTGCTACGGTTTGTTGTTGGATTAGCGTTGTTTCTCTTTGGGTTTGAATTTGTAGTTCTGTAGCAATAAAGGTTCTTTGCTGTTCAGTTCTTGCTAAGCTCATTTGAGCTTGGAGATTAGCAATGTAGGCTTGTGTAGCTTTCAGCTCTTGAGCCACTTCTTGCATTCTTGCTTTTGTTTTAAACAAGATATTTTGAGCTTGTTTTTGGCTTTCTAATACTTCTTGCCGTTTCGCATTTATTAGTGTCCAAGTCTGTTCTGCCGCTTTACCGAGTTGCATTCCTCCTAATGCGGCTCCCAGGCCAAGAGCATAAGGGGCAGCGGCATTTAAATTCTGAGCTAATGTGTTGATCGACTCCGCAAATTGACGGGAAACTCCCCACGCATTATCGGTTTCTCCCACCCATTTTGTGAATGCGGTAGAAAGGTTAGTCATTGCCCCGTCAAGGGTTACGCCCATTTTACCGGCTAATTCATCAACATAGCTGCTCGAATTTTTTAAGCCTTTGACCATCTCAACAGTACTGATTTTTCCATCATCTACTGCTGCTTTAAATTCTGCCATTGTCATTCCCAAGCCTTTTGCCATTGCTTGAACAATGGTTGGAGTCTGAGTAATGAGCGAGTTAAATTCTTGGGCTTTCATTTTGCCCATTAAAAGCGATTGACCAAATTGGGTTAGGGCATTGCTTGCTGCAGAACTGCTTGCACCGCTTGCAGCAACGGCTTGAGAAACCGTTTTAGTTAATTCCGCCACATCTTTTTGAGCTAAACCTAGCGATTGAGCATTTGTTGCAAAGGTTTGATAGACACCAGCCACGGCTTCGGTGCTTTGGCTGGTTTTCATCGAAATGTCGAACACATCTGTTAAACGTAAAGCTGCCTCTGCGGAACTGTCGCTGACCAACTTCATTTTATTGTGAATGTCAGTGTAGGCTTTAGCAGCTTGGATAATTTGACCTGTTGGAACACTGAGACGTGATAAGCCTAGCCAAAAACGTTCAGCAGAGACTGATTGATTTAAATTTTTTGCCGCATTTTCGATATTTTTGAGATATTCAGCAGACCGATCGGCAAACTGCTTTGCGTGACTTTTGGCTCTATCCATATTTTGGATAAAGTTTTTAGCAAATTTTTGAGCTTCGTAGTCGGATTTGAGTAACGCCGATTGGAATTTTACATTTTCCAACTCTAAGGTAACGGTTAATTTTCCTAATCCGCTCATTATTTTTCTCCAATAAAAAAGCCGTTAGGTTTAACCCTAACGGCCGATATACTAGTCAATGTTTAAGAAGATTTATCTTGTTCTTCTCGCCACTTCTGAAATTTAATTTGATCCAATCTTGCTTGCTCTTCAAACCATCTATCTGCTTGTTTATCCACTTCACTTTTTCTTTCATACTTTGTCCAAAAATGAAGTGCTAATAACATTACGCCAATGGAAAACCAAAAGATTGCAGCCCAAGGAACATCAGGTGTATTTGCAGGTGTAATGAAATAGACCCCTGCGATAGCTAGGGTAATAATAATCAATGCACTAATTAGCGAAAAAGCAAAATTGACCATTTCGGATAATGCTAAAAAAATTTTTATCATATACAACCTCCTTCTGTTTCCTCTTAACTATATCAACTATGGTTTAGCTCCTAAGTTATTTTCCTCACTAGTTTCAGCTTGATAATTAAGGCTTAATGGAATGGTCTTTGTTGTTGCAATCTCAATCAAAAGCATATTTAGAACTTGTGATGGAGTTAGTCCATAACTTCTAATAACCTCAAATGCCTTTTGTTTAATTTGGCTATTCATTCTAAAACTAAATGCATCGTCAATATTTATCTGTTCCATTCAAATTCTCTTGTACTTCATCGTTATACAATTTGATTTTAAATTGTATTGCTGAGAAATACAAGAGGTATTTACCTTTTTGCCAAATACTCCGCCACGCCATCATCTTCCGTTTCTTGCTCATCATTACGGTTGAAAAACGGCATAAATTCCGCCAATTCCGGTGCTTTACCTTTCGGATCACGGTTTACCATTGCAGTTAAGTGAGCAAGTTGTGCGGTGCGGTAGTCTTCACGCCATAAGCCGAACGGCTGTTCTTGGTAGAAAAGTTGATATTCGGCAAAGTGGTGTTCGGGCATTTGTTCGATTTCTTCAAGCGTTTTCCCCAGTGCGAGCGAAAGCGTTAGCTGGAACTTTCTTCGCTCGCTGAGGTTTTTGGGGGCGAAACAGCTTGGTTAAATTCGATGATGACTGTGCTGTCTAATTCCGCAATGGCATTCAGATCGTTAATGTCGAGAGGATTAAACAATAATGCACCATTTTCATCGCATAAACGGTAAGCAACAGATTGTGCTAAGCGGTATTTTTCGCCAAAACGATTTAGAGCTTCTTCAAAGGTTTCATCATCTTCTGCCGGTAACGCATAATTTTCTTTTTCTGCTTGTTGGATTAACCAGCTACGAGTTTCAAAAATCTGCTTGTTCATATCGCCAACGGTGGCTTCACGCAGGTAGTAGGTATCACCATTGATTTCGATAGGTTGTAATTTAGGTTTGTTGGCTAGGAGTTTTTCACGGAGGGTCATTGTACGTTCCTTTTGTAAAATTTGGGATAAAAAAGACCGCTTGCAGCATTACAAGCGGTCGAATTGGAGTAATATTTTGCAATTACACAATGAGATAATCACGTCCGGCAGGTTTAAGTGATACTGAGCCTTCATATTTGCCTTTTACTTCGCCGCTAAAGCCGTTACCCGATTCAATAAAGGCTTGTCCGTAGGTTGTGCCGTTATCAAGAGGTAATTCCAACTTATATGGGAAGGTGGCTTTGTCGTAGAATAATTTACGCAGGCGTTTTTGCATTTCGGTGCTTGGTGCGTGGAAGAAACTTAGTTTGATTGAGCCGAACTCAATTTCACCCGGTTCGGTTTCCGTGCCTTCCGAGCAAACCGTTGTGACATCTTCGGTACTCAGAGTATCATCAGATTTTTCAATGTTTTTGATCGCACAGAATTGAGCTGAGAATTGCACTCGTGCGGCTTTTGCTTGTGTGTAGCTACTTGGTAAGTCTTTACCTTCCCAATTCACTTCTTCACAGAGTTTTACTTGATCGCCTGTTACCGATAAAACAGGGTAAACGCCGTCAAGTTGCCCGCAGCCTGTTAATTCAATTGCATCGCCTTTTTGATAGCCCGATGTGGCAATTGTAAGTGTGGCAGTGTTGAGGTTAATTGCGGTAATCGCTTTTTGCCCTTCCTTGCCTACACCAATGCGAAATTTTGTACCTTTAAATGGGGTGGTTTTAGCCATAGTTTAGTCCTCATAAGCTATTTGATAAGTAAACATTCGCCGATGGAGTTTGGTTTCAGCTTCGTAATCGCTGAAATCGGATACTCGTTCGGCAAAATTAAAAGCATTTTCGACGGCCTCAATAACTTGTTTACGCAGTCGGAAAATATCATCAGGGTTGCGACTGTAAATATCGATTTGCACTGTGTAATCGTCCATTTCGCTATCAATTAGGGCGGAATTAGGCGAGATGTTAGGAAATTGATACACAATCACAGGGTATTCCGTGTTGGTTTCAGGAATAACTTCATAAAAACAACGCCCTGAAACAAGCGATTCCAGGGCAGAGTAGAGTTCATTTTGAATCAAGAAGTTACCTCCTTGTGGATTTCGGTGCGGAGCGTATCGGCAATGGCTTTAGCTGCTTGCTGTTTGCTTTGTTCAAAAGCGGGCCGCATAAAAGGTTTTGCCGCCATTTTACTTGTGCCGAACTCAACAAACCGCCAATAGTACGGATCGTTAGGGTTGTAAGCTCCGCCTCTGCCGCTTTCCCCTTTAAAACGGCTAATCTGTTTGTCTGTTAATTTCTTAACCCAGACAATCGTTTCAGCTTTGCCATTTTTGATTTTGGTTCGGGTAGTGATGGCTTTTTTCAATGTACCTTTTTTACGATGTGGTACGTTTTCTTGCAATACAGGAGCTTTGGCTCGTGCGGTATCTCGTACAATCGCCCCACCTTGTCGCATTGCTTTTACCGCAATGCGGTTTGAGGTTTTTTTACCTAACGATTGCATTTTTTGACCAAGCTCTTTTAAGCCCTCAATCTTAACGTTGAGCGTTGCCATTGGTTAGCTCCTTACAATGCAGCAAGAGACTTCGATTGAGTTCCCGCCAATTTTGGATTGCCACAATCTCGAAGTGGCGTTCGCCAAATTTAACTCGCATTGTGTGATCAATATTTGGCAGATAGCGTAACCAAATCTGCGTTGTTGCCTCTGCGTGAATTTGATTTGCTAAGAGTAGCTCTCGCCCCGAAATCGGTTTTACTTCCGCCCAAACGGTGTGTAGATCGTGCCATTCGGCAACGACTGCACCATATCCGCTTGGGCGGTGGTGTTGCGTTTGGATAATAATACGATGACGAAGTTTGCCGATGTTCATACCTTTCCTTATGTAAATTTTTCGGAAAATTTGACCGCTTGTTAGAGTGTGATGAATTTATAGGATTGAATAATGATTTCAACCGTTGGCGGAATAGCAAAATTAGGGGAGTTATTAGCCTCATTCCAACCACTCCGATTTTCATATAAATAAGCGGTGAGCATTAACACCGCCAGTTTTAAATCTTCCGTCAGCAATAACGCATTTGGAGGGGGATTTTCAGGGAGTTCATCAACAAGCTTGCGGTTAGTTAGATTTTCAATCGTTTTTCGAGCGGAAAGCAGATAGCCATTGAGCAGATCATCTTCTAGGTCGTGTTCTATACGGCATTGTTGTTTGACTTCTTCAAGTGTTATGCTCATTACATTGTCCTTGAGAATGTCGGGCATAAAGCCCGACTATAAATTATTTACCTACTAATGCTTTAATGGCTGAGGTATCTTCTAAAGCACAATCGAAACGATGGAAGGCTAAGAAGCCGACTTGGTCGTATTCTGCGTAACGCTCCACTAAGCGTTTTAATGTCATATAAGATACACGGCGGACAATAAAGCGGTTAAAGTCGCCAAAGAACATAAATTTCTTGTCTTTGGCAATATCTTCAATGCCTTGATCGATAACATATTGATAACCCAAGATAGAGGCTGGAGCAACGCCTGTAATGCTTGGTAACCATAGTGGGCGATTGTTAGCATCAACCATTTCTTTTAATGTGCGGAACGTTTTGTCATTAAACGCAAGGCGAGTGTTACCTGCACCACGATAAGCAGGGTCGATAGAGTGAATTAAAGCATTGATATCTTTCCAATCTACTGCATTTGCTGCGGCGGTGGTGGTTTTACCTGTAACGCTAACATCTAAACCTTTTGGTTGTGCAACAGGAGAGCCTGTGCCATTGCCACGTACAAGGTAGTGAGCTTCAGCACGTCCGATACGTTCGGCAATACGAGAGGCAAGGTAGGCTTCAATATCAATGGCACTATCTTGTAATAATTCGCCAGAAACACGGATAATTTTAGATGTGAGCTTACGAGAACCTAAATTTGCAATACCAAAGTTAGTGTCTTGCTCTGTTGCTGCTTGGTTTTCGCCAATGAGTTCACCCATTTCACTTATTGCATCAGCCGTTAGCCATTCAATATTGCGACCGTCAGAGGTGGTAATAATACGGCTGACGTTCGCAATGCCGCCATAGGCTTTCATCTGTTCCACAATACGAGCTTGGAACTCTTTTGGTACGGTGTAACCACCTTGTTCGTTTACGCCTACAGATTGAGCACGAAGTTCAGCCATTACTTGCTTTTCTTCTTGGGTTAATTCGCCCAAACCACGGCGTAAGAATGAATCAAATACTTGTGAGCGTTTGGCTTCCGCATCTAATACCGGATCTTTCGCTTGCTCTTCACGTTTTTCTTCCACAAAGAGTGCATCAGTTGAACGTAACGATTCTTCACGCTCAATTTGTGCCTCTACGCCGCCAAGCTCGTGTTTCATTGAGTCCCACTTGGTGCGTTGTTCATCCGTCCACGTTTTTTCGCCGATTTCGTCATTTAATTGACGCATTTGAACCGCAATATTGCGACGTTTTTCTTGTAGCTCGTGTAATTTAGCCATTTTTATTTCCTCTTAAATGAAAAAAGCCACAATAATGCGGCTCGTATTACTAAAATCTATATTGAGTTATGCACTGATTAGGCTTAAAAACCGTTCTCGTGCGGCTTTTTGTGAAACTGCTTTAGCAATTGCTCCTGAGTTTCTTGCTTCTTTCCACGCTTCAAGAGAGCGTGCAGTACTGCTTGCTTCTTGATAAGCTGGATAAGTAACAGGGCTGACATCATATAAGCGTGAAATTTTATGGATTTCACGGATAACGATACCATCGTCATTTTCATACCAATCATCGCCATTACGAGCAATTTTGAACGCAAAGGAGGATTGGGTAATATCGCCCCGTTTTAGCGGTGCGATAACTAAATCACGAATGGTTGGCGTATCAGGGGCGATGATGTCGTATTTTAAGCCTGTTTCATCAACAGAAAGGCTTAATGTACCGGCTTTACTGCGACCTAGAATAAAATTCGGATCGTGGTTAAATAATCCTCGTACATCATCTTCAAGCACATCATCAAATGCACCCGGCATAATGATTTCACGAAAGCCCCAGAGTAATTCTGATTTTGAGTTGAATACTGAACCATAGCCAATAATGTGCGTTGGCTCGTTTTCTCGGTTTTCAGCTCGTACTTCGCCAGCATAGGAGCGTTTTTCAATATCACTCATTGCTGTTCTCCTTTTGTTGGTTGTGTTGAGATTGTTGAGCGGCATTCACGCTGACGAGCATTTCGTCCAAGCCCTCAACAGGGTTCATATCTTCAAGTTGTCGTGCTTCGTTACGAGACATCCAACCATCGGTAATCGCATTGTGGTAGAAAGTTGCTCGTTCAGCTGCAGTACCACGCATAATGCCCGCAAGGTTAAATTTGACGAAATAGCCTGCTTTACGTTCTGCCGCAGTAAAGATTTTGCGGTTGAGCTCTTGCTCCCAATTTACCACCCACGGCATTACGCTATAGCGGATAAATTGAATGGTTTGTTCCGAAATATTTGAAAAAGTCGCTTTTTCTAAGTCATTAATCATATGAGCTGGTACATTGAAAATACCTGCGACTTCGGAGCGGTTGAGCTTCATCATTGAGAGCAATTCGGTATCAACTGGTGAAACCGTTAAGGCTCTATAGTCCAGTTCCGCAGGGAGTAAAATGGTTTTATTGTCTTCAGAACGGAGCTTTTGTTGTGCCTCTTGCCACATTTTTTTGAAGTTTTCCCACGAGCTGCTGTTGAGCTGGGTTTTTACCGATAAAATACCTGCAGGACGAGCATTTCCGCCAAAGAAACCGCTGGCAAATTTGCGAGCATCTAGCCCTAATCCAATGGTTTCAGCGTGGGTTTGAATAACCGATTTGCCTGTCTTGATTGACGGACCAAGCGATTTAATGTGGATCATATCGTCAGGCGAAATGCTCAACGTTTTATCATCGTCGTAATACGCATAAATGTAACGACCGCCATTTTTCAGCAATTGCACTTTCCACGGTTCTAATGATTCAAGCGATTGCACCGTACCGTTATGATTACGCACAATGTGAATATAGGCGTTACCGTAAAGCAACACCGCACTTTGGGCGTATTCACGCATTTTGTAGGACGTTTGCCAAAAATTCGGGCTGTCGTGTAGCAAATAATAAGCTGGGTGGTCTTTTGCAGTTTCCACCTTATCGCCATCTTTGCGTTTAACGTGTAGCGGTAATTGAGCCAGTGAGCTTGATAGCACATACACACAGGCGTAAACCGCCGCCAATTTCATTGCTAAATCAGGGCTAACGACCTTAGTTGGTTGCGTACCAAACAGTTCTTCGTAAGCTGATTCGCTACTCAACGGTACTGCTGGATTTTCCAACGAGCGAGTATTAAATAAATTATCGAAAATCATTATTTACCTCTCGAAGCAAAAATCACTAACAGCAAGAGCAAGGCTCCGCCACAGATCAGCGAAACATCTAGCCCATATTTGAGATAAATACCGCTACACAAAATCCCAAAGCCTGTTAAACCTAACAAATCTAAAATGACATTTCTCATAGCTCTAATACCTCATCAGGGAAAAAGTTATCGTCCACGTTCAACATAATGCGACCGATTGCCATCATTAAAGCGACGGCTCCGTCGATTTTGTTTTCGGGAATTTCTTTGATAGGGCGTACCACATCATCATTACCCGGTACGGTTTTACCCACTACGTTACCCATACACCACGTCATAATTGGGTTGCCATCGTGGTGGAAACGTCCGCTTTCGATGGCTGCTTCTAGCTCTTTCATTGGATCGGATAGGTTTGTGTAGTTTTGGGTAATGGTTATCGGGTTTAATCCTTCGTCCGCTAAGTTATGGCTGATCGCTATTGCTCCGTGAGGGTCAATCGCCACACAAGATACTCTGTGTTGATGATTGGTTTCTTTGATCACTTCTTCGATTTTTCGATAATCTACTTCTGCACCGTCTGTTGCGGTTAAATGTCCGCTGTTTACCCATTTTTGATATTTATCGACGACACGTTTTAAGGCGGTGTCGGTGTTGTAAATAGTATCTTCTGGCACAAAGAATTCAGGGGCAATGCAGTAATAATGGCGTTTGCCATCAATCATTCGGCTGAACACTTTTACTAGCGAGTTCATATCGAGTTTGCGGGCCATATCTAGCCCTAAATAAACTTCATCATCTTGGAAATCATTGAGGCTGAGGCTTTCATCTTTACAGTTTTCCCAACTTACCATATTGAAAAAGCTCTCTTTAGCCGATACCCATACATTCAGGTGTTTGGTTTTGAAAGTATTGGTTAGCCGTGCGTTGTTGATAGCCTTGTTTTGTTGGCTGATTAAGTAATCGCCATAAACCGATATGTCAAAGTTTGGATTCGCTTTGCGGAGTACGCTTTCGTCTGTCCAGTCGTCGTCTTCATCAATGGTGTAGATAATGCCAAACAATTCATCATTTGGGATTGCTCCGTTGAGTTTTTCAATCACTTCACGCCGTTTGTCATAACAAGGTCCTTCAATGTTATAACCTGCGGTAGTGATGATAAACATCAGCGGCTGTTTTCTAGCCCCCATACCTGTGAGCATTGTGGTGTAAAGCTCGTCATTTTTGTGTTCGTGATATTCATCGACAATCGCACAACTCGGACTTGCACCATCACCCGGTGAGCCAATGAGCGGTTCAAAGCGTGAACCGTCTGAAGGACGGTTGAGATTTGAGGCGTTTACTTCAATACCGAATGTTGAGCAGAGTAGATCGGTTTTCTTACACATCAATCGGGCAGGACGAAAAACTTCCCACGCTTGCTTTTCGGTGGTTGCACCTGAATAGACTTCAGCTCCAAATTCGTTGTCCATACAAAACATATATAAGCCGACACCAGCGGAAATTGCCGATTTGCCGTTTTTGCGTGGTACTTCAACATAAATTTCACGATAGCGGCGAAGGTTGTTTGATTTGCGTAGCCAGCCAAAAGCATTCGCTACAATAAACAATTGCCACGGTTCAAGCGTGATGTTTTGGCGTTTTAACGCCCATTCGCCTTTAGTATGCGGTAGGTATTGAATGAACTTACAGGCTTTTTCCGCTTTATCTTCCGCAAAATAATAGGGAAATTCGACCGCTTGTTGTTGCTCAAGATCATCAAGAAATTGTTGGCAGGTTTTTACGATGAATCGACAGGCAGGAATTTTGCCTATAACAACATCTTTGGCGTATTTTGTCGCTTTTTTGATATTGTCCGTCATTGTAATAACTCCGCAAATGGGTTGATGTTTTGTTCGTCTGCTTTGCCGGTTAGACGTTGGCGGCTGCTGGGGTCAAGTCCAAGCAGAGATCCAAATGTTGTCATCTGTTTTAGAGCCTCATTCAGTACAGTAAAGGCAGGGTTTTTGGAGAGTCCACCATTGCTGTTTTCAACAAATGTGCCGTATTTATCAATGTCTTTACAGGCTGAATTTCGGTTCTGGTAAGCGATGCAATAGTTGGCTACAACCTCAAGATCTGTTTGAAACAACACGCCTTGAGGCAATAATTCTTTCAAAAGGAAAGCCCACATTCGCTGACCATCTTCATTAAGTTGGGGCGGTGGTGGGCTGTGTTCATTAAATGGGCTAAACTCAGGTTCATTCTGATTTAGCTTTCGTTTTCCGGGGTTGCCTCGACGTTCTTTCACTTTGGTCGGGGTGGGTTTTCGCCCTCGCCCCGGCGTAGTGGCTTTTCCTGTCATTTGGCGTGTACCCTAAATTCTTAATTTTGCGGTTGTAAAAATTGAGTTCAGGGGGCGGTTTTCAAGGCAAAAGGCTGTAGGGATTTTCCTCCCCCCTCCCTGTATCATCTACACTAACCGTTCACGAGCAGTTTTGGCTTTGTGGCACGAATAACACAAACTTTGTAGGTTATTCAATTCATCTGTACCACCGTGTGCTTTGGCAACGATATGATCCACCGTTGAGGCTGATACATACAAACCTCGCTGCAAACAGGCTTGGCACAAATACTTATCACGCTCTAGTACGATTGCTCTTAGCTTTCGCCACTGTGAGCCGTAGCCACGTTGCGATGATGTTTTACCTTGCTGATGTCTCTGCCAACCGCAATCCTTGTGTGTATCACAATACCCACTCGGATCAGTTGTTGTATGCTTGCAGCCTTGCTTGCGACAGGCTTTGGGGATTCTAGCTGGCATAATAAGTTATCGATAACGTTTAGCTTTTACTTTACTTAGCGTAGTGCCTGTATCAGTAAGCACTTCCGCATAATCTGTTTCATAAACGAAAATAGACTGAAGCTCGCCAATCACGTTATCATCGGGAATTAATACCACGGCAACAGGCTCACCACTTACGCTATCTGAGCGTACAGTAGTTGCGATCTGTTCAGGGCTTAGCTCTTCTTTGCCCTCTTCATCCGCATAAACAGCAGGGAAGTGAAGAACGGTTTCAAATGGCTTGCCTTTATCTTCATCAAGTAAACCTTTCTCGGCTTGCTCGATTGCTATTTGATAGCCTTCAGAACCTGCGTATGCGATGGTGGCTTGTTTAACTTGTGATAGCACAACTACCGCACCTAATTTCAATTTAACAATCATAAATAATCCTTATGTAATAAATAAAACACATTGCTTAGTTATGATCTTGATATAATCAAAAGCATAACTAAGTAATGTAAGACAAAAGGGAGCTATTACGCTCCCATACACATATCAGCGGCTTAATCCGCCAAGTTATTTAAAACCTTGTTTGGTTTGTGCTTGCCACTCTCTGATACGGTCAATCTGACTAGCACATAAGTCACGCTCTCCGATAACTGTTATCAGATACTCAACCGTATCGCCGTATGTATTGCCGCTAAATTCTGTCCGCTCGCACGGCACAAGGTAAGCCGCTGGCGGATATAAATATTCAGTGTTTGTGATTGTTCTGCCTGTGCAACCGCTTAATGCTATCAGCAACGCCATTAGGCAAATCAGCTTTAGCACAACTGTCTTGGGCCAGTATTGATTTAATCTCACTTTGCGTAATCTCCACTTTGTTTCGCAACTCATTTGCAATTTTTTGACTTTTTTCGACCGCTTGTCGTTCTTGTTCTAAGCTATCCGTTAGTCGTTGATTGGCTTTTTGTTGCTGTTCGATAGTTTGGGCTTGTGCGTGGTTCTCGGCTCTTAAGTTATCAATTTGTTTTGATTGCTGCCAAATCCAGCCACACAAGCCCAAAATCATTACCAACGGGATTAGATAAATATGTTTACTCATTTATGCCGCCATTAACTTTTGGTAATAAGCAGTGCGTTGAGTCAGCCCGTGTGTGCCGCCATTAATTAATTTTGTTACTCGCACAATATCACTGCCGTAACTTGCTAGGTTTCTGCTTTTCCAATACCAAACGGCAACTTGTACACAAAGAACAAGATTAGCTGTAATTTGGTCTGGGCTAGTTACTAAGCTAGGCAAACCCTCCCACTTGGCAAACTCAATATAATTCGCCTTACCGGTAATCTGAATTAAACCACGCCCACGATATTTCCAACCGTCGCCGCTTTGTTCATTGCCGTTCCCCATACGATTTGCATACACACGATTGGCAATAGCTTGTTTATTTCTCGCATACAATACCACATTATGCTGAGCAAAATATTTCGGGAACGTGCTCAGTAAAGCCGTAGCAGAGTAATTTAAATTCTCTTCAAAGGTCTTATAACCGGCACACTCTACACCACACTGAGCCAAAAACATTGCTTGTTGCTCTTTTGTTTTACAACCTGCTTTTTCAATGTGCTTGCTTATTTCGGCATAGATTCCGTCGATAGCATTGGGGAACACCTGCTTAAATTTTCTTTCACTAATTAACATATTTCACCCTTATTCATCATTTTTCTTACTTAAAGAAATATCATTCACATCAATTTTTTTGCGAATTAAGGCAAATAAAAACTCACGGATTTTCTCTGCTCCAACAAAGCCAATCATGCCGCCTGCAAATGTAGATAAACTTTCACCAAAACCAAAATGGGTTAATAACGACATACACGAAAGGGTTAATGCTCCACAAATCGCACCATCAAGAAATCGCTGACGATAAGTACTTCGTTGCTGTAAAAACCAAGCCCTAAGCATAGACATAAAAAAAGCCATTACAAATCCTGCAATGGCATCATAGTTTTGTTGAATGTAAGCTCCGATAATCAGCCATACATTCGGATCTTTATCCGGCATCTTCATAACTCCACCCCTCTATTTCGGGGCAACAAAAAGCCCCAAGCATTTCTACTCAGGGCTGTTAAACTAATTCGGTCGGCATACTGCCACGCAAACGCTGCAATAACTATACTCGACGTCGTTTCTAGTTATTCTCCTCCGAACTGAATATTACTTCAGGCTGCGTCTTTAACTAACATTGGTAAACATCACTTATACTTAGTCCACCATTAGCACAAAATATACACTTGTTACGCACTAAAATCAAGGCTTAAATTGATGTTTTTTTAAATAATACGAAGATTTGCTTGATAAAATTTTACTTTCAAGAATATCTGCAATAATTTTTTCGGATTTTTTGCATTTTTCTTGAATAATTTCTTGCCATCGCCTTTCTTTTCTACCCTCGCTATCTCTTAATTGGTAGTAAATAGCAATCTGCCTTTCTGAACGACCGAACCAATATTTTTGCTTGAGTATGTCGGCTAACATTACGTCTCTTTTAGTAACGACAGTAAAAATCTCATTTAGCAATCGCCCTAACTCATCACAGCAAGCCTCTCTAGCGGCAAGTTGCTTTTCCCCCTCCGCTGATTTCATCAGTCGATAAATCATATTTACCCGACTTTCTAAATCTAACCCACTAAATTCCCACGCTCCCCATAACCTTAGTAATTCCTCTATCCATCTTTGTTTTTTAGGTTCTAACCATTTATTTTTAATTATTCTAGGCACCATGCTCTAACTCCTTGATAATAATTTTTCCTGTTTCACCCCAAACCTTACTGACTCTACCGTCCCAAATTCGGCAGTCATCATCAAATAAGGCATCAAGCAATGCTTTTTCTAGGTTGTCTTTATCAGGTTTCTGCTGATGTGGTTTGCCGTCCATTTCTGCTTTTTTCTTCTTACTCCAACTTTTAGGCATTGGGAGAACAAAAGTAATGTGATAGCCACTTTCGGGCAAAGACACCTTGTTAAGCCTTACTTCATCTTTGAATTCACGATAACGCAATACTTCAGGACGTTGTTTCCATTTATCGCTTCGTGTCATTCTAGGTTTACCCATTGGGGTAATTCTGTATTCTCTTATCAATTTTCTACCTCTCTATCAAACTCAAGATCTTCTAGCCCCAAAAATTCCATCTAAACCGTCCCAACCTTCATTAACCATCAATGACTAATGCTCCCAAACCTAAGGCTCTATCTAAAACCTTAACCAACAAATCAGATTGAGATCCATAGTCCGCCTCAAATTTAGCCACGTTGTGATGTAATTCATCGTGATGAATACGGCATAGAGGCAGAGTGAATAAATCGTGCTGTTTACTCCCCATCTCTCCGCCATAGCCGATAAGATGATGTGGGTCGTCCGCTTGTTGTCCGCAGCATACGCAAGGTTGAGCTTTCACATACTGTAACCACTTCCGCCACTCGAACCGCGGTAATTTCGGTTTTGCCATAAATGCCGCCAACGGCTCCGGCTCGACTTTCAGTTTTAACGTTTCAGTCCACTTTTTGAGGTTGGCTCTCGCACTCGGTACATCATCAAAGCCGATGTTACTTTCTCGGCTTACACCGCTATTATTCAAAGCTGGATAACCTAAAAAATGCTGTAAGGCATTATCCTCTAATTCATTTAGCAGACCTTTGATACTCGCAAACAACACTAAATCAGCAAATTCAATGGCGGTAACTTTCGTTTTGCGTAAAGTTAAGCGGATTTGTTGAGCGATAAATCTTTCCCAGTTTTCGTCCGCCAATTCTTCTAGTTTTTCTGTTGGGATTTCGCCGTCCATTCTCATTTTGTCGTGATGCCAACAGAGATTTACCGCACCATTTTTATTCTCTACCAGCACTTTTTCCGTGTGGCAGTATTTGCCATCTCGGCATTGGCAGGTCTGAATAGATTTCACAAATCGCATATACGGAAACTCGTTGCTATATCTATCACGCTTATTTAATGCCGCTCTCACGTTTTCTGATTTCGCAAACGCCGCCAACTCCTCACAAGCGGTCGAATTTTCCGAAAAATTTGCAACCTTACCTGATTTAACCGTCGCTAAATCGGTCGGTGCCGGTTGCAATAATGTCCGCTCACCGAAAGCAGCAGGAGAAACATCTTTAGGCACACGGTAAAACACAATACCGACTTCAGTTTGAAAATAGGGAGTGAGTAGTAAACCTTCCGCCATCATTGCCCCCATTTCTCGGTATCATCATAGGCTTTAACGAGCAGCATAAATACACCAACACATAGTAAAAAAATGAATACGCCAATCACCGCACTAATACCAATAAATAATTCCCAATAATTCATTTTATCTTCCCCATTCCTTGATTTTATCTAGTGGCATCTGACGAGTTACAATGCCCTCAATAAATGGGTCAAGCACAACAATCATCGAGCCTTTATTATTGCCTTTAACCTCTGCATTAGTGAGTGGGTTAATAAAGCTAATGCGACCGCCAATAATATCAATCACCTCACTGGCATTTTCTTGGATAACCTGATACCAACGGGTAGATTTGTCTGCCGGCAACAGCATTACCACAATATGACCAGCTTTTTTCAGCTCCGCAGCACGTTGAACAAAAGGGAGTGGATTGCTATATGGCGGATTAACGAAGATACGGAGTAATTCGCCCCAATCAGCCACCCGATCTAATAACACATCCAGCAAGTTGTCTGCCAAGAAATCATCGGCAATTTGGCAACTTAATTTATCATCATCTAAACCGTCTGCCGCTCTACCAATCCAATAGGTGTACAACGCATTTTGTCCGTTAGAGCAACCGTCAATATGAAACCAAGCATAACGATGATTTAGCCAATTACGCACATAATTAGGTGTTTGGTAAGTGTTTTTATCAAAATCTGTCATTGTCTAATCCTTACGAAAATGTTGGTACTCTCAAACGGTCGATACGCTCAACCGCATTTTTAATTTCTTGGCTGATAACCATCGGCAAATCACGCTCAAGTGGTCGCTTGTTTTTGGTGCTGATGGTAGCGTGGTACATCACCAAATTACGTCTGTCGGTAAAGTCCAATGCCTTAAACGGATTGCCACTTAGTGATTTATGAAACAAGGCTTTTACTTCCTCTACCGTTGGCATAATCAAGCGTTTTTCTAGCTCTGTCGGTGCAACCCACTTGCGATTCACGAAAACAGGTTTGCCGTTGTTCGCCCAAGCTTTTGATTTAGGCAGATAATCCGCAAAATTTGAGGCTCGGAAAATTGTTTTTGGGCAAATATTGTCACGAAATCCATCAACTCTTCCCCATTTGGCGACAAGGTAATCCACCACTTGGCAACAGTCCGCCACCGAACTTTCACGAATGCGAGCAGTAATATTTTTTGCCCACGGCTTGAGCGGATACCCTACAGGCTTACGCTCGCCAAGCTGTACCGCCAACGTTGCCAAAGCCGAATTGAGATAATTCAACACAACTTCAGCTGGGGCAGGTTCCCCCGTTGGGGGATTAAGGGGGGTAGTATGATCATTATTATTTTTATAATTAGTATTATTATCTGTCGGATTTTTTTCCGAGATTTCTCGGAAATTTTTCCGAGTTGGTTCGGATTGATTTCCGACACTCGGATTTTTTTCCGACTCTCGGATCGGCTCAAACTTATTCCATTCACAGCCTTTTTCCGTCAGACGGACATAATCTTTACCGTCCATTTTGAAGTGGTCGATAATGCCTTTCTCTTTCAGCACCTTATATTGGCGGTAAACGGTATCTTCTTTGCTAAATACTGCTGGCAATTCTTCGCACACTTTGCTAAACGACATCCAGTAATAGGTTATGCCGTCAATCACTACCGCTTTCGCCCAACTAGAGGCTTGATTGATTAAATCGACCAATGCACCTTGTGTGATGTTGATTTCCCACTCCACTAAGCGGACGTTGTTTATTGTTGATGTAAATCTCATACCGCCACCTTACTGTGATAATATTTACCGTTCCAATCAGCTTTCATTGGTAATTTACCTTGTAAATAAGCCTCAAAAATCTTAACCGCACCTTTCTCAAGCAAAATTGGCTTGTAGGTAGTCATCTCAATACGCTCTACAGGATCAACCTCAATTCTCTTAAATGATTCCGTTAGATACTTATCCCGAACTTGGCTACACACTCGCCAACAATGCTTTTCTTTGTATAACCAGCCACGAGTTCGCAAATAATCGTTGATCTTGTTGCTGTTTACGCCATTTAAGCTTTTCACAAATTGGGCGGGTGTTAAACCAGGTTCAAAGTACGATTTCAGTGCATTGTTCTCTTCGGTTTTTTGCTTATTCTCTAACTGCAATAACTGATTTTGTTCTGCTTGGTCTGCCGCCAAACGCAATGCTTCCGCATACGTTTGTGGAATATGAGGTGTTTTAGAAGATTGCTGCACTTGCGTTTCCAGCTCTTGCCAACGGTCTATGATTTTCTTTCTAAGCAAAATATTGTAACCAGAGATAATTGTCAGCGTTGCTGATTTATCTAGGTAATAGATTGGGTAACTTTGATTATTTTGAGGATTAACCTCATATCGACATATAACTCCGCCAATAGGGGTATGTCCAAAAAGTTCTACACCCTCTTTTTCGCTCCAATCAAGAGATTTAACATTAATTCCTCGCTCCATTTGGATAATAGCACCAACATAAGCCCTAATATCTCTTAAAACGTGGCGATGTTCTTTTTCGCATAATTCTGCAATCTCACGACTACTCATCGTAATGCTTGCTTTTTGTGCCGGAATGTTTAATAATTGAGTCATCGAAATTACCTTTCGTGTTGAATTATGTATGAAAGCCACCGTTCCAGCGGTGGTTTTTTATTGCTTGTTTTCAGGGAATACATCATCAATACTTGTGTTTGCTCCTAATACATTAAGAGCCGTAACAATTTTTCTTGCCATTTGTAATGATGGGGTTCTTCTACCCGATTCATAATGCCCTAATGCTCCCTGAGTAATGCCAATTTCTGAAGCAAAGCTAGATTGGCTAATTCCTATCTGTTGTCTAAATTTTGCAATTTTATTCATATGCTAATTCTCTAATAAAATCATAAAATACATTATGTATTTATTTGATAAAAAAGCAAATACTTTTTGTATTTTGATAATCTAATACAAAGCGTAATAATTAAGTAATCACTTTCGGAGACTTATATGAAAAAGCATTGGAATGAATTAATACGTCAAGAGATGTCAGCTAAAAATCTAAAGCAAGATGATCTAGCAGAGGCATTAGATAGAACTCAAGGCTCAATAGGGCATTGGTTAACAGGTAGAAGAACACCAAATTTTGATGATGTCGCCAAAATGCTTAACGTAGTCGGAATTGACAGAGTCGTCTTAAATTCAGATGGACTTATAAGTACATTAGATGAAGAAGAGTTAGAAATTGTAGGTAAACCTAAAAATGGAATTATTCCTGTAGTTGGTGAAGCTATGATGGGAAGAGATGAAACCTTAAGATTAGAAGAGTTACGCACCGGATATATCAATCTATATAGTTCAGATTCAGAAGCTTACGCTGTACGAGGTAAAGGTTCATCAATGGAGCCACGTATAAAAAGTGGTGAATACATTGTTCTTGAGCCAAATACTCCTGCTCTTAATGGAGATGATGTTCTTGTTTGTACTGTAAATGACGAATATATGATAAAAACGCTTGATTGGCATCGTAATGGAGAATATCGTTTCTCAAGTATCAATAATGATCACCCTCCATTTAATCTACAAGATAATGAAGTCAGGTATGTTCATACTGTTGGAGCGATTGTGAAAGCCTCTCGTTTTATATCGTTTGAAGATTTTGAACAATAATAGTTGAATTTTATTGGGTAAAGGACGAGTTATAGGAATAAAATATGGAAAAAGAGTTGTATTCATTTACTATTGAAGAGCAAATTAAATATAATACTACAGGTGGTATTCGTATTAAGGATTTAATCAAATCACTTGAATCACTTGAAGAACTCACTAAGCAATCTCGAAATGCTCTTTCTGATATTTTAGGTGTTAAAATTCACAGCATTGATCTAAAAGTGTCAGAAATCAAAGAAGGTAGTATGATTGAAACGGTTCACGCCGAAGTAAAGTACTACAATGAAAATAAAGAAGATGTGGATAACACCTTTAAACAATTTGTCAAAAATAATAAGATGAAAACAGGTATCTTTGGAGCCGTTATCGCAGGTACAGTTGCTTTTGGTATTTGGCATTATGTATCGGGCGGGAATCCTAATGCAGTAAATGTTAATGTATCCGGTAGCTATAACAATGTTATTGTAAATAGTGCTGGAGCTGTCGGCGTGCCTGTAGAAACCTTCCAAAAAGCAATAGAAAACAGTCCTACAAATAAAAATACTCTCGCTCGTAATGCGATTGAATTTATCAGCCCAGCCAAACAAGATGATCAAAATGCTCATATCAGTTTTGCTGGTAATAACGTTGTATTACCGTCAGAACTAGTCTCAGAGACACCAACTGAATATGTGCCTCAATCTGATGAAAAAGAACTGCCGCTTGATAACATTACTCTACATATCAGAGCTTCAGATCGTGATAGCTATACAAAAGGTTGGTATGGCTATGTTGATGGTTTATTTACAAAGCGTGTCAAAATTGATATTCCTCAAACAATAGATCTAACTGTTTTAGCTAAGCAGGAAAGCATTAAGGCTGATATAACTCTCTATTCTATTCAGAAAGGTGAGAAAACAGAATTTAAACGAATTGAAATTCGTTCTGTACATACAAAGTAAAGTATCAGCATTCTAAACCGCCCTCGTGGCGGTTTTCTTTTCCCTTATCAACAAATACAACAAAAATGTTGTAACTACAACAAAAATGTTGTATTATTTCCTTGCTGTTTTGATAAGGAGGTATCTTATGAAATACAGCGAGTTCCTGAGGTACTTACTTGCTCAAGGTTGCGAAATTGAAAACCATAGGCGAGGCAGTCATCGAAAGGTAACACTAAACGGAAAACAATCTGTTTTTCCTTATCACGGGAGCAAAGAGATTGGTACAGGTTTAGTGAATAAGATTAAGAAAGACTTAGATCTTAAATAACAAAGTCCCTCGAAAGAGGGGCTTTTCTAGGAGTTTATATGTTACGCTACCCAGTTGAAATTACCCCTGACGATAACGGCACATATCTTGTTACTTGCCCTGATATTCCTGAAATGGCAAGCGTAGGTGAAGACTTAGAAGAAGCCCTATTAGAAGCACAAGATGGCTTAGCCACAGCCCTTGAATTCTATTTTGATGATAGACGAGAAATACCAATGCCAAGCCCAATTAAAGAGGGACAACATTCGGTTAATCTTACCGTGCTGCAATCAATGAAAGTATTTCTCTTAAATGAAATGATTAAACAAGGTGTACGCAAAGCAGAAATGGCAAGACGATTAGATGTACACTTACCACAGATAGATCGCCTATTAGATTTTAATCATTCCACAAAAGTAGAATTTGTTGAAAAAGCCTATGGCAAGCTAAATCAACACTTTACTATTCTCCCTCACTAATCAACTAACCGCCCTCGTGGCGGTTTTCTTTTACCCCAAATTAGTAACCTACTCAATAATAACGAATACCTCATCTTTATTCTGTTTATTAATTAGCCATTTAAACAACTTTTATAAAAATAAATTCCTTTTATAATCAATCATTTAAATACAAAATGTATTTTTATTTTAATAGGTTAATACATTTGGTATTTACAATAGAAATACATAGTGTATTATGTTCGCATCAAAACGAGCTAAGGCTCAATGCTCTTTAACAATTCGGTGCTTGTGCGGACGATATTAACAACCTCGAGCAGTTGTAAAGTAATGCTTTATAACTCGGCAAGGTTGGTTAGACCCTGACATACAAATTTGAACGACTTGCCAAAAAGAGGTGGCAAGGTTTAGGCAACACACTCGCAAGGTGTGGAGAGCTGAAAAGGCAACACTGGTATCAGTCCTAAGCAATCACGCTTATCTCAAGTTTGAGTAAGTACGGATACAAGCAGCACCCGACGGAATGGCGAAAGCCGGGCGGGCGACGGCGTGGGCAGACACGCACTATTCCAAAGCGTATTTAAGAAAGTATGTTCTGGAATATTTAACTAGAGGTAAATTATGAAAAATAAAAATTTTGAAATTGCGAAAGTTGTTATTTTAAATGAACAACTAGGAAGCCCTAAAGATTTGGAATTAAAAGTCGTAGAAAACAGCCTGTCTGGTAGCGATAAAAATCGGATCAAACAGGCTATTTTAGAAAGTGTGGCAAGAAATACTGATTACCCACCTGAAGAATTAGCGAAATTAGCTTGTAAAGCTATCTGTCTGATTGATTCTTATAAGCATTAAATACCATAGGTAAATTTACTGTTTCATCCAATGCTTCAAATCTCTTTGAGAGAACCTCAATAAAATCAGCAATAGCGTCTGCTGAGAATCGGTTTAATTCATTAACTGATGAATTATTTGATGAACTAGGTGTACGAACAATATCCCTTGCGAAAAGTAAAGCAAGAGTATCTGCACTTGATTTTTTCATAATGTTCTCCTTGATTAAATTGTGGTCGCAGAAAACATTTTACTCCTCGAGGTGGTCGCACACAAGAGGGCTTGAGCCTTACAAGTATAAAGAAAGGCACTTATGCCCACCGTAAAACGTGGGCTTTTTTTAACTCCAAAGGACAATCCTATGAACAAAATGAAACAACTTGCTCCGTTTGCCTTGCTAATTTTGATATTAGGCATTGTCGGGCGAATGGACTATGACGACTACATACAAATGGAACGTTACAAATGTGAACGTAATCAAGGCGTTTGGCAAGTGGAAAGCAACGGCAACCAATACTGCGGAGGGAAATATGGCACGAAAAATTGATGCTGGCGTGGAAATTGTGGAGGTCGGCAAACAATTTGTCGCCAAGTTTTACTATGACGGCAAATTACAACACGAAACCTACCCACAATACAGCCGCCAAAACGCCATTATGTTGATTAACCGCAAAATTGAGCGGTTCAACGTTGGCAGAGACAAACCAATCACACTTTACAAGGAATAACAATGGCAGGAATTAATAAAGTAATCATTCTTGGTCGATTAGGTAGCGACCCGGAATTGCGAACACTACCAAACGGCGACCCAACCGCCAAAATCAGCGTAGCAACTTCGACCGAATGGACGGATAAAGTATCGGGCGAGAAAAAGCAAGCGACGGAGTGGCATAGCATTATCGCCTTTCGGAATTTAGCCGACATTATCGGCAAATACCTGAAAAAAGGCTCTCAAGTATATGTTGAGGGCAAACTACGCACTCGCAAGTGGCAAGCTCAAGACGGCACAGACCGCTGGACAACCGAAATCATCGCCGACCAGTTACAAATGCTAGGTAGCCCGAACAGTGGTAACAGCAACAATAATTGGGCGACCGAACCGCCAGGCAATCCACCGCCAGCTAATCCCTATCACCAAGTAATGACGGAATCTGAATCACAAGATTTTAATGATGATATTCCGTTTTGAATTACATATAACTTGAATTTGTCAAAATAAACCCAAAAACATCTAGGTATAAATTATGAACAAAAATCAGAAAGCTGAATTTGATGCGTTTATTAAAAACGAAGTTCTCTGGTATGCCCAGTACCTATTATATGACGAGTCTTTAAACCTAATGTTGAAATTGGTACAAAAACCTAAAATGCAACGAAATGGAGCATATAAGCTTCTTTCTGTGTCTAATGTAATAACCGACTATGATTTAGAACGTAAATTAAAAGCTTGGGCGGATCTTTATAGATTTGAATTGTCCCCTGCTTTAATGAAAAAGGCTTTAGTATGTTTAAAAGAAAATGCGAATAGAATCTCAATTACTTTAAATAAACCAAGCTCTGTTTTATAGCCACTAATTAAGTGGCTTTTTTATTACCAAACTCCTACTAAATAACAAGGACTTTTAAAATGTACTGGTTTAAAAACTTAATGGCATACCGCCTTACATCGCAAATTGATTTTTCAAAACTTGAGACTGCTTTAGAGAATAGCCGATTCACACCTTGCGAAAGCACAGATTATTCCAAGTTTGGCTGGACAGCACCGCTGCACGGTAATGAATCGCTAAAATTTGAAATAAACGGTCATATTTTGATTGTGGCCTGCAAAGAAGAGAAAGTGTTACCGGCTTACGCAGTAAATCGCCAGTTAGCAGCTCGAGTTGCGGCACTTGAAGAAAAAGAGGGTCGTAAACTCAAAAAAACTGAAAAATTATCTATTAAAGATAGCGTTATGGCAGAAATGTTGCTGCGAGCGTTTAGTAAGTTTACACATACCGCTATTTGGATTGATACAACAAAAGGACTTATCTTTGTAGATTCATCTTCCGCCAAGAAATCGGAAGATGTATTAGCGTTGCTTAGAAAATCTCTTGGCTCATTGCCTGTTGTGCCTCTGTCTTACAACAGTAATCCTAGCGAAGTGATGACAAGTTGGCTTGTAAACGGCACGCCGCAATGGTTGATGTT
Source organism: Mannheimia indoligenes (assembly GCF_036880405.1). Lineage (NCBI taxonomy): Bacteria > Pseudomonadati > Pseudomonadota > Gammaproteobacteria > Pasteurellales > Pasteurellaceae > Mannheimia > Mannheimia indoligenes. Next base: position 117,901 of record NZ_JBAJJM010000007.1, on the reverse strand, counting down.
ATTAGAAGAGGGTAAATTAAAGCGGTTTGATGTAGATAGCCTAGCAATCTTTAAACGCCAAGATCTCGAAGGCGAAGAGGTAACTACTTGCTTAGAACATGGTGCAATGGCAGTAAGCCTTGCGGTTGAAAGAGAAAACCACTTGTCTTTCATTCTGAATGAAGATGGAACACTATCTCGACTAAAATTTGCGGATAATATTATCGAGCAAAATGACGATGTTTTAAAAGAAGATGTCGTCCAACGATTTGATGCGGATTTCTTGCTGATGACCCAAGAATTATCGCAGTTGATTGAGTTAATTGCAGCAGAGTTCGGCAATATTAAAAAGTAGCTTGTAAGTTAGCTTATAAGTTTACTTGTAAGTTTTTGATGAAAATTGACCGCTTGTTCTCAACAAGCGGTTATTAAAAGGATATAGCAATGTTCTCAGAAAAATTTCTAGATAGCGTGAAAAATCACGAAATTACCGTTATTCAAAACAATGATGATACTAAAATTTTTCAGGCGGCAATTCCTAACGAAGGTTGCCACTTAGCATTTACTGTCATTTACCAATCAAGCCGAGTCATTATCACTGGTGATATGGGAAGTTTTGTTCTTGGTGGTTTATTAAGCCCTTATGAATTTTTCCTGAAAAACCAATCTGCTTTTAGTTTGCATTATATGGCAAGCAAAGTTCTTGCGGAGGATATAAATTTCCGCACACATATTTTTGACGCAAATCAAGCTCAAGAAATGGTTGAGGGACGATTTAAAAGCTATATGGAAGATAGAGAATTTGATGACTCTCAAGAAGAAATGCTAGATGAATTGCGAGATAAAATCGAAAGTATAGATTTCAGCTCTCAAATTGAGGTTGAACGATTTTTATATGAGCTAAGTCCCGATGAATGGGACATCTTTGATGAACTTGATATTAATGATTGTAACGTGCTTAGTTACCAATTCGTGTGGTGTATCCAAGCAATTATTTGGATTACCAGAAAGGTAAGCTAACTTTAAAGGAAAACATCCTATGAAAACAACCCAAGATATTTTAGATGAACGTGAACAACAACACGGAAGTTATGACACTTTCACACAGATTTATGGCGGTTTCCGTGAAGTAAGCGATCCACACGCAACAAAACTCAACTGGAGACAACGAACATCTGTTGAAATGCTGCTATTCAAAGCCTCTCGCATTTTAAATAAGGGAGCAAATCATCAAGACAATTATCAAGACATTGCCGGTTATGCAATGTTAGGTGGCGGACTTTATAACCCGAATGTGTCAGCAGAAGTTAAAGCATTACCAAAACCATTAACCGATAGTATTTACCCCGAATCACACCTTAATAAAAGCTCTGTTTGGCGGCTGGATTTGGAGTTTGAGAGCAAAGAGGAGGCTGTTGAGGTGTTGGAAGCTTTAATTGGTAAAAGTACCGGTGTTAGTGAGGTAAATAATGAGTGAGTCATTTAGTTTAGAACAAGTACTGTGGGAAGAACCACGCCCAAGAGTGCAATTAGATTTACCTTGCCCTGTTATAAAACTTGAAGTTGGTAAACGCTACTATACTATCAATGTTTATGACGTTGATTGTTATGATGGAGATATGGACTTTACGAGCATTGAAGAATGGGTTTATGAAGATGCTGATGATTGCCAAACAAAAAGTAGAGCCGAGCAAGGGTTGATGTTCGCAAGCCGAACTGATGCTCAAGAATGGCTAAATGCAATGCGAAATAGTCGTAGGTAGCTATGTTTAGAAATGAACTCCAAGTAATGGATGGTAAACGTTATATCGTACTTGAATGCCAATTTCGCCGTGAATGGAAAGTTGCAAGTGAAACTAGAGGTACAGTAACGCAAGGTGAAGCTCTTGAAATTTGCCAATACTGGGTTAAGTATAAAGGTTTAAAACCCGAACAGTTAAAAATTGTAGAAGTCCCGGATGTTCTCCGGGCAGATAGAATCTGGTAAATCCTATTAGAATTTAACAAGGACCAAAAAATGGAAAGATTAATTCAAAAAATCGAACAATGGGCAGAAGATCGTAACTTAATTGAAGGCTCTAGCCCACAAAAGCAAATGCTCAAGCTGATGGAGGAATTTGGAGAGTTATGTGCAGGTGTCGCAACCAATGAATTTGAAACTATTTTAGATAGTGTTGGTGATTGCCTTGTGGTTTGTACAATTATGCGTAAACAGCTCAAAATGGAAAAACTGTTTAGCATTAGTCATTGCGATAATACCAATTTTAATTGTGGAGTTGCGGCTCAGATTGTTCAAGCCAATATTGATTTAGGCAATGTGGCAAGCGAATTATCTAGAGGTTGTGATTTATCCCGATTAGAAGATAGCTTAAGTGGCTTTGAAAATCAGCTTGAGCTTATCACTCAGTTCTACAAAACAGACGTACAAACAGCTCTCCTCTTTGCTTGGGTTCAAATCAAAGACCGCAAAGGCAAAATGATTGATGGCGTATTTGTGAAAGAGGAAGATTTATAGAACCTACGCAACAAAAACCGAAACAGTCTGCATAAAGGCATCCAACCACTCTTGTAGCGTTTCGGTTTCTTCTTCGCTGGCATTGGTTATATTTAGCCGGTCATCAACTTTCGACAAAATGCAGTCAATTCCACAGCCGTTGATGAATGGCGAGTTCTGATTCATTAACCATTGTTTGAAAAGTTCTTTCATAGTTTCCTCCGTTGTTTTTGGAGAGGTTACTATGAAAGCGTTTTGCTGTCAGATTGGATAGTTATTTTTTCGATGCAGATCGCAAAAATAGATATTGGTGTTTGACAATTAGCAAGTCTCTGATTAATATTGATTTAGATAGATATTAGGGTAGCTCAAGTCCTAGGGGAAACTCAATCAATTTTCTCATTAATAAATAGTTTTGTTGTAATAACAACCCTTTTTCAAATATTCAAAGATGTTTTTGTTTATACATGTCGTTTATTTAAGGAGGTGTCTATGAAGAATGTGTTAAATTTATTGATTATGACGATTGGGCTACCCTAATATCTATTATCACAATATGCCACTTATCGAGTGGCTTTTTTTATATCTAAAATTTGGAGAGTAAGATGAAACGCAACTGGGATTTAATCCGCAAAATACTACTCAAACTGGAAGAAAAAGCAGACAGCACCAGTTGGCTAGAATCTACTGATATTAAGGGCTATGATGCAAAAACGGTTGCCTATCATTATAAATTACTAAGTAATGCTGGGCTGATTGAGGCAATAGATGTTTCTTCTTTGGAAGAGGAAGATTTTTCTGCAACTAGCCTGACTTGGCAAGGACACGAATTTTTAGACAAAATCCGCAATGACAGCGTATGGAATAAAGTAAAATCCACTGTCCAAAGTAAAAGCCTTGATTTGAGCTTTGATGTAATCAAAACGGTTGCAACAAAAATTATTGCGGCAATGATTTGACAACCGCCACTAAATTCATTTAGACTAAATCCACTTTCAAGCCGTCCATAAACGGCTTTTTTTGTATGTAAAATTCAAATAGGAGAACGAAATGACAACTCTTACCTATCAAGATTTATGTAAACAGTATTCCCAATATACGAATAAACTTTCTCAACGTAGAGCTCTAGTACGGGAACAAATTCGCCAACTTCAAATTGCACTTGCTACAGATCTTGGTCTGCTTGAAAAGCTTTATCGGAAACAGTTAAATCAAGAACCGACAGAGCCATATGTAAGATTACTTGATGAAAATAATGTACCTATCGAATTCCATCAACTAAAAGCCCAATTTAGCACCCTAGGCGAACCTAATATCACATTCAAATTGGCTCTTGCTCTGGAAGAAAACGAAAACAGCTATCCTAAAACACTTACAAGTCTTGTCATTACTGCTTACTACATAAGCGATACATTGATTAATTTTGTTTTCCAAGATGTAAAAGAAAATTTTGCATTTCCAACAAATTTGGAAGATGAAAAGCCATTTGCACCGCTTATTCAAGCCTATAAAGAATTGGTGTTAAAAACATACGAATTGAAAAATTAATTGACATTCCAACCGCTCTTTCGATAAGATAACCGCACTTTCAACAGAAAGTCGGGAATTGGCGTTCCTGAATGAGTGGTGCGGAAATAATGATAGTCGCACAAAGCGGCTTTTTTTATAGCCGAAATCAGAAAATCAAACCTTTCAAAGGTAGGTTCAAATTGAACCACCCTTTAAAGTTGTCAATGATGGACTGGTTGAGGGATCGAAAGATCGCCGTGACACCGCTCTACGGTACGCCAACCTTGATCAGTTCATCACCAGTAATTGGCGTTGCTTGTGATGAGTTTTATAAACTTATTTGAGCGGAGTCTTAAATGACAACTTTAACTTTTCAAAATACTGCTATCGCAGTAATCAATCGTAACAACAAAACTTTCTTTTCAGCAACTGATTTAGGCTTAGCATTATCCTATACAGATCCTGTTCGTGCAGTTAAACAAATCTACGACCGCAACGCAGACGAATTTACCCCCGAAATGACCGCCCTGATCGAAATGCAGACCAACGGCGGCAAACAACAAGTGCGGATTTTCTCACTGCGTGGTGCTCACCTTATCGCAATGTTCGCAAGAACCAAAGTCGCCAAAGAGTTCCGCAAATGGGTGCTGGATATTCTCGATAAAGAGGTTTTGCAAAATTCAACGGAAATTAGACCGCTTGCATCACCAAAACCCGTCGAGAAAATCTTTAATCACAACATCATCAACCACGAAGCAGTCGATTTAGCGTGGTTATGGTTCGAGGCTAATCATATGGCTGGTTTCATTAAAGAGATTACGCCGGCATTAGAAGCTCTAGGCAGTTCATACGCTCCAAAAGCTCATTCCATCGCCTACGAATACGGCAGACACCTACACGACATCGGCAAGTTGGTTTATCGCCTCAGTGCTGAAGCAGACTTCGGGCATAACCCAAGACCAATGCGTGAACTCGAAAGCCATTTTGCTAAACCGACAAAATCAGTGCGTATAGCTAAATTCTAATTAGTAAAACATTCACAAAACCGACCGCTTGTGAAACATCAAGCGGCGGGTTTCCACATCCAAATTTTGAGGATTAGACGATGAAATACGCAAAAATTATTCTATTTTTAACTGCTTTTGCAGTTGCCGCAGACTATTTAGATCTGCAAAATGACTGCGATGGCAAAATTTGTATGGCTCAACGCTAACAGTAAATTTTTAAACAAAATCGACCGCTTGTAACCAAGCGGTTTTTTATTATCTGGGAGAAAACAATGGAAACCGAATATATCAGAAGAATAGATCTTGCTAAGAAAATTGGAGTTCACCCAATAAGTTTGGATAGATGGGGTAATCCTAAAAGTAAGCAGTATGATCCCAATTTTCCTGCACCAATCAAAATTGGAGGAAGGGTATTTTATAACATTTCCAAAGTCGAGAAATATTTAGGTAATTAGAGGTTATTATGGCTATTATTATCAAACCGCTTACGATGCAGCAGATCAAAATCGCAACCGAAAATGATAGCCCTCTACGTGATGGCGATGGGCTTTATATGAAAATTACCGCCAATAATAAAATTTGGCGGTTAGATTATAAAAAGCCGTTTACCGGTAAGCGAACAAGTGTCAGATTAGGCATATATCCCCAATTATCCTTAGTTGAGGCGAGAAAAAAACGTGCTGAGTATCGAGCTTTGCTCGAACAAAACATTGATCCGATAGCGTATTTAGCCGAACAAAAACGGCAACAAGAGGATATTCAAGCAAATACCTTTAAGAACATTGCAGAACGATGGAAACAATCGTTTAAGTCTAAAATCGTAATGGAAAATACAATGCTTGAGGATTGGCGGCGATTGGAGAACCATATATTCCCTATTTTAGGGGATGTGCCGGTAAGTGAAATTAATTCTAAACGCCTGATCTCCGTTGTGCAGCCTATGTATGACAGAGGTCATTCTAATGCCCTTGCCAAAACGTTACGATTGGTGGTTGAAATAATGGATTTTGCGGAGAATACCGGCATTATTGAATTTCACAACTGCCATAAAGCTCACAAAGCATTTCACTTTGCTGCTGCAAAAAATAATCCGACTATTCCACCAAAACAAGTGCCAAAATTGATTCAAGATATTTATGAGTCTAAAACTCATATTAAAACAAAATTACTGATTTTCTGGAGCTTATTAACAGCGGTAAGACCGGCAGAGGTCGTAAGTGCGGAGTGGAGTGAAATTGACTGGCAAAATAAGACGTGGACAATTCCAAAAGAAAAAATGAAAGGTCGCCGGGCAGAAAAACGGACGCATATTGTGCCGTTATCATCACAGGCTATAGCAGTGTTGAATAGAATAAGGCAATTCACAGGGGACTGCCGATTTGTCTTTCCTCATTTCAAAACAAATGGGAAGCCAATGTCGAGCGAAACGGTAAATATGGCATTAAAAAGAAATGGATACAAAGGGATCTTGACATCTCACGGTATTCGCTCGATTATACGCACATACTTAGCGGATCAAGGAATAGAGAAGAATACTGCCGAAACGGTACTTGCTCACAAGATAAAAGATGAGCTAGAGCAAACCTACAACCGCCACGACTACCTCAACCAAAGAACGCCTGTAATGCAATTATGGGGTGATTACCTTTCCCAATGTGGATTTGACATCACAAAATTGTGATAAAAACGCCAGTAAAACCACCATTTCAAAATGGTAGTTGAAATGGTAGTTACTAGGCGAAGTTTAAAATTCACTCCTTTCAAAATCAATTAGTTAAGCACTAAAAACGGAGGCGGGACACGCCTCCATTAAAACTCATCATTTTTACTTTAATTCAATATTTTCTTAGAATAATCCAGTTGAACTTTATTGCCCTTTTTCTGCCAAAAGCTAACGACTAAGGAGAAAAACTATGTGGAAGAAAACATTGCTTGCTGTATTTTTAGCAAGCCAATATACATTTGCGGCAGGAGCCGAGAAAGAGCCATTAAAAAGTTACACTGAAACAGAATTAAAACAATTAAAAAATGATTGGTTGGCTATTTACCAGAAAGAGTTACAGCACGCAGAAAATTTACGTTTAAAGCAGAGAGAAAATTTCCAGCAAATTAATTATTTGGTCGATGTGGCAGTCAGCCAAAAGAATTTATCAGTCGCAACAGTACAGGTTATTCAGCGTTTATTAGCAACTTTATCGGGCTATCCGTTAGAAATGGACGCAGAATGGAAGTTGTTAAATGCTAAAATGACTTTGAAACAAGCCACAGTAAGCGAAGTTAAAGCATTTATTTTAAAATATCCGGATTCTTTGTATCAAAAACAGTTGCAGAACTTTATGTTTGAACAGCTCTATCGTGAGCAAAAATTTAAAGAATTAGTAGAGTATGCAATAGTTGTGAAGCCAACACAGTTAGCGGATCAATGCCGTCTGTTTTCAGCACGTTATGAAATAGCCGCAACTAACGCTCAGATTAATCCTGCGGTAGAACAAAAAGTGGAAAATGCAGAATTATCGGCACTAGTGAAAGAGTTTGAGGCTTTTTGGCTTGCTAATTCTAAATTAACCTCTGATTGTGCGAATTTAGAAAGTTATTGGCGGGATCAGGGTTTCAAGACAGATGAGAAAGTGCGTCTGAAAGCGGTCGAATTAGTCAAACAAAATGCAAATGCGGAGATTACAAATTTAGCAATTAATGCAACGGATGAAAATTTGAAAACGTGGCTCAGTTCAGTTGAAAAAGTTGTGAGTAATCCGAAAGAATTGCAAAATTTTATTGAAAATCAACCGCTTGAGTCATCGTTTAATGCAGAAAATAAAGCAATTATTGTGGAATTATTGCCAAAATATATCCGCACCCAGCCAGAGAAACTGGATAATCCAACATTTGAACAATATCAACTATGGGCGGAGAAATATCAATTTAGTGAAGATGAACTTAAAGCGTTAAAAGTTGCTTTTATTAGCCGACATTTTGATAATGAAGAGCCAACATTCCAACTCTGGCGTGATGAACAGATTAAAGCCTTAGGGACTGATAATTTATTAGAACGCAGATTGCGTATGGCTATCTGGCAAAAAACGGATTTAAATGAGTGGTTGCAATCACTCTCTCAAGAGGCTAAAGGGAAAACAGAATGGCGTTACTGGACGGCTAAAATCGAAAAAAATGAAGCTAAGCGTAAAACGATATTTGAAGAGCTAATCAAAGAGCGTGGATTTTATCCAATGTTGGCTGCTCAACAATTAGGGGTTGCTTATCAATTTCCTATTATTGAAGTGGCAGATCTAACGCAGGCTCAGCGTGAATTGTATGAAAATCAATTTGAGCGTATTCAAGAGTTGCGAGAACTCGGGCAAATTGATCAGGCTAAGCGAGTTTGGATTAATTTGATCAATAATGTAAAAGTTGAAACAGGAGAGAGTTCGCCTGCCAAAGCTCAACTTGCGGTGATCAAATATGCGAAAGAGCAAAATTGGTATGATTTAGCGGTCGAGGGTACAATCCAGATAAAAGCTTTTGATAATATTGATTTACGCTTGCCTAATGCTTATTCAGATTGGTTTGAGTTGAATTTACAGGATAAGAAAATCAGTAAATCATTTGCACAAGCCATTGCACGCCAAGAAAGTGCTTGGAATCCACAAGCTCAATCACACGCGAATGCGAGAGGGTTAATGCAGATGTTGCCGGCAACAGCAGAAAAAACAGCTAAAGATAATAATTTATCTTTCAAGGGCGAGCGGGATCTATTCAGACCGTTCAATAATATTATGCTTGGCACAACACATTTAATGGAGCTAAATGAAAAATATCCAAACAACCGCATTTTGATATCATCAGCGTATAATGCAGGTGTTGGGCGTGTAGAGCAGTGGCTTGGTCGGAGTAAAGGTACTTTAGCAATGGACGAATTCATTGCCAGTATTCCATTTTATGAAACCAGAGGCTATGTGCAAAATGTGCTGGCTTATGACTATTATTACCAAATGCTCTATGGTAATGTAAGTGAAAAATCAAAAAATGGATTAAAAATGTTCTATCAAGAGGAATTAGGGCGAAAATATTAAAAAGTGCTTGCATTCTTAGCTTAAAAGTCTATAATGCACCACATCAGACGCGGGGTGGAGCAGCTTGGTAGCTCGTCGGGCTCATAACCCGAAGGTCGTTGGTTCAAATCCAGCCCCCGCAACCAGTTTTAAGCTCACAGCTTTGGTTAAAGTTGTGAGTTTTGTTTTATATGGTGTTTTAATTAATTTTGCAAAAAATTAGCAAAAAAAGACCGCTTGTTGTCGCTGCATCATAAAAAAACAAACCGCTTAAAGCCCCACGGTTTCCCGTCTGGGGTTTTTTTACGGAAATTGGTACAGAAATTAACGTATCAAAGCTGGTTTATCCGGCTTTTTTTATATTTGGAGATTGATTTGGCAACCTTAGAACAAAAATTAGAAGAGCTTGTGCTGGATTCTATTGAAGCATTAGGCTTTGAATTAGTCGGCATTGAATGCCAACGTGCGGGACGTTTTTTAACGGTTCGCTTATATATTGATAAAGAGGGCGGTGTAACCATTGATGATTGTAGCGATGTGAGTCGTCAAGTCAGTGCGATTTTTGATGTGGAAGACCCGATTGCAGATAAATATAACTTAGAAGTTTCTTCGCCGGGGTTAGATAGACCGCTATTTACTATTGCTCATTATGAACGTTTTATTGGGCGTGATGTAGTTATTCATTTGCGTATTCCAATGTTCGACCGCCGTAAATGGCAAGGTCAAATCAAAGCAGTTGAAGGCGATTTTATTACCCTAACCGTAGATAACGAAGATCGTCAATTCGCATTTGGCAACATTCAAAAAGCAAATTTAGTTCCCGTTTTTAATTTTTAAGATGAAGGCAAACTGACAAAATGAGTAAAGAGATTTTATTAGCTGCAGAAGCAGTATCAAACGAAAAGCAATTACCAAAAGAAGCGATTTTTGAAGCATTAGAAACGGCTTTAACCATTGCAACGAAGAAAAGCCGTGATTTAGACATTGATGTGCGTGTAGTAGTTGATCGCAAAACCGGCGATTTCCAAACTTTCCGCCGTTGGGCAGTTGTGGAAAACGTGAGTAATATGACGCGTGAAATCAGCTTAGAAGCTGCACAATTTGAAGATCCAAATGTACAACTAGGCGATTTTATTGAAGATGAAGTAGAGTCTATCGAATTTGGTCGTGTAGCAATTCAAACTTTCGGTCAAGTAGTGAAAACGAAAATCCGTGAAGCTGAAAAAACTAAAATTATTGACGAATTCCGCTCAGATTTAGGCAAAATTATTATTGCAACCGTGAAAAAAGTAACCCGTGATAATATTTTCCTTGAATTAGCCGGTAAAACGGAAGACATCAAAGGCGAAGCGGTGATTGTGCGTGAAGATATGCTCCCTCGTGAAAACTTCCGTCCGGGCGACCGTGTGCGTGGTGTATTATATGAGATCAAACCTGAGTCAAAAGGTCCTCAACTGTTTGTTACCCGTGCAAAACCTGTGATGCTTGAAGAGTTATTTAAGCTTGAAGTGCCTGAAATTGGCGAAGGTGTGATTGAGATTAAAGGTTCAGCTCGTGATGCAGGTTCTCGTGCAAAAATTGCAGTGAAAACACACGATAAACGTATTGACCCGGTAGGTGCTTGCGTAGGTATGCGTGGTGCTCGCGTTCAAGCTATTAGTAATGAACTCGGTGGCGAGCGTGTTGATATCGTGCTTTGGGATGAAAACCCAGCCCAGTTCGTGATTAATGCAATGGCACCGGCTGATGTAAGTTCTATTGTAATTAACGATGAAGCTCACTCAATGGATATTGCAGTTGAATCAAAAAACTTAGCTCAAGCAATTGGTCGTAATGGTCAAAACGTACGCTTAGCAACCCAATTAACAGGCTGGGCGTTAAATGTAATGACAAACGAAGAATTAACGCAAAAGAGTGCAGAAGAGGACGGTAAAGTAATTGATTTATTAACTTCAGCATTGGAAATTGATGAAGAATTTGCTCAAGTATTAATTGAAGAAGGTTTTACTTCATTAGAAGCAATCGCGTATGTACCGGTTGATACCTTAATGGCAATTGATGGCTTAGAAGACGAGGATTTAGTCGAAGAGCTTCAATCTCGAGCTAAAAATGCGATTACCAAAAAAGCGTTAGAAGAAGAGCAATTATTAAAATCAGCTCAAATTGAAGATAAATTATTAACGCTCGAAGGTATGGATCGTCATATTGCATTCAAATTAGCGGAAAAACAAATTACAACTCTTGAAGAACTTGCAGAGCAAGGTGTTGATGATTTAGCTGATATTGAAGAGCTCTCAGAAGAGAAAGCAGGCGAGTTAATTATGGCAGCTCGTCAAATTTGTTGGTTCAACTAAGCTAAGCAAAGAGGATAAAAAAGATGACTGAAGAGAAAAAAACACTTTCGCTTGGCGGTGCCCGCAAAGCGAGTAAAGTGAATGCTACAACTACAAGCGGTAAAGTAAAAGCGGTTGAAGTAAAAGAGAAAAAACCAAAAATTGATGCGAAAGCATTACAAGAGAAAGCCGCAAAAGAAGCAGCTGCTGCAAAGGCAAAAGCTGAAAAAGAAGCCGCTGAAAAGTTAGCTCGTGAAAAAGCAGAAGCGGAAGCCAAAGAAAAAGCGGCTAAAGAAGCAGCTGCAAAAAAAGCGGCAGAACAGACCGCTAGTAAAATACCTTCTGCTCCTGTAATGCCAAATAGCAAAGCAAAAGAAGAAAAACCAAAAGCACAAACTCAAGTTAAGCAAGAAAAAGCCGTCGATCCGGAAAAAGAAGCGAAGCGTAAAGAAGAAGCAGAATTACGCCGTAAGCAAGAAGAGTTAGCTCAGCAAAAAGCAGAAATGGAAGCGAAACGTGCTGCGGAAAATGCTCGTCGTTTAGCAGAAATTGAACTCGAAGAATCAAACAACAATAGTAGCAATGAAGACTTTGATGATGATCGTTTTACTTCTACTTACGCACGTGAAGCAGATCGTGATAACGACCGTCGTAGCGAAGCCAACCGTGGGCGTGGTAAAGCGAGTGTGGCAAAAGCGAAAAAAGGCGGTCGTGAAGATGATAAAAACGAACGCAGTGCCGATCGCCGTAACCAAAAAGAAGTGAAAGGCAAAGGTAAACACGGTAAGAAAGGTGCAGCATTACAGCAAGCCTTTACCAAGCCTGTGCAGGTTGTAAAAGCGGATGTTGTGATTGGTGAAACCATTACTGTTGCGGAACTTGCTAATAAAATGGCAGTAAAAGCGACTGAAATCATCAAAATGATGATGAAAATGGGAGAAATGGTTACAATTAACCAAGTTATTGACCAAGAAACCGCTCAATTAGTGGCGGAAGAGCTGGGTCATAAAGTCATTCTGCGTAAAGAAAATGAGTTAGAAGAAGCGGTTTTAGAAGATCGTGATACTGATGCAGAAAAAGTAACTCGAGCACCTGTTGTAACCATTATGGGACACGTTGACCACGGTAAAACGTCATTACTTGACTATATTCGTAAAGCAAAAGTTGCCGCAGGCGAAGCGGGTGGTATTACCCAGCACATCGGTGCTTACCACGTTGAAACTGATGACGGTAAAATGATCACCTTCTTAGATACCCCGGGACACGCAGCATTTACCTCAATGCGTGCACGTGGTGCAAAAGCGACCGATATCGTAGTGCTTGTAGTTGCGGCTGATGACGGTGTGATGCCTCAAACTATCGAAGCTATCCAGCACGCTAAAGCAGCGGGCGCTCCGATTGTAGTTGCAGTGAACAAAATTGATAAACCGGAAGCTAATCCGGAGCGTGTAGAGCAAGAATTATTACAACACGAAGTGATCTCTGAAAAATTTGGTGGTGATGTACAATTCGTGCCTGTTTCTGCGAAGAAAGGAATGGGGATTGATGAGCTTTTAGAAGCAATCTTACTTCAATCTGAAGTGTTAGAATTGACCGCTGTGAAAGAAGGTATGGCAAGTGGTGTAGTAATCGAGTCATACTTAGATAAAGGTCGTGGTCCGGTTGCAACCATTTTAGTTCAATCAGGTACATTAAACAAAGGCGATATCGTACTTTGTGGCTTTGAATACGGTCGTGTTCGTGCAATGCGTGATGAAAACGGTAAAGACATTGAAAGTGCCGGTCCATCAATTCCGGTTGAGGTATTAGGTCTTTCAGGCGTACCTGCAGCAGGTGATGAAGCGACAGTTGTGCGTGATGAGAAAAAAGCCCGTGAAGTTGCACTTTACCGTCAAGGTAAATTCCGTGATGTGAAATTAGCTCGTCAGCAAAAAGCAAAATTAGAAAATATGTTCAGCAATATGACTGCAGGCGATGTGGCAGAGTTGAACATCATTGTGAAAGCCGATGTACAAGGATCGGTAGAAGCTATCAGCCAGTCGTTAATGGATCTTTCAACTGCAGAAGTGAAAGTGAAGATTGTTGGTTCTGGCGTGGGTGGTATTACTGAAACGGATGCAACTTTAGCCGCAGCCTCAAATGCGATTATGGTCGGCTTTAACGTTCGTGCAGATGCTTCAGCTCGTCGTGTGATTGAATCGGAAAACATCGACTTACGTTACTACTCAATTATTTATGAATTATTAAATGATGTGAAAGCGGCAATGAGCGGTATGTTACAGCCTGAGTTCAAACAAGAAATCATCGGCTTAGCAGAAGTGCGTGATGTGTTCCGCCACCCGAAATTTGGTGCTATCGCAGGTTGTATGGTAACGGAAGGTGTGGTTAAACGTAACAACCCAATCCGTGTTTTACGTGATAACGTAGTAATCTTTGAAGGTGAGCTAGAATCTCTCCGTCGTTTCAAAGATGACGTAGGTGAAGTCCGTAACGGTATGGAATGTGGTATCGGCGTGAAAAACTACAACGATGTAAAAGTCGGCGACCAAATCGAAGTGTTTGAAATCGTTGAGATTAAGCGTTCGATCTAATCATCAACAAGCGGTCTGATTTTGCAAAAAATTTGTAAAAATTGACCGCTTACATAATAACGGCACGCGTGTTGGCACGGGTGCCTTTCCGCTATTATAGGAAATAGAAAATGTCCAGAGAATTTAAACGTAGCGACCGTGTAGCCCAAGAGTTACAAAAAGAGGTTGCAGTTATTTTACAACGCGAAGTGAAAGACCCTCGTATCGGTATGGTAACGGTTTCAGATGTAGAAGTGTCCAGAGATTTAGCTTATGCAAAAATCTTTGTTACCTTCTTATTTGATAATGATCGTGAAGCGATTGTACAAGGAATGAAAGGCTTAGAAAAAGCCAGCCCTTATATTCGCACGCTATTAGGGAAAGCAATGCGTTTGCGTATCGTGCCTGAATTACGTTTTATCTATGATGAATCATTAGTAGAAGGTATGCGTATGTCTAACCTTGTGTCTAGTGTGATCAAAAATGATGAAGAAAAGCATAAAGAGGACTAATTGTGTCTAGACCTCGTAAGCGTGGTCGTGATATTCACGGCGTTTTTTTATTAGATAAACCGCAGGGAATGTCGTCAAACGATGTTCTGCAAAAGGTAAAACGGATTTTCCAAGCCAACAAAGCGGGGCATACCGGGGCGTTAGATCCTTTGGCAACAGGTATGCTTCCGATTTGTTTGGGCGAAGCAACTAAGTTTTCTCAGTTTTTATTAGACTCTGATAAACGTTATCTTGTTACCGCTAAATTAGGCGAAAGAACAGATACTTCCGATGCAGAAGGGGAAATCGTTGAAACCAGAGAAGTAAATGTAACAAAATCGGATATTTTAGCAACTTTAGGGCAATTTAGAGGCGATATTCTGCAAGTGCCGACAATGTTTTCTGCCTTAAAACATAATGGGAAACCGCTTTATGAATATGCAAGAGCAGGGATTACTATTGAGCGTGAAGCACGCCCGATTACGATTTTTGAGCTGAATTTTATTGAGTACAATGCACCGTTTTTAACGTTAGAAGTGCACTGCTCAAAAGGCACTTACATTCGTACCCTTATTGATGATCTAGGCGAAGTGCTTGGTTGTGGGGCTCACGTTACTATGCTACGCCGAACCTCTGTAGCGAATTATCCGATTGATAAAATGATAAGCTATGCAGATTTGCAAAAGTTAGCGGAAAATCAACCGCTTGCAGAGTTGGATTGCCATTTATTACCAATGGATACAGCGGTATCAAACCTCACTAAAATAAATTTAACTGAACAACAAACTAAAGCTGTTGGTTTTGGTCAAAGAGTTAGGTTTGACAATCCTAATCAAATTTATGGTTTGGTGCGTCTATATTCCGATAATGCACAATTTTTAGGTGTGGCGGAGGTTACTTGTGATAATGTAATTCGTCCTAACCGAATGATTAACTTAACAGAATAGCAGATGAAATCGACACTTTTTACTTTACCCTTAGCTATTATCACCTTAGCCCTTGTGGGGTGCTCAAGTGATAATTCCAAGCAGTATTCACGTTTAGACTTAGATGAAAAATACACGAAATCACGTTCAGTCAGCAATTTTAATGACTATGTGCATTTCTTAAAGCAGAAAGCAGCAGGTGCCGGCGTTTCTGCAAAAACATTAAATGAGCAGAAATTTATTAATTATAATGCGAGAGCAGTTCAGTTAGATCAGCAGCAAGCTGCTCGTAAACGTGATCCAAATTTACCGCCCCCACCGCCAAATCCAAATGGCGTAACGAATTACTTGAATAAAGTATTAAATCAAACCAAAGTAAATCAAGCGGTTGAACGTTGGTATGAATATAATGCAGATTTAACTCGAGCCAGCCAAAAATATGGTGTACAAAAAGAGTATATTCTGGCACTTTGGGGAATGGAGAGCAGCTTCGGGCGTAATCAAGGCGATTTTGATGTGCTTTCGGTATTAGCTACTCTTGCTTTTGATGGTCGCCGTGAAAAGCTCTTCACACAAGAGTTCGTAAATGCAATGAAAATGCTTAATGATGGTACGATTAAACGCTATGAATTGCTTGGTTCTTGGGCCGGTGCAATGGGACAAACCCAATTTATGCCAACTTCCTATTTAACCTATGCGGCTGATGGCAACAATGATGGCAAAAAAGATATTTGGGAGAATGAGGCCGATGCTTTTGCTTCTATTGCAAATTATCTTTCAACTGTTGGCTGGGATGACCAATTACCTTGGGGAGTGGAAGTGAATTTATCTGCTCCAATGGATTTAAGTTTTTCAGGCATTGAAGCCAATAAGGCAAGAACCTTAGCTGAATGGCAGTCATTAGGTGTGTATCTTGCGTACCCTAATGATCAAGAAGTGGCAAAAATGGCTCGCTTAAATGGTAAAAAAGTCTGGTTAATCCGCCCGGATAAAGAGGCAGGCAGAGCATTTTTGGTGTCTAGTAATTTCCGTACCTTAATGGATTGGAACAAATCGAATAATTTTGGTATTAGTATCGGTAAATTTGCAGATAGAATTTTAGCATCAGTTGGTCAATAGTACATTTAGAGGGCATAGCACATTTTTTACTATGCCTTTTTACTTATGATTATGCTTTTTTTCTTCTCGCCTTCTCTTAAAAAAATCGCTTATCTTTTGGCTACATTCCTTCCCTAGCACGTTGCCTTGTATTTCTAAAAAATGGTTCATTTTATAATCTTCAAATAGATGATAACGTGAGCCTACTGCACCTGTTTTATAATCACTTGCACCAAACACCAACCGACCAATTCTGCTATGTAAAATCGCCCCTGCACACATTGGACAGGGTTCAAGTGTTACATAGAGCGTACAATCCAATAGTCGATAATTACCAATCATTTGCCCTGCTTGGCGGATAGCTTGCATTTCAGCGTGAGCGGAGGGATCAGATAATTGAATCGTTTGATTCCAACCTTTTCCAATGATATTTTGATTTTTATCGACTAATACCGCCCCTACTGGTATTTCGCCTTTTGCTTCAGCTAAATCAGCTAAATCTAAAGCGTATTGCATAAAGGCAATATCTTGTTCGGAAATTTCTGTTGAACAAGAAATTTGATTAGGTTTTATAAACATAGTTGCAAAAAAATATAGAAAAAAGACCGCTTGTAAAATAGTGTAATATGAAAAATGCCCTATTGACTAGGGCATTTTGTTAATTAATCACGGCGACCACGCTTTTCGCTAAAGCGTTTTTCTTTAAAGCCACCTTTACGGTCTTTACTAAAACCGCCATCACGGCGACCACCTCTATCATTGCGATCACGACGCTCACCTTTGCCACGACCACCATCAAACGGGCTAGCATTGCTTGCACTGTTTGCCGGTCCTAATAAGCTCATTTGCATTGGTTTACTTAACACACGGGCTTTACTAGCAAAGTGTTGCACTAAATTTTTTGGCATACCTTGTGGTAATTCAATAGTCGAGTAGGTATCGTGTAACTTGATATGCCCGATATAACGGCTGCTGATATCGCCTTCATTTGCAATCGCACCTACGATATGGCGTACTTCCACTCCATCTTCACGACCAAGTTCGATACGATATAAATCCATTGCCATACCGCTACCTTGACGTTCCTCACGACCAGTTCTACGATCGTTTCTGTCATTACGATCACGTCCACGTTCTGAGCGAGCGGCACGAACGACAGGGTCCGGTGGAAGAATGAGTTTTTGTTTTTCTTGCAATAACATCATCATTGCAGCTGCTAATTCTTCGTGATCTTGGTCTGCTGTGAATAAATCTTCCAGTAACTCACGATATTTTTCTAAATCGTGATGTTCTAATTGTTTAGAAATACGGGCTTTGAATTTCTCACGGCGTTTTTCCATTAATACTTCGTGGTTTGGAATTGCCACTTCATTAATTGGTTTTTTGATTAGGTTTTCAATGTTGCGTAATAAACGACGTTCACGAGGCTCAACAAATAATAATGCACGACCTGAACGACCGGCACGACCGGTACGACCGATACGGTGAACGTAAGACTCTTCTTCAAGTGGAATATCGTAGTTGATAACCAAACTAATGCGTTCAATATCAATACCACGAGCAGCAACATCAGTTGCAACTAAAATGTCTAAACGACCTGAACGAAGTTTTTCTAAAGTTTGCTCACGGGCTTGTTGAGTCATATCGCCGTTTAAGGCAGCGGTACGGTAGCCGTTGCGTTCACATAATTCGGTAATGTCGATAGTGCCTGTTTTGGTACGAGTAAAGATAATTGCCGCATCAAACTCTTCCACTTCTAAGAAACGTAATAACGCATCATTTTTGCGGAAACCGTTTACTAACCAGTAACTTTGCTCGATATCCGGAGCAGAGCGTTCAGTCGCTTTAATTTTGACCTCTTGCGGATCTTTCATAAAGCGGCGGGTAATACGACGAATCGGCTCTGGCATTGTAGCTGAGAATAGGGCAGTTTGATGATCTTCCGGTAATTCAGCCATTATGGTTTCAACATCGTCAATAAAGCCCATACGGAGCATTTCATCCGCTTCGTCTAATACGATAAATTTCAATTCAGATAAATCTAATGTGCCACGACGAATATGATCAAGAATACGCCCAGGTGTTCCTACAACAACTTGTGAGCCTTGTTTTAATGCACGAAGTTGAATGTCGTAACGTTGTCCACCATAAATAGTAACTACACGAGTACCTTTGAGATTTTTCGCAAATTGTTCACAGGCATCAGCCACTTGGATTGCTAATTCACGAGTAGGTGCCATCACTAACATTTGTGGATGGCGTTGTGTTGGATCGATTTGAGCTAATAGAGGTAAAGAGAACGCTGCTGTTTTTCCACTTCCGGTTTGTGCCATTCCAAGCACATCTCGACCGGCTAATAAATGAGGGATACATTCTTGTTGGATTGGTGAAGGGTTTACAAAGCCCATATCGTTCACAGCATCAAGAATAGATTGAGGTAAGCCTAAGTCGGCAAAAGTTAAAGATTCAGTTGTCATAAAAAACCATTTAGTTGGGAATGGCAGAGAACAGAAAATAAAGGCTATTTCCTGTTGCCGCATTCAATAAAAAAATTATATTGTTGAGATTAGGAAGAAACGAAATAACAAAGCGTAATGCTCTAAAAATCCCCTGAGTATAAGCGGTTATTTTTGTAAGTTTTTTTGCAAAATTAACCGCTTGTCTGTCCTATTTCCCTATTCAACAATGGGAGATGTTTGAGTCATACCACGAATTTGTGATAGTTCAAACAGGGCAAAACGATACTCAACGAAGTTAAACACTTGATTTGCTAAAGCAAGGCGGAAAAGGCTGATTGCCTCATCTTTATGATCTAATTTGAGTTGTTGTTTTGCTAAATAGAAATACGTTTCTGTCAGTATTTCTGCATATTGTGAGCTATTTTCTTTAGCTTCACTATCCATTATAGCACGAAGTTGAGCTAAATTTAGCTTGCCTAAAAAATAATTTACAATATTTGTCCCCCAATAATCAGGAGAAAGGGCATTAGCTCTTTTTTGTAAATTATTTTTAGCCTCTGTTGGCGTAAGTTCCAGCTCATTAAAATAGAGCCATAACACGCGATAAGGGTCTTTTTTATCTTCTTCGTAAAAACGTAATAAATCACGCTGAGATTCGGAGTAGCGACCACTATAGTAGAATGCCAATCCACGGTTTAGATAAGTATAACTATATTCGTTATCTAACTCTAATACGGCATTAAAGGCATCAATTGAGCTGTCGTAATCGCCTTCAAGTAGAAGGTATAATCCCATATAGTTATAAGCTGCTGCCATTCGTTGATTAATCGAAATCGCTTGAGCAAAATCATAACGGGCTAGAGACCACAATCCCAAACTATCGTAAATAACCCCTCTTTCAAAATAGAGGTCTGCTTGTTCAGAGGGCGTTAATGGAGCTTCTTCCAATACTTGGCTGAGCCTTACCATCATTGCTTCTTGTTCAAAACGAAGTTGGGGATTAAGTTCTGCTAATGCTAAGTTCTTTATTGAGACTAAATCAGAATAACGACCAGTGCAACCTGTTAGCACGAGAACAGAAACTAAATTAAGTAAAAAGAAACGGATTCGAAACAACTTAAACAGTTGTACCATCACTGCCTATCCTTATTAAGGAACACTAAAAAACTGAATAACGGATAGTATTGTATCCGTTATTCGCCTTTATAATCCAGAACTAGATATTTTCTTGTTCTGTTGCTACAACCTCTTCAGATACAGTTTCTTCTGCATTCACTTCTGAATTTGTGTTGTTAAGATCTTTCATTGTTAAGCGGATGCGTCCTTGACGGTCGATCTCTACCACCTTCACTTGTACTTCTTGACCAACTTGCAGGTAATCCGCTACACGCTCTACACGCTCGTTAGTAATTTGTGAAATGTGAACTAAACCCTCTTTACCGCCTAAGATTGACACAAATGCACCGAAATCAACAACACGGGTTACTTTACCGTTGTAGATTTGGTTTACTTCCACTTCTGCTACAATTTCTTCGATACGAGCCATTACTGCTTTCGCTGCGTTGCCGTCAGTTGCGGCAATTTTCACTGTACCGTCATCATCAATATCAATTGAAGTATTGGTTTCTTCGGTTAATGCACGGATAGTTGCACCACCTTTACCAATCACATCTTTGATTTTCTTCGGATCGATCTTCATCGTGTGAATACGTGGAGCGTAGTCAGAAATATCTGAACGTGGAGCAGGAATTGCTTGTTCCATTACGCTTAAAATGTGCATACGAGCACCTTTTGCTTGGTTTAACGCAATTTGCATAATTTCAGGCGTGATACCTTCAATTTTAATATCCATTTGTAGTGCCGTAACACCATTGCGAGTACCGGCTACTTTAAAGTCCATATCGCCTAAGTGGTCTTCATCACCTAAGATATCTGAAAGAACCACGAATTTATCATCTTCTTTCACTAAGCCCATTGCGATACCTGCAACAGCTGCTTTAATTGGCACGCCGGCATCCATTAACGCAAGAGATGCACCACATACAGAAGCCATTGAAGATGAACCGTTAGATTCAGTGATTTCAGACACCACACGTACTACATACGGGAACTCTTCAGCGGTTGGCATTACGGCTAACACCCCACGTTTTGCTAAACGACCGTGCCCGATTTCACGGCGTTTTGGTGAGCCGATACGACCTGTTTCGCCCACAGAGTATGGAGGGAAGTTGTAGTGGAATAAGAAACGGTCAGATTTTTCGCCCGTTAATTCATCAATAATTTGAGCATCACGTTCTGTACCTAAAGTTGCCACTGCTAACGCTTGGGTTTCGCCACGAGTGAAAATCGCAGAACCGTGGGTGCGAGGTAACACGCCGGTGCAAATATCTAATGCACGAACAGTATCCACAGTACGACCGTCAATACGAGGCTCACCTGCGATGATACGGCTACGAACGATTGAGCTTTCTAGCGAAGTAATAATATCAACGATTGCACCCTCAGATACGGTTTCATCTTCTGCTGTTAGGGTTGCGATCACTTCTGCTTTAATCGCATCAATTTGCTCATAACGAGCTTGTTTTTCAGTAATGCGGTAAGCATCACCGATACGAGCTTCAGCTAAGGCTTTCACTTTGTTGATCAAATCAGTATTTGGAGCCGGTGCAGTCCAATCCCAACGTGGTTTGCCCGCTTCTTTTACGAACTCTTTGATGTTCTCAATCACCACTTGTTGTTGCTGATGACCGAATACTACCGCAGAAAGCATTTGCTCTTCAGTTAAAATATCTGCTTCAGATTCCACCATTAATACGGCTTTATCTGTACCTGCAACCACTAAATCTAGACGGCTGATTTTTTGCTCGCTGGTGGTTGGGTTTAATACGAATTGATCATTGATGAAACCAACACGAGCTGCACCGATAGGACCGTTGAACGGCACTCCTGATAATGATAATGCTGCTGATGCACCAATCATTGCCACTAAGTCCGGGCTGATTTGTGGGTTTACCGATACCACAGTTGCAATTACTTGGATTTCATTGAAGAAACCTTCCGGGAATAGTGGGCGAACAGGGCGGTCGATTAAACGAGCAACTAAAGTTTCGCCTTCAGATGGACGACCTTCACGTTTGAAGAAACCACCCGGGATGCGACCTGCCGCGTAAGTACGCTCTTGGTAATCTACTGTTAATGGGAAGAAATCTTGACCTTCTTTCACATCTTTTTTTGCCACAACGGTAACAAATACGGTTGTATCGTCCATACTTGCCATTACTGCCGCCGTTGCTTGGCGTGCGATAGCACCTGTTTCTAATGTTACGGTATGCTGACCGTATTTAAATTGTTTAACAATTGGAGTCATTCTGTTTTCCTTTTTAAGAATTTACTATTATTTTCGTTTTATTTTTCTAAATTGCGACTAGCAAAAAAACTCTCAAACACTAAAAGAATTTTTGATAGCCGCCTCTCAATATAAAAAATAAAACTTGTCTATTGTACAGAAGTTTTCATAAAAAATCGCCTATTTTTTGCTTATGCAAGCGGTTATTTTTTGATGATTTTTTGCAAAATGATAAACAAAAATGACCGCTTGCGTTTCAAGCTAGACTAAAATCGTTAAATCGTAGAAAATAACGCTCATTTTTCCAATAAGAATAAATCAGAAATGACGACTGAAATCAATTACGAAGGCATTGAGCAGATGCCGATTAAGCGTTTTACCGAAGACGCTTACCTCAATTATTCAATGTATGTAATTATGGACAGGGCATTGCCGTTTATCGGTGATGGCTTAAAACCTGTGCAACGCCGTATCATCTATGCAATGTCGGAATTAGGCTTAAACGCCTCGGCAAAATATAAAAAATCCGCTAGAACGGTGGGGGATGTGTTAGGTAAATTCCACCCACACGGCGACAGTGCTTGTTATGAGGCAATGGTGTTAATGGCTCAGCCATTCTCTTACCGCTATCCATTGGTTGATGGACAAGGGAACTGGGGAGCACCGGACGACCCGAAATCCTTCGCCGCAATGCGTTATACCGAATCCAAACTCTCTAAAATCGCAGAAGTATTGTTAGGCGAATTGGGGCAAGGCACGGTTGATTATCAGCCGAATTTTGATGGCTCAATTGAAGAGCCAAAATATTTACCCGCCCGTTTGCCACATATTTTGCTTAACGGTACGATGGGGATTGCGGTGGGAATGGCAACGGATATTCCGCCACATAATATCAACGAACTTGCTGATGCAAGCGTAATGCTATTGGATAATCCGAAAGCCACATTAGACGACATTCTGACTGTGGTACAAGGACCGGATTACCCAACTGAGGCGGAAATTATCACGCCAAAAGCAGAAATTGCGAAAATGTATGAGCAAGGTCGTGGCTCAATTAAAATGCGTGCAGTGTGGAAAAAAGAAGAGGGCGAAATTGTAATTTCATCGCTCCCACACCAAGCCTCGCCATCTAAAATTATTGAGCAAATCGCCACTCAAATGCGGAATAAAAAATTACCGATGGTGGATGATATTCGTGATGAATCTGACCACGAAAACCCGATTCGTATTGTGATTGTACCACGCTCAAATCGCATTGATTTTGATGCCTTAATGGATCATCTTTTTGCAACAACCGATCTGGAAAAAAGCTATCGAGTCAATATGAATATGATTGGCTTAGACGGCAAGCCGGCAGTAAAAAATTTACTGACGATTTTAACGGAATGGCTTACATTCCGCCGCACAACGGTAACTCGTCGCTTAAATTATCGTTTGGATAAAATTTTAAGCCGTTTGCATATTTTAGACGGTTTGATGATCGCTTTTTTGAATATTGATGAGGTGATTGAGATTATCCGTAACGAAGATGAACCGAAAGCGGAATTAATGGCACGCTTTAATTTAACCGATATTCAAGCCGAAGCGATTTTAAACCTCCGCTTACGCCATTTGGCAAAATTGGAAGAACACCAATTACAAGCGGAAAAATCAGAGCTTGAAAAAGAGCGTGATGAGCTGCAACTGATTTTAGGCTCGGAACGCCGTTTAAACAACTTAATCAAAAAAGAGATTCTGGCAGATGCGAAAACCTTTGCCAGCCCTCGCCGTTCGCCATTGGTGGAACGTGCGGAATCGAAAGCGATTGCCGAAAGCGATTTAACCCCAACTGAAGATGTAACAGTAATCCTCTCGGAAAAAGGCTGGGTACGTTGTGCCAAAGGACACGATATTGAGGTCGAAGGCTTAAGCTACCGTGCCGGTGATGGCTATCTCGCCCACGCACGAGGCAGAAGTAATCAACCAGTAGTCTTTTTAGACAGCACAGGGCGAGCTTATGCGTTAGATCCGACTTCATTACCATCGGCACGCTCACAAGGCGAACCGCTGACAGGCAAAATTACCTTACCTGAAGGGGCAACCATTCAGCAAGTGCTAATGGCAAATTCAGACACTAAAGTGCTGATGGCATCAGATTCAGGTTACGGCTTTATCTGTACTTTTGAAGATCTGGTTTCTCGCAACAAAGCGGGGAAAGCGGTCATTTCTTTAACAGAAAATGCAAAAGTGCTGCCGCCGCAATTATTGGAAAACGATGAAAATTTATCGCTTGTGGCGATGAGTAATGTCGGCAGAATGTTGGTGTTCCCAGTGAGCGAATTACCTGAATTATCGAAAGGCAAAGGCAATAAAATCATCAATATTTCCGCAGCAGCGGCAAAATCAGGCGATGAATACCTAGCTCGTTTATTGGTCATTAAGCCGACACAATCTCTCGTGTTTGTGTCCGGTAAACGCAAAATTACGCTCAAACCAAGCGATATTGATAACTACCGCGGCGAACGTGCAAGAAAAGGATCGCAATTAGTGCGAGGTTTAAGCACAAATTCCACTGTGGAAATTGTCGATTAAGCAACAAGCGGTTGTTTTTTTGAGAAAATTTGCAATAGCTTGTATAAATAAAAAACCGTTTGGATAGTTTATTCAAACGGTTTTTATATTTGGGGTAAATACTAAGGTATATTTAGATAGAGTGCTTTCTCCACTACAGAAATCCCTCTTTTATATCGTTGCATAAACTGTTCATATCCTTCGCTCATCGTTTTATCAGGTTGAATGAGATTGAGTTGAGTGGTATTGAATATACACTTATCCAAATATTGCTCTAATGTTTGTTTGTCAGAGTATGTTAAGAAATTAGCCAACAATGCAATCCCCCAAGCTCCTCCGTTTGATGCTGTGCTGGCTGTTGCAAGTGGTATATTGAGTGCTGAAGCTAGAATTTTCTGTGCAACTCCCTCTGTTTTAAAAATACCACCGTGTCCTAATATACGGGAAATTTCTACTTTTTCTTGGTTAATGAGAATATCCATCCCCAATTTCATCGCCCCAAAAGCAGTGTAAAGGTGGGCTCTCATAAAATTAGCTAAGTTAAAATTGGCTTTCGTTGGGTGTAGGAACATAGGGCAACCTTCAGATAAACCGACATTATGTTCCCCAGAGTGAAAACCATAGGAAAGTAGCCCACCGCAATCGGCATCACCTTGTAGCGAATGTAAGAACAGTATTTCATATAATTCTTCTGTACACACATGGATTCCAAATGTATCCAAACACTCCCCGAATAAATTAACCCAAGCATTAATATCAGATGTACAGTTATTGGCGTGTGCCATTGCGACTAATTTTCCTGCTGGTGTAGTCACGATATCTAATTCTGGATAAACTTTTGACAGCATTTTTTCTAGCACAATCATTGCAAATGCAGACGTTCCTGCTGAAATATTTCCCGTTTTTTCTTTAATACAATTAGTTGCAATCATACCTGTACCCGCATCTCCCTCAGGAGGACATAGCGGGATTCCTGCTTGTAAATTACCACTTGGATCAAGTAATTTTGCACCTTGTTCAGTTAATCTGCCTGCTGATTCACCGGCAACCAACACTTTTGGTAAGATTGTATTCAGCTGCCAAGGCATATTAAATTGAGAAATGTATTGTGCAAATTGGGCAAGCATCTTTTTGTTGTAGGAGTGAGAATCTGTATCAATCGGAAACATTCCTGAAGCATCGCCAATTCCCAAGACTTTTTCTCCAGTGAGTTGCCAGTGAACATAACCAGATAATGTCGTGATATGATCAACCTCCTTTAAATGTGGTTCATTGTTTAATAGGGCTTGATACAAATGAGCAATACTCCAACGCTGGGGAATCGGATATTGGAAAAGCTCTGTTAATTTTTCAGATGCTTCTAAGGTAATATTATTTCGCCAAGTTCTAAATGGAACGAGCTGTTTTCCTTGTTTATCAAAAGGCAAATAACCATGCATCATTGCACTAATGCCTAACCCTTTCGCTGAACGAATAATTGCATGGTATTTTTCTTTTACGGTTTTAGCTAAATCACTATATGCTGCTTGGAGTTTCTCCCAAACTTCATCTTGATGATATGTCCAAATGCCATCAATCAGTCTGTTTTCCCAGTCGGCTCCTCCGGTAGCGAGTATTGTTCCTTCGGTACTAATTAATACCGCTTTTATACGGGTTGAGCCTAATTCAATACCAATGACTATATTGCCTTGTTCAATTAGTTGTTTCTCATTTTGCATAATTTACTCCTGTTAACGTTTTAATAGGAAAATATGATTTTTTTGTAAGAAGATAAATAGTAACAATAAACTGCCCCACAAGATCATTGTGATGTAACTACTAATACCAAGCATATTTAAGCCACTTTCAATGACTTGAAGTAAGACAAGAGCTAACATAATACCTATTAATTTCCCTTTACCACCATCTGGATTTATTCCGCCTAGTACAGTAGCAAGAATAGAGATTAGTAAGTAAGAATCGCCGTAAGAGGCTTTGGCTGAATTAAGTTTTGACATCATTAAAATAGCAGCGAATACACAAAGTACAGATGAGATTATATAGACCCAAATGAGTACTTTTTTCGTATTAATACCTGAGTAATAGGTCGCTTTTTCATTATTACCAATGAAATAGATTGTCTTGCCAATAGATGTTTTTTCTAGGAAGAACCATATCCCCCCTGCAAGCGATAAGAATATTAAAATAGGAGTAGGAATCCATAAAAATGTAGATGCACTAATATTTAAAATACTGTCAGAGAAGTTTGCAATTGTAGATCCATTTGTTACTAATATATTAATACCATTGATTAATGTCATTGTCCCTAATGTAGCGAGAATCGGAGAAACTCGAATAATGGCGATAAGTGTTCCATTGAGCAAACCGATCACTAATGCACAGAAGAGGCTCAATATAATCGACATAAATAGCCAAGAAATACCGGTGTACTGAGTAATAAAATAAGCGATAATGAGTGAGCAAGCATTCATACTGGCAATAATAGAAAGATTTATTCCACCTGTTAGCATCGGTAATGCCATTGCAAGCGTTAAAATTCCTAAGACGGGAATTTGAGATGCCATTGACTGAAAATTACTGATAGACCAAAAGATATCCGGAATTAAAAGACTAAAAGCAATCACAGCAATAGCAAAAAGAGCCAATAGATAAAAAATAGTATGATCAATTTTTCTTTTCATCGTTATACTCCTTGTTTTTTAAATTGCCCTAATGCAGTAGCACTAATACTTAATATAATAATGATACCGGTAATGATTGTTTGCCAATAAGAAGAAACATTCATTAAATTTAAGCCATTTTGAATGATTGCTAGCAGCATTACTCCCATAACTGTTCCTAATAATGTTCCTTTACCTCCAGATAAGCTAGCTCCACCTAAAACGACAGCTGCAAGTACGGTTAACTCATAACCGAGTAGCGAATCAGGAGCAACGGATTGTACGGTATAAGATTGTACAACTCCTGCTATTCCAGCCATAAACCCCATATAACCATAAGCAAATAAATGCAGAGATAGAATATTAAACCCAATTCGAGATGTAGCATCTTGATTCCCACCAAGTGCATAAATTTTTCTACCGATAGTTAATTTACGGGTAATTAACCACGTCAATAATACAGATGAAATAGCCATAATTGCTTGGAATGAGATACCGAACTCAAATCCATCTTGAGAGGTTTGTTTGAAAAATAGGCGTTCTTGTATAAACCATTCAGGATAGTCGTATAACCATACTCCTTTCGTGAAATAGAGTAGCCCCCCATAAAAGATATTCAATGTTGAAATTGTAATAATAATGGAAGGTACACTCAGCTTATTAACAAACAGGGCATTAACAAAACCTAACAGAATCCCAATGAAAGATGAGATAGCGAACACACCTAAAAAGCCAATATCATATTTTCCTATTATTGTTACCATAACATATTGCGAAATAATAGTTATGGCAGGAAAAGAAATATCAATACCTCCTGAAATAAGGACAACAAATAACCCACAAGCTAAAATCATTAGCATTGAGTAATTATTGACCACATCATAGATGTTTTCTATGGTCGCAAAGTCATTGGTAAAAAGTGTAAGCAAAACGACTAAAGCGAATATAGTTGCAGAAAGGATATAATTATTAGTGATTTTCATAGATGACCTCCGCAATCAATTTTTCTGTTGCATTAATAGGTAGAATTTCGTCCAATATCTTGCCTTTTTTCATTACAAGAACCCTATGACTGTTGTAATATGCCTCTTCTACTTCATCGGTAACAAAAATAACTGCAATACCTTTCTGTGCTAATGATTTAATGATATTGAATATACCTTCTTTATTAGCAATATCTACGCCAATAGTTGGGGCATCTAAAATAATAATTTTAGGATCAATCGCTAACCATTTAGCAATGGAAACCCGTTGAGCATTACCCCCTGAAAGGGTATTTACTGGCAAATCTGAATCAGCTACTTTAATTTTTAGTGAGTCAATGAGCTCTTGACTATGTTGATACGCCGTTGAAGATTTAATAATATTAAGTCCACCACAGATCTTATGAAAAATAGTAGATATGATATTGTGATGAATGGACTCTGCCATAATTAATCCGGTTGTCATTCTATCTTCTGACACATAAGCAATCCCATTTTTGATAGCATCACGATTTGTTTTAAAAATGACTTTTTTTCCATTTAATAATATTTCGCCGGATTTAGGCTGAGTAATCCCGAATAAGCTAAGGCATAATTCCGTACGTCCTGAACCCAGTAAACCGGTTAAAGCAATAATTTCCCCTTCTCGTAATGCAAAATTTATATTTTCATATTGACGAGGTAATGTTAAGTTACGTACTTCTAGTACTGTTTTTCTTTGCGAAAAATCGGGCAAATCTAACCGCTTGTATTCGATTTCTAATCCGGTCATTAAGAATCCTAAACGTTTCTCATCCATTTCACTGATAGGATATTGACCAACTATATTGCCATTTTTAAGTACTAAAACGGTATCAGAGACACTCATTACTTCTTGTAATTTATGACTGACAAAAATAATACTAATGCCTTTACTTTTTAACTTTAGTACAACTTTTAGCAGATCTTGTACTTCTTTCGCCGTAAGAGATGCTGTTGGCTCATCCATAATCAATAGGCGAGCGTTTTGTGCCAATGCACGACATATAGCAACTAATTGTTGCTGTGCAATGGGTAAATCTTCTAAAACTGCATTAAGATCTAAATCAGCATTAATACTCTGAACCGCATTTAAAGCGACCTTTTGAATCTCTTCCTGACTTACCCAGCTAAACTTGCGGTGTAAATTTATCGCTATATTTTCTGCGACTGTTAAATTAGGAAATAGAGCCAGATCTTGATAGATAACTTGAATCCCTTTTTCAATAGATTCTTGGGGAGTTAATTTAGAATATGTGGTCGCACCGATTTGGATTTTAGCTCCTTTATCAGGTTGATAAACACCTGATAGGATTTTGATTAGCGTGGATTTTCCACAACCGTTTTGACCGGCAAGGCAGAGAGCTTCTCCATAGTCTAAAGAGAGGTTTACTTGATTTAATGCCTTTATACCGTGGAATGTCTTACTGATATTCTGCATGGAAATAAATGCCATAATGCCTCCTCAGAGAAATATGGGTTCATAAAGAACCCATATTTATCGTAGATTAATATAAGTTGTCGATATTATCTTTAGTCACTTTAAGTACATTGTGGAATTGGAGTAATTTTTTCTCTGCATCCACTTTAGCTTTACCAACATTAGGGATTTCTAAGCCGTCTTCAATTTTTTCACCTTTTAACACTTTTGCTGCAATAGCGGCAAGGGCATAACCTGCATTAGCTGGGTCATAAGTGATTCCCATTGTAATATCACCACTTTTAATTAAATTAGCAGCTTGAGATGGGATCATCATACCGAAAACATTCAATTTATTTTTCAAGCGTTTTTCTTTGACAGCTAAACCTGCACCAATAGGACCTTGAGAACCGAAAGATACTACTGCTTTTAAATCAGAGTGAGCTTTTACTAAGTCAATCGTTGTACGGCGAGCATCATTGATATTTTCTGCAACCGGCATTCTACTGGTAACTTCAAACATATCTGGATAATATTCTTTTTGGTATTTCACAAATAAATCTGCCCATAAATTATGTTGAGGTACGGTTAAACCACCTACATAAATCACATATCCGCCTTTACCGCCCATTGCTTTGGCAACTTCTTCAACATAATCTGCCGCAAACTGAGCATTATCAATAATTTCAATATCCCAATCTGCACTTGGTTGACCTACAGATTCATTTGTTAAAACGACAATGCCATTTTGTTTTGCTTTTTTCAGCACCGGTTCTAAGGCATTTGCATCATTTGGAACGATAGAGATTGCACTCACTTTTTTGGCAATTAAGTCTTCAATTAATTTCACTTGCTGTGGAGCATCCGTATTTGACGGACCAACTTGGTAGGCGTTAATGTTATTGTCTTTACCTGCTTGAACGACGCCTTCAGCCATACGGTTAAACCAAGGCATACCATCAATTTTAGAAATATTGACCATATCATTCGCTAGAGCTGAACTATAGCAGCTTAATGCTAAGATTCCGGAAAATAATGCGTGTTTTAATGTTGGTTTTTTCATTGTTCTTCCCTCATAAATTAAGAAGTCATTACGTTGTACACCTGCTCCAATAGCAGGTTATCTTTACTTTAATAGAAACAGCACTATTAAAGCTGTCTTAATCTTATGCTTTAAGTGGAGGAGAGAACAGGTAAATTTTTGTTATTGATATGGAAAATTCTGCTACGAAAAGCGAAGTGAGATCTAGATCACACTTCGTTATCTTTACGTCTTTCGATAGTTCTAAATTCAGAAGGGGATAATCCGGTGTGCTTTTTGAAGATTTTAGAAAAATACAACGGGTCTTCATAGCCCAATGATTTAGCGATATTTAATATTGAAACGTTAGAGAAATATAATAGTTTTTTTGATTCTGCAATACGCTGTAGTTCTCTCCATTGAACTAAACTAATGCCTAGAGATGCTTTAAATAAGTGAGATAGTCGAGAAGGAGATAAAAATACCTTTTCTGCTATGTATTCTACACTGTCATTCCGGGATAAATTAGACAAGATTAAATCACAAACATTAAGAATACGTTGATCTATGACAGGTATAACCTCAATTTTCTCTGCAGAAATACATTTCATCAATAAATATTCCAACAGAGTAGTTGCTACATCTTCTTTAAAAAAATGGCTAGATTTTAATTCAAGATCAATTTTAGAGAAAAGCTGGCTGATTTCTTGGAAATATCGATTGTCATTAATTTTTATCCGACCAATTCCTGCTTCTTTATTAGACCAATTTAACCATTTATTCCATTTAGGATTTGGTAAAAAATAGATCCATTTATAGTGCCAATATAGGGACTCAGAATGACGTTGGTAATTTTGAATCACATTTGGAGAAAAGAGAAGAAGTTGTCCTCGACTCACATTAAACGTATTTTTTCCGTCATAAATTGTGCCACTACCAAAAGTTGTCAGCTGTAACATATAGCCATTCATACCTTGTTTATTGACAACAGAATCAAGATAATTTCCTTTTTCGCATTGAGTCAATCCGACAGCTAGCTCAAAGTCAAAGGAGGTATTTGGCGAAAGTAGAGAGAGGTTTTTGTACATAGTTTTGAGGTTAAAATACTTTAAAATAGCGATAGATAATTTTACGCTGTAATAAAAGAAAATTGAATATTCTATAATAATTAGTAAATAAGAGAATGTTTAAAATTCATCAGTTAGTCAGTAGTTTATAAAAAACTAGCTAAAACCAAGGCTTGTATTTTACACATTCCCATTTTGCTTTCATTCAGTTACAATAACTACTATTTTTATATAAACAAATAACAGATTAAGCCGTATGCAGAACGAATTGGCACAGACTATTCCAGAACTCATTTCGTGGACGAAGGATCGTGAATTTTCTCTTTCACTCTCTTCCGACCGCCTCGCTTTCTTACTTGCGATTTCTATTTACAATCAAGAACAGACCGATGGTGAATTATTAGAAAGTGATCTTATCGATCTTTTCCGCTATGTATCTAATGCGTTTGAGCAGTCGGATTCCACCTTTACCCAACGTGCCAATAATGCGATTAACGACTTGGTAAGACAGCGTTTATTAAACCGTTTTACCAGCGAATTTACTGAAGGATTGGCGATTTATCGGGTAACACCACTTGGGGTGGGGATTTCTGATTATTACGTTCGTCAGCGTGAATTTTCCAATTTACGTCTTTCCATTCAACTTTCGATTGTGGCGGATGAAATCCAACGTGCCTCGGTTGCCGCAGAAGAGGGGACGGCAGAAGCCAAAGATGAACGCTTTTGGCGGAATAATGTGTTTGCTCCGTTGAAATATTCGGTGGCGGAAATTTTTGACAGTATCGATCTTTCCCAACGCATTATGGATGAAAACCAACACCAAATTCGTGAGCGAATTGCGGAATTGTTACGTCAAAACTGGCACGAGGCGATTATGAGCTGTGAGCAGTTGTTAGATGAAACGTCGGGCAATTTACGTGAATTGCAAGATACGTTAAATGCTGCTGGCGATAAATTACAAGCCCAATTATTGCGTATTCAAAGCTGTTTAATTGCCCGTGATGATTTAGATTTTATCGACCAGCTGATCGTGAATCTGCAAAATAAGCTTGACCGCATTATCAGTTGGGGGCAACAGGCGATTGATCTTTGGATCGGCTACGACCGCCACGTGCATAAATTTATCCGTACCGCCATTGATATGGACAAAAACCGTGTGTTCGGTCAGCGTTTACGCCAATCTATTCAAGATTACTATAATGCCCCTTGGCTGCTTTACATTGCAAAAGCAGAGTCTTTATTAGATCTGCGTGATGATGAAGCAATGTTGAATGAAGCTGAATCTGTCGGCGAGTTGCCAAGTGAATTGGAATATGAATCGCTGTCTGATGTGCAAGAACAAATTATTGCGACAATGCAAGCTCATCTTGCACCTTATCGTGCGGAAGGCAAGCCGATTGATTTAGGGGCAATTTTGCGTGATCAGTTAGCGATGTTCCCGGAATCCCGCCATTTTGATGTGGCAAGAATTATTGTGGATCAAGCCGTGAAATTGGGTATGGCAAGCCAAGACAACCAAGCAATTTATCCGCAATGGCAAGCCATTAATGAACGCGGTGCCGAAGTGCAGGCAAATGTGATCGATCAATATAACAAATAGCCCAATACAATCAGTAACAAGCGGTCGTTTTTAGAGAAAATTTAGCAAAGAGAACACAAAATGACAGACAATATCCAAGACGTTATTTCCCCGAAATTGGCGGTGGCGATTGCCAACCCAATTTTCCCACAGCTTGACAGCCAACTGCGTGCCGGTCGTCACATCAACACCGAATCCCTTGATGAACACGCATTTTTGATGGATTTCCAAACAGAGCTGGAAGAGTTTTACCGCCGTTACCACGTGGAATTAATTCGTGCACCGGAAGGCTTTTTCTATTTACGTCCGAAGGCATCAACGCTCATTAACCGTGCGGCAATGTCTGAAATGGAAATGTTGGTCGGTAAAGTGTTATGCTATCTCTATTTAAGCCCGGAACGCTTGGCTCAGCAAGGTATTTTCAGTTACGACGATGTGTATGAAGAATTACTGAATTTAGCCGATGAAAGCAAATTATTAAAAGCGGTGAACCCACGTTCAACCGGTTCAGATTTAGACCGTACTAAATTAGCGGAAAAAGTCGGTGGTGCATTACGCCGTTTATCTCGCATCGGCATCATTACCCGCATTGGCGAGCAAAACAGCAAAAAATTTGTGATTGCAGAAGCAGTGTTCCGCTTTGGTGCAGATGTGCGTACCGGCGATGATCCACGCGAGGCACAATTACGCTTAATTCGTGATGGTGAGGCTACAACGCCTTCACTTTTAGCTGAACAAGCGGTTGAATTAGATGAAAATCTTGCAAATGGTTTAGATGATACAGAAGTGGCTGATGAGGAATAATCAAGAATGGAAAACATTGAATTATTAGACGAAAACCCAATGGAACAAGCAGCTACTCTTGCACCTGTTATGCCTCGCCACGAAGGGGTGAAACGAGGAAAATTCCAATCTTTAACCTTAATCAACTGGAACGGTTTTTTTGCCCGTACTTTTGATTTAGACGAATTAGTTACTACGCTTTCGGGCGGTAACGGTGCGGGTAAATCCACCACAATGGCGGGTTTTGTGACGGCGTTAATTCCGGATTTAACTTTGCTTAACTTCCGTAATACCACCGAAGCCGGCTCGACTTCCGGTTCTCGTGATAAAGGTTTATACGGTAAATTAAAAGCCGGTGTCTGTTATGCCGTGTTGGAATCGCTTAACTCTCGTGGCCAGCGAATCATTACCGGTGTGCGTTTACAGCAAATTGTAGGGCGTGATAAAAAAGTGGATATCCGCTCGTTCTCGGTGCAAAACATTCCAGCAGATCAAAGCATTATCAGCCTTTTAACCGAACAACTGGGCGAAAAAGCCCGTGTGCTGCCGTTAAATGAATTAAAAGATAAATTTGAAGGCACAGAGGTTCAATTTAAGCAATATCATTCCATTACCGATTACCACAGCTTTATGTTCGACTTGGGCGTGATTCCAAAACGCTTACGTTCAGCTGCTGACCGTAGCAAATTCTACAAATTAATCGAAGCATCACTTTACGGCGGTATTTCCAGCGTGATTACCAAATCGCTGCGTGATTACTTATTACCGGAAAATACAGGCGTTCGCCAAGCGTTCCAAGATATGGAATCGGCATTGCGTGAAAATCGTATGACGTTAGAGGCGATCAAAGTTACCCAGTCTGATCGTGATATGTTCAAACGCTTGATTACCGAATCGACCAATTATGTATCGGCAGATTATATGCGTAATGCCAACGAACGCCGTGGCAATGTGTTACAAGCGTTAGAGCAACGCAAAGAGTGGTATGCAGCAAAATCAAAAATTTTGCTTGAGCAGCAACGTTTTGTGGAATTTAGCCGTGAAACCGCTGATATTGCCGAAACCGAAAATGCGTTAGAGGCGGAATATAATAGTGCGAACGATCATCTTAATTTAGTGATGAACGCACTACGCCATCAAGAAAAAATCGAACGCTATCAAGATGAAGTGGAAGAGCTGAATATCAAGCTTGAAGAACAGCAAGAAGCGTTGGAAGAAATTGCGGAAGTGGCGGAAAACGCCCAAGTGAGAGCTGATCAGGCAGACGATCACGTTGAAGAACTTCGCTCGCAAATGGCGGATTACCAACAAGCCTTAGATGCTCAACAAACCCGAGCCTTACAGTATCAACAAGCGATTAATGCGTTAGAAAAAGCGAAACAATTAACCGGCTTGGCAAATTTAGACTTGAATAACATTGAAGATTATCACGCCGAATTTGAAGCTCAAGCAGAGGATCTGACCGATAAAGTATTCGATCTTGAACAGCGTTTAGCCGTATCGGATATGGCGAAAACGCAGTTTGAGAAAGCCTACGAGCTAGTTTGCAAAATTTCAGGGGAAATTGACCGCTCTCAAGCGTGGGAAGAGGCTCGTTCGTTACTTTCTGCTTTCCCTGAACAAAAAATGCAAGCTCAACAAGCGGTGGCATTACGCCAAAAACTCAATGAATTAGAGCATCGCTTACATCAACAACAAAATGCCGAACGTTTGTTGGCGGAATTTAATCAAAAAGCCCAACTTTCTTTAGATTCAGGCGAAGAGCTTGAGCAATATTTTGAAGAGCAACAAGCACGTTTAGAAGATTTAGAGGCGGAATTATCTGATTTCGTTGAGCAGCGTTCAACCCAGCGCCAACAACGTGAGCAACTGAATCAACAATATCAGCAATTAGCGAAAAATGCGCCGGCGTGGCACACCGCACAATCGGCATTGGCTCGTTTGGAAGAACAATGCGGCGAGAAATTTGATGCTAGCCAAGCGGTAATGCAGTTTATGCAAAATATGCTGAGCAAAGAGCGTGAGGCAACCCTTGAGCGTGATGAACTCGCCCGTAAAGAGCAGCGTTTAGAGGCAAAAATTACCCGTTTAAGCCAACCGGACGGCTCGGAAGATGCTCGCTTAAACCAATTAGCCGAGCGTTTTGGCGGCGTATTGCTGTCTGAATTATACGATGATGTGTCGATTGAAGATGCACCTTATTTCTCCGCCTTATATGGCGAGGCTCGCCACGCTATTGTGGTGCGTGATTTAGAGGCGGTAAAAGCCCAATTAGATAAATTAGATGATTGCCCGAGCGATCTCTATTTAATTGAAGGCGACCCATCTGCCTTTGACGATGCGGTATTCAGTGCCGAAGAGTTAAGCGAAGGGGTTGTGGTTAAAGTTTCAGAGCGTCAATGGCGTTACTCGAAATTCCCTGAAGTACCGTTATTCGGCCGAGCTGCTCGTGAAAAACATTTAGAAACCTTAAAAGCTGAGCGTGATGCGATTGCCGAAAAACACGCAGAGCGTGCTTTTGATGTGCAAAAATGCCAACGTTTGCATCAACATTTGAGCCAATTTGTCGGCACACATTTGAATTTAGCGTTCCAAGAGAATCCGGAAATGGTAATGCAAGAGATTGCTGCCGAGCGTGCGGAAATTGAACGTGAATTGGCACAATCCAGCGGGAACGAACAGCAACTTCGTCATCAGCTAGAGAGCGTAAAAGCGCAGTTGCAAATTTTAAATAAAATTCTACCGCTTGCATCACTGTTAGCGGACGAAACTCTAACTGAAAGAGCGGAAGCTTGTCGTGAACAGCTAGAAACAGCAGAAGAAGATGAGATCTTTATTCGCCAATTCGGTTCTGCTTTAACCCAATTAGAGCCAATTGCCGCTGCCCTTAAGAGCGATCCGGCTCTATTTGAGCAACTTGAGGCAGATTACAGCCGTTCGATTGCAGAGCAAAAAGTGTTACAACAAAAAGTGTTTAGCTTAGCGGATGTGATGAATCGCCGTTTACACTTTAGTTATGAAGAAACGGTTGGCACAGAAGGCTCTGCATTAACTGAGCAACTTCGCCAACGTTTGGAAAATGCTCAACGTGAACGTGAACAGGCTCGTGATCAGCTACGCCAAGCTCAGGCTCAGTTATCGCAATACAACCAAGTTCTTACCGGCTTGCGTAGCTCTTACGATGCGAAAAACCAGATGTTGCAAGAGCTGATTCGTGAAATTGACGATTTAGGCGTGCGTGGTGATAGTGGAGCGGAAGAGCGTGCAAGATCTCGCCGTGATGAATTGCAACAACGCCTAAGCCAACAACGTTCCCGCAAAGGATATTTGGATAAACAAATCGCTGTGATTGAGGCGGAAATGGACAACCTCAACCGTACTTTACGCAAAGCCGAGCGTGACTATAAAGCACAACGTGAATTAGTGGTACAGGCGAAAGCAAGTTGGTGTATTGTTCAGCGTTTATCTCGCAACAGCGATGTGGAAAAACGCCTCAACCGCCGTGAATTAGCTTATCAATCAGCGGAAGAGTTACGTTCTATTTCGGATAAAGCCTTAGGTGCATTGCGTACAGCGGTGGCGGATAATGAATACTTGCGTGACAGCCTGCGAGCATCGGAAGATAGCCGTAAGCCGGAAAACAAAGTGGCATTCTTTATTGCGGTTTATCAACATCTACGTGAGCGTATTCGTCAGGATATTATCAAAACAGACGACCCGATTGATGCGATTGAGCAGATGGAAATTGAGTTATCTCGCTTAACCAATGAATTAACCAGCCGTGAGAAAAAATTGGCGATTAGTGCGGAAAGTGTGGCAAACATCTTACGCAAAACGATTCAGCGTGAGCAGCAACGTATTCTCCAACTCAACCAAGGCTTACAAAATATTGCTTTCGGTCAGGTGAAAGGGGTGCGTTTAGTAGTAAATATTCGTGATACGCACGCTATTTTACTCAATGCGTTATCGAATGATCGTGATGAACATAAAGATTTATTCGACAGCCAAAAACTCAGTTTCTCTGAAGCATTAGCAATGCTCTATAAACGTGTAAACCCACATATTGAGATGGGGCAACGTACGCCGCAAACTATAGGTGAAGAGTTATTGGATTACCGCAACTACTTAGATTTAGAAGTGGAAACCTTCCGTGGGGCAGACGGCTGGATGCGTGCAGAAAGTAGTGCATTATCAACAGGGGAAGCAATTGGTACGGGTATGTCAATTCTCTTAATGGTAGTACAAAGTTGGGAAGAAGAAGCTCGCCGTATGCGTGCGAAAGATATTCTGCCGGCTCGCTTGCTCTTCTTAGATGAGGCGGCTCGTTTAGATGCGACTTCAATCAATACACTCTTTGAATTGTGTGAGCGTTTGGATATGCAGCTCTTAATTGCCGCTCCTGAAAACATCAGTCCTGAACGTGGTACAACTTATAAATTAGTACGTAAGATCGCTAATAACCAAGAGTATGTTCACGTGGTGGGCTTAAAAGGTTTCGCTAAGTAAAACTTAGAAAGCGATTCTTATTGTTCATATACCCAAAAGCTCTTTCGGCTTTTGGGTTTTTACTTTTCTCGGATTTTTATATGAAACGTGCTCGAAAAGCTCAGCGGAAATTGTCTTTCCTAAGAGTATTTAGCCTTGCCTTTGCGGCATTTATTGTTATTACAACAGAATTTATTCCTATTGCCTTACTGTCAGATATCGCTGCGAGTTTTCAAATGGAAACCTCTAGCACAGGTATTATGATTACGGTATATGCTTGGGTGGTATTTGGATTATCGTTGCCATTGATGTTGCTGACAGCAAAGATGGAAAGAAAAAAATTACTTATCCTGCTTTTTATCCTCTTTACTCTTAGCCATATTTTGTCGGTTATTGCGTGGAATTTCTGGGTGTTATTAATTTCTCGTATCATTATTGCAGTGTCTCACGCCATTTTTTGGTCGATTACCGCCTCATTGGTTATTCGTGTTGCCCCGAAAGACAAAAAAAGACAAGCACTCGGTATGCTGGCACTAGGAAGTCCACTAGCGATGATTTTAGGTTTACCTCTTGGGCGAATGATTGGGCAAGCATTAGGCTGGCGAGCAACTTTTAGCATTATTGGCGTTATTGCTTTTATTGTAGTAATAATGCTCTGGCGATTGTTGCCTTATTTACCAAGTAAAAATGCAGGCTCAATGAAAAGTTTGCCGATTTTATTTAAACGTCCATTTCTGGTAGGCATTTTCTTACTCGTCATACTGATTGTTTCAGGGCATTTTACGGCTTACAGCTATATTGAGCCATTTATGGTTCAAATCAGTGCTATTAGCCCGAAAACGACCACATTGATTTTATTAGTCTTTGGCTTAGCGGGTATTACAGCCAGTTTCTTATTTGGCAAACTGTACGGTAAAGCCCCGAATAAATTTATTTTAGGTGGCATTGGCATTATTATGCTAAGCCAGTTAAGTTTATTACTACTAAGCGGTTCTACGATGGCAATGTTCGCATTAGCATTTGTATGGGGCATTGGTATTACAGGGATGAGTATTGCACTACAAATGAAAGTGCTTGAACTTGCCCCTGATGCCACAGATGTTGCGGCTGCGATCTTTTCCGGAACTTATAATTTAGGCATTGGGGCAGGAGCGTTGCTGGGTGGAATTACTATCAATCAGCTAGGGTTGCCTAACATAGGATTTGTCGGCGGTGGCTTAGCTTTTATTGCTATTTTATGGTTTATCTTTATTACGTTAAGATATAGAACGGCTAGATAATAAAGCAACAAGCGGTCATATTTTCTTTAATTTTTGCAAATTTTTCGGAAAATATGACCGCTTGTTTATTTTTATTTCTCAATAAACTGATTGCTTTGCTGAATCATTTGTAAGAACAAAGCAAGCGGTGGGCGAGTGTCTTTCTCTATTTCTCCATTTGCATTGAAATGTTTGAAATTCCCTTTGCGATCAATATGGTATTGCTCGCCATTCGGCATTACTGCCACATTCCATTTATGGTTAGAGCTAGAGACCCACAGGCGTTGGCTCTGGGTACTTAAATCAATACCTTGTGCATAATCGCTAAGCGGATTTTGCACTTTAAAGAAGCCACTTAATAACGTTGGCATAATATCTAAATGGCTTGAGAGGAAATTGTACTCTTTACTTTCGCCTTGCCAATAAAATAGCATTGGAACTTGAATGTGTTTCTTCGCAAACGGATTTTCATCGGTTGAGTCATTGTTGGTAGTATCAGAAGTAATCATAACCAACGTATTACCTAATAATGCATTTTGCGTTAAGTGTTGCCAAATTTCAGCGAATTGCAGATCGAATAGTTTTTGTTGA
The DNA here is from genome assembly GCF_036880405.1 of Mannheimia indoligenes. Taxonomy (NCBI): domain Bacteria; kingdom Pseudomonadati; phylum Pseudomonadota; class Gammaproteobacteria; order Pasteurellales; family Pasteurellaceae; genus Mannheimia; species Mannheimia indoligenes. The sequence continues at coordinate 77,224 of NZ_JBAJJM010000007.1, read as the reverse complement.
TCTTGACTAGATGCTGCTGATGGCACACTTAAATCCAAATAACTAAAAAACGGATTATCCAGCGAACGACTGCTAATCCAACTTTTCCATTGTGAAATTGCCCCAACATTGCTATGTGCCGTAGGTAATAAAATACCAGAGAAAATAGCTTGATGATAAATCGGATCAGCAAATCCGTTATGGGAGAAAAGCCCTAGCTGATAATTCGATTTTTTGAAAACTTGAATTAATGGTGAAACGGTTTTATCTGCCAATACAGAATCTAAATATTTCCCACTTAAACTATAAAATAACCCTAACGCACCTGCTGAATGGTTATCGCCACTACTATAGTGGTTCATAAAGCGGTAAGAGTGCTGACTGACTTCGGAGAGATAAGGCATATTTTCAGCATTAATCATCTCTTTAGCCAAACCTGAGAGATTAATTAATAAAATATTTGTATTTGATTGCTGAGTTGGGACTAAAGAAGCCTTAGGATAATTTAAGAAAAAGGTATCTAAACGCCCGCTTTCTTCAATTTCTTGATCTAATTCCGCTCTATCAATAAATCCGTGTTTTTCTAAAAAGTTACGAGCGGTCATCGGGTGAGACAACGGATAATTCGCTTTTTGGGCGGTAATCGGGCGATAAGCATTCATATCAGCCCACGCATAGATTAAATGGGTGGCAGTAAAGCTTACTAAGAAAAATAACGCAACATATTTTCCCCATTTTTGGCGACTGAAGCTACGCAGCTTCTGCCAACACCAACGAGAGTAAATCATTTCTGCTAATAAAATCAGTGGCATTGGCACAAATAATAGTTGCCATTTTCGGGTAAGTTCACCTTCTTCGGGATTGACTAATAAATCCCATACAAGCGGTGATAAATGCAAAGAAAATTGCTTAAAGACTTCAGTATCAACTAATAAAACAGTTTGCCCGATTGTGGCAAGAATAACCGAAAGCCCTCGATAGGTACGGTCATTTTTAATGATGAAACTGAGTGGAAACAAAATTAGTAGAAAAGCCGCAAAAACGACAAAACTGAAATGCCCAAATAAGCTGACAAAAAAGTAAAGTTTGCCGACAAGAGTATTTGGCCAGTCTGCATTGAATGCATAACGAGACGAAATGAGTAACGCTAACACAATATTAAATAGTGCAAACCAGTGTCCCCACGTTATTTTCTGTGAGGTGGCATCCCGATATTGGCGGGAGTTTGCCGGCAATAAAGCGTGTAGGCGTTTAAACATAATTGTTATTTAGCTTTTAATGATTGTTTTAGTGCGTCTGCAAAAGCTTCTGCGAGAGCTTCACGCTGTGAGGGATTTTGAATATTTTCGCTTAAAATATTCGTTACCATATTACCTAATGCCATTAAAGATAAATCAACGGGAGCTTTGTGCTTTTCAATAGTTACAATAAGATCGGCTAATAATGCATCAAATTGCTTTGTATGATATTTAGATTTTGTTGCCATAAATAGATAAAAGATATATTAAAGATATATTTCAATAGTAGCATAAAAATAGGCAGAAAGTAGCATTCAGACTTATTGTTTGGCTGATTTTTGCAAAGTTTTGACGAAATCCGACCGCTTGTTCAAAAAAATTTAATTTTTTCAATGAATTTATTCATCATTTTTATAATTTTTCTGCTTTCTTTTTTCCTAAAAATGGCTAAAATGAACGACCGTTCATTATAGGCTAGGAGATCAAATGTCTAGGCGGATCGAGCCAAAAGAAGAGATGGTAAATCGTATCTTATCAGCCACTGAAAAGCTAATCGTAGATGAGGGTTTACAAAACCTTTCAATGCGTAATATTGCCAAAGAAGCGGGTATTGCTTCGGGTACATTGTATCTTTACTTTAAAACAAAAGATGATTTATTGCACGGGTTAGCAACTCAATTGCTTGAATGTTATAACAATTACTTGTCTTTTGGGTTTATCTCTGAAATGGACTTGTTTCAGCAATATCAAGCATTGATGCAAAAGAAATGGCAGTTTTTAACAGAACGATTGGAGTTGGTAAAACAATTTCAGGCAGTTGTTGGAATTGATGAGCTAATTCGGGAAACCATTGCAGATGAAAATTCATTTTGGAATAAGTTAATTTTTGAAGGTAAGAAGCAAAAAATAATTGTAGATTTACCAAATGAATTACTCTATGCGTTAAGTATTGGTACATTGGTAGATATTAAGTATCTACAAAAGCTCAATCAAGACAGTAATTTTGAAGCATATCTTGATGAGATTATTTTACGCACTTGGAAAGCAATTACTTTTTAGGTTTATTTTTTATTTATTTACGGAGAATGTATGACAACGGAAACGCAGAAGCCGGGCAAAGGCAGAAAGTTTTTAATTGTACTCACATTGTTAATTGTATTGATTGTATTTGCTGCAATCGTAGGATTACAAAAAATCGGGGCGATGAAAAAAACAGAAGCTGCGGCAAATATGCCTGAATCTGTTAGTGAAGTAACGGCAATGCAGGTTACTACACAAGAATGGACACCCACAATTTCAGCAGTTGGTTATATTCGCCCAAATCAAGGGGCGATGTTGAGTGCTGAAACTTCAGGTGTGGTAAGCCGTGTGCTGGTTACATCAGGTCAGCGTGTGAAAAAAGGTGATCTTTTAGTTGAATTTGACAGTAGCGTCGAACTTGCTAATTTAAGAGCTTCAGAAGCCCAGCTTTCAACAGCTAAAGCCAATTTTGAACGTTATCGCAATTTGATTGCATCGAACAGTGCTTCAAAAGCAGAATTTGATAATGCTCAATCAACCTATAACCAACTATTGGCGAATATTGAGTCATTACGTTCAATTATCAAACGCCGTCAAATCTATGCCCCATTTAGTGGTGTGGCGGGTATTGTGAATGTAAACGTAGGACAATACATCACAATGGGAACTGAAATTGTGCGTGTTGAAGATCAATCTTCTATGAAAGTACGTTTTACTCTTCCACAAACTAATGTTGAGCAAGTTTCGGTTGGTCAAAAAGTAACAGCAGAGATTGATGCGTTACCTGCACAAACTTTCCCTGCTCGTATTGTGGCAATTGATCCTGCCGTTGATCGTTTAACAGGTTTAATGAATGTTGAAGCGGTGATTGAGGAAGGGCAAGAAAAATTGCTTTCAGGTATGTTTGCACGTTTAAATGTAGCGTTACCAACTCAAACAGAGCAGGTTGTTGTGCCACAAATTGCGGTAGCTTATACAATGTATGGTGAAACGGTTTATGTGTTGCAGCCTTTATCTGAGGAAGATAAAGAGAAGGTTAATAAAATGGCAGCACAGAATCCAAGTTTAGATGTAAACAAAATGTATCGTGCAAAACAAGCGGAAGTGAAAACCGCTGACCGCAGAGGTAATTATTCGCAATTAGTGAAAGGCGTGAAAGCCGGTGATTTAATTGTAACGGGTGGATTACAACGTTTGAGTAATAACTCGTTAGTAAAAGTGTCTGATATTGAAGCCGTTGGTATTAGCACACCAGCAAAAAACAGCAAACTTTAATGGAGTAGTAAGTGAAATTTACTGACATCTTTATTAAACGCCCTGTTTTAGCCGTTTGTATTAGCTTACTCATTACGATTTTAGGCTTACAATCGATTGAAAAATTGCAGGTGCGTGAATATCCGGAGATGACTGTTTCTATTGTAACGGTAAGCGTGAACTATTCAGGTGCTGATGCCGGTTTAATGCAAGCTCTTGTTACCTCACAGTTAGAAGAGGCGGTCGCTCAAGCGGATAATATCGACTATATGACTTCATCAAGCTCGCCAAGTACGACAACAGTTACCGCGAAAATGAAGTTAAATACCGATCCGAATGCAGCACTTTCAGACATTTCGGCAAAAGTGAATGCGGTACGTTCTAATTTACCGAGAGGTATTGATGACCCGTCTATCAGAGTTTCGACCGGTTCTAATGATGCGTTAATGTATATTCGATTTGTGTCTGATGAATTAAATACGGCACAAGTAACCGATTACCTGAACCGTGTGGTTAAACCGCAATTCTTTACCGTAAATGGTGTTTCAAGCGTAGATGTGTATGGTTCAACTTTTGGTTTACGCATTTGGTTAGATCCGGATAAAATGGCGAGCAATAAGCTATCGGGCTCAGCGGTTTTATCGGCATTAAGTGCTAATAACTTACAAACTGCAGCCGGTAATGCTAACGGTTATTATACGGTATATAAAAACAAAGTTTTATCAACAACTCCTTCCGTTCAAGAGTTAGAACAAGTTACCGTTTCAACGACACCGGATGGTAGAACAATTAAACTCAAAGATATTGCCACCGTAGAATTAGATAAAGCTAGTGATGCTGCTCGTGCAACAGTAAGTGGCAAAGAAGCGGTGGTTTTAGCGGTTTCAGTTGCAGCTACAGCTAACTCATTGACTGTAGCAAAAGATATTTACCCAATGTTTGATCAGGTCGTGAGAAACTTACCGGATAGCATTCAAGGGGATATCGTTTATGATAAAACCATTGCGATTGATAGCTCAATCAATGAAGTTATCCGTACTATTTTAGAAGCAACCGTTATTGTATTAGTTGTGATTATCCTATTCTTAGGTTCGCTCCGTGCAATGATTGTACCCGTTATTACCATTCCGATTTCACTTATCGGGGCATTGTTCCTGCTTCAAATGTTTGGCTTCTCAATCAATCTTCTAACCTTACTTGCGTTAGTATTAGCGATTGGTTTAGTAGTAGATGATGCGATCGTAGTACTTGAAAACGTAGAACGCCACGTTAAAGAAGGTAAAACGCCATTTGATGCAGCAATTATTGGTACGCGTGAAATTGCCTTACCGGTAATTTCAATGACAATCACATTAGCAGCAGTATATTCCCCAATGGCCATTAATGACAGGGGTAACAGGCACACTTTTCAAAGAGTTTGCTTTAACTCTTGCCGGTGCGGTATTTATTTCAGGAATTGCAGCTCTTACGCTTTCACCAATGATGTCTAGTCGAGTGTTAAAAGAGCATAAAGAAGGTGAAGAATCTCGTTTTGCACGCTTTGTTCATCGCTCGCTAGATAAAATGACAAGCTGCTACACCAATATGCTAAGTGCGGTAATGGCAGTTCGTGGTTTTATGCTGTTTTTTGCGGTATTGATTTTTGCAAGCCTACCGTTCTTATTTACCTCACTTTCAAGTGAAGTTGCTCCAACAGAAGATCGCGGTTTCGTTGTAGGGATTTCGAATGGTCCATCTAACACAAATTTAGATTATACAGAAGCAGCCTTAGCTCCGTTTACTGAGGAAGTATCTAAAGTCTCTGAAGTTTCATCGGTTATGACGATCTCAGGGTTCAATGGTGGTAATAGTGCATTATCGATTATCGCATTAAAAGATTGGAATGATCGTACTCGTGAGCGTGCAGAAATTTCAAACGAAATTGCAGCTCTAGGGAAAAAAGTAGTTGCAATGGACGTAAATGCGATTGCTTTCCCTGAGATCTCAACAGGCGAAAACGGCTTACCGTTCTCACTTGTGATTACAACAGCAGACAGCTATGAAAAATTAGCAGTGGTGGCTTCCGAGTTCTTGAAAAAAGCACAGGCATCTGGGCAGTTCTTCTTTGCGAACCTAGACCTAAAATTTGACACGGCAACGATGAATATGAAATTCGACCGTGAAAAAATGGGGGCTTATGGCGTAACGATGCAGCAAGTAAGTGGCACATTAGGGGCATTCTTATCGGGTGCAATTATTACCCGTGTCGATATTGACTCTCGTGCTTATCCAATTGTATCGCAAGCAGTACGTAACGACCGTTTAAATCCTGAAGATTTAATGAACTACTATGTTACGACTGCAACTGGAGAGTCTATTCCGCTAGGTTCATTTGTTACAATGGAATTAACTACCTCACCATCCTCATTACCTCGTATGAGCCAGTTAAACTCTGCGACAATTGGCGGTGTAGTATCCGGTTCTATCGGTGATGCCGTAAATTGGGCGAAAGCAGAATTAGATCGCACTTTACCTACTGGTTATCAGTACGATTTTAGAGGTGAGTCTCGTCAATTTATTCAAGAAGGTAATGCAATGGCAATGACATTTGCACTTGCGGTTGTGATTATCTATATCGTACTGGCAATTCAGTTTGAGTCTTGGCGTGATCCACTAGTAATCTTAGTTTCTGTTCCATTGGCAGTAAGTGGAGCATTACTGGTTATGAACATTCCATCAGCAATGAAAGGACTGTTTATGGGAATTGCCGCCGGCACAGGCTCTAAAGATATGATGGCATTTGCCAATAGTATTTGGACGGCAGGCTACACGCTCAACATCTACTCGCAAGTAGGCTTGATTACGCTTGTTGGTTTAATCACCAAACACGGTATCTTGATGTGTGAAGTGGCAAAAGAAGAGCAATTAAATCACGGCAAATCTCGCTATGATGCTATTGTTTATGCGGCAACCATTCGTTTACGTCCGATTATGATGACCACCGCAGCGATGATTGCAGGCTTAATTCCGCTCTTATTTGCGGTAGGTGCCGGTGCGATCGCCCGTTTCAGTATGGGAATGGTCATTGTGGCAGGTCTTGCGATTGGAACACTATTTACCCTGTTTGTACTGCCTGTGATTTACACCTTCTTAGGTCAGGAGCACAAACCTTTACGTGAATTTGATGAGGAAAAATATTTTCCAACCACAAAAGAAGCGTAAAACTTAATACAAAGGAAGGACGTAGCAATATGTCCTTTTGGTTACAAGCGGTTAGATTTCCTCATTTTTTTGCAAAAAATAAGAGAAATCTAACCGCTTGTTTATTTTATTTACAAATAACGAAAACGTTTGCCTAGAAAGTTTACAACTTACATTTTTATCTGTATAATCCGCTCGCAATTTTCCAATACAGTTTTTTCATTTTAATCACTTTTTAAGGAATTATTGCAATGTTACGTATCAAACAAGAAGCACTCACTTTTGATGATGTTCTTCTCGTCCCAGCACACTCCACAGTGCTTCCAAACACAGCCGATCTTTCAACTCAATTAACTAAAACCATTCGCTTAAACATTCCAATGTTATCTGCTGCGATGGATACAGTAACCGAAACCAAATTAGCGATCTCGTTAGCCCAAGAAGGCGGCATTGGTTTTATTCATAAAAATATGTCGATTGAACGCCAGGCTGATCGAGTGCGTAAAGTGAAAAAATTTGAAAGCGGTATCGTCTCTGAGCCGGTAACCGTTTCACCTGATATTACTCTTGCTGAATTAGCGAATATCGTGAAACAAAACGGTTTTGCAGGCTATCCTGTGGTGGATGAAAACCAAAATTTAGTGGGAATTATCACCGGGCGTGATACTCGCTTTGTGAGCGATTTAAGCAAAACCGTGCGTGAATTTATGACGCCAAAAGAGCGTTTAGTTACGGTAAAAGAAGGTGCAAGCCGTGATGAAATTTTTCATTTAATGCACGAACACCGTGTTGAAAAAGTATTAGTGGTGAGTGATGACTTCAAATTAAAAGGGATGATCACCTTAAAAGATTACCAAAAAGCCGAAAGCAAACCGAATGCGTGTAAAGACGAATTAGGACGTTTGCGTGTTGGGGCAGCAGTCGGTGCCGGCCCAGGCAATGAAGAGCGTATTGATGCCTTAGTGAAAGCAGGTGTAGATGTGTTGTTAATTGACTCTTCACACGGTCATTCAGAAGGTGTTTTACAACGTGTGCGAGAAACCCGTGCAAAATATCCAGATCTCCCGATTGTGGCAGGTAACGTAGCAACGGCTGAAGGAGCAATTGCGTTAGCGGATGCCGGTGCAAGTGCAGTGAAAGTGGGGATTGGTCCGGGTTCAATTTGTACTACTCGTATCGTAACAGGCGTGGGCGTGCCACAAATTACTGCGATTGCCGATGCGGCAGCTGCATTAAAAGAGCGTGGAATTCCTGTAATTGCAGACGGTGGTATTCGTTACTCAGGCGATATTTCTAAAGCGATTGCAGCCGGTGCAAGCTGTGTTATGGTTGGCTCTATGTTCGCCGGTACGGAAGAAGCACCGGGCGAAATCGAACTTTACCAAGGCAGAGCATTCAAGTCTTACCGTGGAATGGGCTCTTTAGGGGCAATGAGCAAAGGCTCAAGCGACCGTTATTTCCAATCAGATAATGCAGCAGATAAATTAGTGCCGGAAGGCATTGAAGGCCGTATTCCATACAAAGGCTTATTAAAAGAAATTATCCACCAACAAATGGGTGGATTACGTTCTTGCATGGGCTTAACCGGCTGTGCGACGATTGAAGAATTACGTACTAAAGCTCAATTTGTACGCATCAGCGGTGCAGGTATTAAAGAATCACACGTTCACGATGTGACAATTACCAAAGAAGCTCCAAACTACCGTATGGGCTAATGGTGTAGGGGCGAATCATTATTCGCCCCTACAATTGTAATATTTTGCGAAAAATTAACCGCTTGTAAAGAGAGGCTCTATGCTCCAAGCTATCATTTTTGATATGGACGGCGTGATTGTCGATACCGAATATCTTGAGTTTTCACTGCAAAAGCAGTTTATCGAAGATCTTAAAGAACACAACCGCCCGATTACCTTGGAGCAGCAATCCGAAGTCGTAGGGAAATGTTTAAAAGAAATTCCGGTAATTGTGCAAAAATTAAGTGAATCCAGCTTGCCGATTGAAGAAATTCGCAGCCGCTACTATGCCTTTTTCCAAAATTTATTTAGTACGGTCGATTTCCGCACCATTTTCCGAGCCGATATTCAAAAGATCATTGATTTCGCCAAGCAAAACAATATCAAATTAGCGGTGGCGTCTTCATCAGCAAAATCGCATATTGACAATATTTTGACCGTATGCGGCATTAAAGATGAATTTGATTTTATCGTCAGCGGCGAACAATTTGAACACAGCAAACCAGATCCAACTATTTACCGCTACACCTGCGAAAAATTAGGTGTGCAGCCTGAAAATGCGGTAGCGATTGAAGATTCCTACTACGGAATGAAATCTGCTAAAACCGCAGGCTTAACCGTAGTTGGCTATGAAGAAAAACGAATGCTGATCGACCAAAGTTTAGCGGATTATATGGGGAAGGATATGAATGAGATTTTGGGCATTTTGCAAAAAATTTGAGATAATTAACCGCTTGACTACTAACCAAAAGGAAAAATAATGAACGCAGCAGAATTAAATGAGGCATTATTGCCTGCTGAAAATGCTTTGGCTCAATTAAGCCAATCCGAATTAGAAACTTTATTAAAAGAAATCGGTTATAGTTCAAATGCGATTGATGTGTTGGTGCAATACCAAACATTGACCAAAGCATTCCGTGAAAAAATGGGATTGATGTAAAGAAAAGCAACAAACGATATCGAATAGCTAGGGGCAACAAGTTGCCCCTACGGATTAAGCAAAAATTTAATTAAGTAAAGAGAAATTCAAATGACAAATATCCACCACCATAAAATCTTAATCCTCGACTTCGGTTCACAATATACCCAACTGATCGCCCGTCGTGTGCGTGAAATTGGCGTGTACTGCGAGCTTTGGGCTTGGGACGTAACGGAAGAACAGATCCGTGAATTTAATCCAACGGGGATTATTCTTTCAGGAGGACCTGAGAGTACCACTGAAGAAAACAGCCCTCGTGCCCCTGAATATGTATTCAATGCAGGTGTGCCTGTGCTTGGTATATGCTACGGAATGCAGACGATGGCGATGCAATTAGGTGGCTTAACCGAAACCTCCGATCACCGTGAGTTTGGTTATGCATCTGTGGCATTACAAGCAACCGATAACCTATTTGCAAAATTAAACGATGATTTAACCGCTAGTGAGCCAAAATTAGATGTTTGGATGAGCCACGGTGATAAAGTAACGCGTTTACCTGCAGGTTTCCAAGTAATTGGTGTCACACCAACTTGCCCGATTGCGGCAATGTCGGACGAAAGTCGCCGTTTCTATGGCGTGCAGTTCCACCCTGAAGTAACACACACAAAAAGTGGTTTAGAACTTCTAACCAACTTTGTGGTAGGCATTTGTGGCTGTGAGCGTAACTGGACACCGGAAAACATTATCGAAGATGCCGTTGCTCGTATTAAAGAGCAAGTGGGCGATGATGAGGTAATTTTAGGTTTATCAGGTGGAGTAGATTCGTCTGTAACGGCATTATTATTACACCGTGCTATCGGCAAAAACTTACACTGCGTATTCGTGGATAACGGCTTGCTCCGTTTAAACGAAGGCGATCAAGTAATGGAAATGTTCGGCGATAAATTTGGTTTAAACATTGTGCGAGTAAATGCAGAAGATCGCTTCTTAGATGCGTTAAAAGGTATTGACGAACCGGAAGCAAAACGTAAAACGATCGGTAAAGTTTTCGTGGACGTGTTCGATGATGAATCGAAAAAATTAACCTCAGTAAAATGGTTAGCACAAGGCACAATCTACCCTGATGTAATCGAATCCGCCGCAAGTAAAACAGGTAAAGCACACGTGATTAAATCGCACCACAATGTGGGCGGTTTGCCGGATTATATGAAACTGGGTTTAGTTGAACCATTGCGTGAATTATTTAAAGATGAAGTACGTAAAATCGGCTTGGCACTCGGCTTACCGGCTGAAATGCTGAACCGCCACCCATTCCCAGGACCGGGCTTAGGCGTGCGTGTACTTGGTGAAATCAAGAAAGAGTACTGTGATTTACTGCGTAAAGCCGATGCTATTTTTATCGAAGAGTTATACAACTCAGGCTGGTATTACAAAGTTAGCCAAGCCTTTACTGTATTCCTGCCGGTGAAATCGGTCGGAGTAATGGGGGATGGACGTAAATACGACTGGGTTGTGAGCTTACGAGCTGTTGAAACCATCGACTTTATGACCGCACATTGGGCTCACTTGCCTTATGATTTATTAGGTAAAATCTCCAACCGTATCATCAACGAAGTGAACGGCATTTCCCGCGTAGTGTATGACGTTTCAGGTAAACCACCCGCAACGATTGAGTGGGAGTAGATTTTCAAATCTGAAAAAAGCCTTACTAATCTATGATTTTAGTGAGGCTTTTTTGTTTATATTATCTTGACAAAACCGATAAAAGGAGCGATAAATAGCTCTAAATAAGGAGTTTTATTTATGCCTAATATTATATTAACAAATACAGTTGCAAGTATTACTGAGCTGAAAACAAACCCGATGGCAACAATGAGAGCTGCTGCAGGCGAACCTATTGCAATCCTCAATCGTAATGAACCCGCTTTTTATTGTGTTCCACCACATATCTATGAATATTTAATGGAATTAGCTGATGATGCAGAGCTTGCTAAAATTGTTGAAGAACGACAATTTGAAGAAAGTTATGAGATTGAATTAGCAGATTTATTGAAATGAAATATACGATTGAATTTATTAAATCTTCGGAAAAAGAGTTCCGTAAATTAGATTTAGCATTAAGAAAGCAGTTTGTGGAAAAACTGAAAGAGAGAGCTGAAAATCCTCGTGTGGAAAGTGCAAAATTACGAGGAATGAAGGATTGTTATAAAATCAAGTTACGTAATTCAGGTTATCGCTTAGTCTATCAAGTTATTGATGATAGGGTCGTAGTGAAAGTGATAGCTGTCGGAAAACGAGAGCGTAATGATGTTTATCAAAAAGCATCAATGCGTTTATCTTAATATTTAAAGCCTCTAAAGTAAGATACTTTAGGGGCTTTATAATTCCTTTAACTGTTGTTCTGTTCTTTCCATTAATTCTGTTGATGTACAGCCTAGTCCTTTAGCTAATTTAAAGATGGTTGTGATGCTAGGTTGTTGTTGTCCAAGCTCTAATTTACTCACATAAATGCGTTGCAAATCCGCCTCAAATCCAAGTTCTTCTTGTGATAAATTTTTCTGTTTTCTTAATTGGCGAATAGCTCTACCAAATGCAATAGCAATTTTTTCCAAAACTCATACCTTTATGGTTCCTATAATTGTATGAATTTCAGCAATATGTTATATTTTAGTCTTCATATAGAAGTATGAAATTTCAAATAAATATCCTTAGGAGCTATTAAATGAAAACTAAGCTATATCTCTCCGTTTTAATGTGTTTTGGTTTAAGTAGTTGTCAAGTAGTTACTGAAACACTTTCCAGCGTTAATGGAGTATTGAGTTCTGTGAACTCTGCACTTTCCGGTACTGCTGTAACTTCTGCTGCTCAATCTTCGGTTGATAGTGCAGTGAATAGAGCTAAAGCTAGTCAAGATGCTAAAATTTTATTTAATCAAGCAAAACCAGCAATTTCTAAATATGTGGCTCTGATAGCGTGTAATACCCCCGACAAAGCAATTAGCAGTATATAGTGATCCTGATAGTATGGAACCTAACGGTTTAGGTATGCCACAGCATAATATGGCATACCATAAATCAGGGTGCTTAAACGTATTACGCATTGAGCGTATTAAAAAATTAGCCGCGAATACGATTGAATTTCAAGCGGTTTACGTCTCTCCACAAAGTGAAGAGGTTGTTAGAAAAATGCATCACGCAATTAAACAGCCGAGTGGAGATTGGTTATTTGACTTCTGGGGGCTTTAATTAACAAAAAGCCTCTGTTTTCACAGAGGCTTTTGCAAAAAATCAGCAGAATTTGACCGCTTGTTATTTCTTTTTGGTTGGGCGTTGCCAGCCTTGAATATGGCGTTGTGGCACACGGCTAATCACTAGCTCGTTTTCAGCCACATCTTTAGTAACTGTTGCACCGGCTCCGATGGTTGAGCCGCTTGCAATGGTAATAGGTGCAACTAATTGGCTGTCTGAACCAACAAATACATTATCACCGATAATGGTTTTGAATTTGTTCGCTCCATCGTAGTTACAGGTGATTACACCGGCACCGATATTACAATCTTTACCTACTTCCGCATCACCCACATAGGTTAAATGATTGACTTTAGAACCTTTGCCGATAGTCGCTTTTTTGATTTCAACGAAGTTGCCGATATGGGTTTCTTCCGCTAATTCCGCACCCGGGCGTAGGCGAGAGAATGGACCGATAGCGGATTTCGCACCTACTACTGAATCTTCAAGCACAGAATAAGGTTTGATTTCCACATTATCGCCAATTTCACAATTTTTCAGTACGCAGCCGGCACCGATTTTCACGTTATTGCCTAGTTTGATTTCGCCTTCTAAAATGACATTCACATCAATAGAGACATCTTTACCGTGAGTTACTGTACCGCGAATATCAAAGCGAGTCGGGTCGATAATCGTAACACCGGCAAGCAATAATTTTTCTGCCTCGCGTTTTTGGTAGAAGCGTTCTAATGCGGCAAGTTGTAAACGGTTATTTGCTCCTTCTACTTCCATAAATTCAGTGGCTTGAACCGCTTGTACTTTGAAGCCGTCTTGGTTTGCCATTGCGATCACATCAGTAATGTAATATTCGCCCTGTGCGTTGTTATTATTGAGGTTTTTCAACCATTTTTTGAAACTTGCACCACTTGCTACCATTACACCGGTGTTTACTTCTTTCACTTTAAGTTGTTCTTCGTTTGCATCTTTTTGTTCAACAATAGCAACTACTGAGCCGTTTTCACGAATAATACGTCCGTATCCGGTCGGATTTTCCAATTCAACAGTTAATAGTGCAATACCGTTTTCAGGTTTAGCTGCAATTAAACGTTCTAAGGTAGCTTTGGTAATCAATGGAGCATCGCCATAGAGCATCACAATATTTTCATCATCAGCAAAAAATGGGGCAGCTTGTTGCATTGCGTGCCCTGTGCCTAATTGCTCGGCTTGGAATACCCAGTTTACAGGCTCTTCACTTAAGCGTGTTTTTAATAAATCCGCACCGTGTCCGTAAATTAAATGAATTTGTTTGGCATCCAACTGTTTTGCAGTATCAATAACGTGTTTTACCATCGGTTTACCGGCAACCGGGTGCAACACTTTTGGTAAATCTGAATACATACGAGTGCCTTTACCCGCTGCTAAAATTACAACGCTCAGTTGAGTCATAAAAGATCCTTATTTAATTAATGTGTTACTTTAGCAAGATATTTAAATGATATGCCAAAGCGTGATTTTTGCGATATTTTACTCTTTTTATTCAATAATTTCATTTATTGGAGTAAAAAAGTTCCGTTTGGGCTGAGTTTTATGATTTTTTAAGAGAAGCTTTAGCGGATTGTGGAATAAATAGGTATTACTTATTTCTTATATTTCTCTACAACTAAAAATCTTTTTGATAGAATGACAAAATGGAGTACGTAACTAATTAATATTAAGGAGAATTTATGCCAACAGTACAAAAAGGTCATCAGCCTTTGCCTATTTGGTCGCTTTTATTACCTATTGCAGCTTGGATTATCTATTTTGTCGGCATAAAAGAAAGCCTGGTTTTGCAATTAGTCGCAGGTGCTTTTCTGATTGGGAGTGTTTTATCAGCGGTTCATCACGCAGAGGTTGTAGCACATAAAGTAGGCGAGCCTTTTGGTACTATTATTCTTGCATTAGCCATTACCGTGCTTGAGGTGTCGCTTATTGTATCATTGATGGTTGCTGGTGGAGATAACACTGCTTATTTAGCCCGTGATACCGTTTTTGCGGCAATAATGCTCATTCTAAACGGTATTTTAGGTGGTTGTTTATTAATTGGTGGATTAAAGCACCGTGAGCAATTTTTCAGTCAAAAATCAGCCAGCACGGCATTAGTAACTTTAGTTGTTATTTTAGTGATCACTTTAGTATTACCGAACTTTACCACAAGTACAGAAGGTGCAACTTATAGCTCATCTCAATTAATTTTTGTCGCAATTGCCTCTATTGTGCTTTATGCATCATTTATTTTAATTCAGACGGTTCGCCACCGTGATTATTTCTTAGTTGAAGATGATGACAACCCATCGCATCACGCAGAACCACCTTCAATGAAAGTAGCACTAACAAGTTTATTATTTTTAATTATTTGCTTAGGTATTGTTGTATTTCTAGCGAAGGCTCTCTCGCCATCTATTGAGCAAATGGTGCTAGGTGCAGGGGCTCCGGTGGCTTTAGTTGGGGTAATTATTGCAGCAGTGGTATTATTACCGGAAGGATTAGCCGCATTAACAGCAGCACGCCGCAACCGTTTACAAACCAGCATAAACCTTGCACTAGGTTCTGCGGTAGCAAGTATCGGCTTGACTATTCCGGCAGTAGCTATTGTTTGCGTATTATATGACATCAATATGGTGTTAGGGTTAGACTGGAAATCAATGGTCTTACTTTCACTTTCATCTTTTGTGGCAATGCTTTCGCTTAATCACGGTCAAACCAATATACTTTATGGTATTGTGTTACTCATAATTTTAGCGACTTATGTATTTACCGTAATTGTTCCTTAAGAACAATAAATATTAATATTCAAGAGCTGACGAAGATTAATTTTTCGTTATCTCTTGAATTCGTTAATTTAAACCTTATTATTAATTCTTGGATTAACTAAACAAAAAGAAAAATGGGTAGAAAACGTAGTGCAAGTTCCTCTCGCTGGCTTGCGGAACATTTTAAAGATCAATTTGTACAAAAAGCACATAAACAAAAATTACGTTCACGTGCATATTTCAAATTAGATGAAATTCAACAAACTGACCGTTTATTTAAACCGGGTATGACAGTTGTGGATTTAGGAGCGGCACCAGGCGGTTGGTCGCAATATGTGGTTACACAAATTGGCAGTAAAGGCAGAGTTATTGCTTGCGATATTTTAGATATGAACCCGATTGTCGGGGTTGATTTTTTACAAGGCGATTTCCGTGAAGAATCTGTTCTGAACGCGTTATTAGAACGTGTTGGGGAAGAAAAAGTTGATGTGGTAATGTCTGATATGGCACCTAATTTTAGCGGTATGCCTTCTGTTGATATTCCTCGTGCAATGTATCTGGTGGAATTAGCATTAGATATGTGCCGTCAAGTATTAGCACCCAAAGGTAGTTTTGTGGTAAAAGTGTTTCAAGGCGAAGGATTTGATGAATATCTCAGAGAAATTCGTTCGCTATTTAGTGTAGTAAAAGTCAGAAAACCGGAAGCTTCACGAGATCGTTCTCGAGAAGTTTATATAGTTGCAACAGGCTATAAAGGTTAGAAACCACACAAGCGGTTGTTTTTTGCTAAAATTTTGCAAAAAAGTTAAGAAATTTAACCGCTTTTATAGTAACCTTAAACAGTTTTTATTAAGAAGATAGGGGATTAACCTTGAACGATATGGTTAAAAATATTTTGCTTTGGGTGGTGGTTGCCATTGTAATGATGACTGCCTACGAAGGCTTCAATTCTAATTTTGGTGGAGCTTCAAACACTGTGCCATATTCGACTTTTTTGAGTGATATTAAAGAAAATCGCTTAAAAGGGGTCGATTTCAAACAGAATGACGACACTATTGTGGTTACCAAGAACGATGGTGCAACTTACCAAACCGTAATGCCAATGTATGATGAATATCTGATGGCGGACTTGGCTAAAACCAATGCGGTGATTACAGGGCAACCGGCAGAGCGTCGTGGTTTGTTATCGCAAATCTTGATTTCGTGGTTCCCAATGTTGCTATTGATCGGCTTCTACATCTTCTATATGCGACAAATGCAAGGCGGGGGTGGTCGAGGTGCAATGGGCTTTGGTAAAAGCAAAGCGAAAATGCTGACAGCAGATGAAGTCAAAACCCGTTTCTCTGATGTTGCCGGTTGCGATGAAGCGAAAGAAGAAGTAGGTGAAGTCGTTGAATTCTTGCGTGATCCAAGCAAATTCCAAAAACTAGGCGGACGTATCCCAAAAGGGATCTTAATGGTTGGACCTCCGGGAACTGGTAAAACCTTATTGGCAAAAGCAATTGCCGGTGAAGCTCGCGTGCCGTTCTTTACGATGGCTGGTTCGGATTTCGTTGAAATGTTCGTTGGTGTAGGTGCTTCGCGTGTGCGTGATTTATTTGACCAGGCGAAGAAAAATGCCCCTTGTATCATTTTCATTGATGAGATTGACGCAGTAGGTCGCAAACGTGGTGGAGCAGGCTTTAGTGGCGGACACGATGAGCGAGAGCAAACGCTTAACCAAATGCTAGTAGAAATGGACGGTTTTGAAGGTTCGGAAGGTGTGATTATTATCGCCGCAACTAACCGTGCTGATGTGCTTGATGATGCTTTAACCCGTCCGGGACGTTTTGACCGCCAAGTAACGGTTGATTTGCCGAATGTAAAAGGTCGTGAGCAGATCTTGAGAGTTCACTTGAAAAAAGTACCGCTTGCAGAAGGTGTTGATCCAATGCAAATTGCTCGTGGTACACCGGGTTATTCAGGTGCTCAATTAGCAAACTTAGTGAATGAAGCAGCCTTGTTCGCAGCACGTAAAAATAAGCGTGTAGTAACGATGGAAGATTTTGAAGAAGCTCGCGATAAAATTAATATGGGTCCGGAACGTCGTTCAAATACGATGACGGAAAAAGAGATTATCAACACAGCTTACCACGAAGCGGGACACGTTATTGTCGGTTATTTAATGCCGGAACACGATCCATTAAATAAAGTAACGATTGTACCTCGCGGTCAAGCACTCGGTTTTGCACAGTTCTTGCCGGAAGGCGACCGTGTAAGTGAGACCTTCACCAAATTAGAAAGTCAGCTTTCAACTTTATTTGCAGGTCGTATCGCTGAAGGTTTGATTTTCGGGGAAGATAAAATCACCACTGGGGCATCTTCTGATATCCATCGTGCAACTCAAATTGCACGAGCAATGGTAACGCAATGGGGTTTCTCGAAGGAGCTTGGTCCGATCTTCTATCAAAATGAAGACGGAATGGGGGCGATTAAAGGGGTATCGGAAGAGTCGCAAAAGCTTATTGATACCGAAATGCGTAAGATCATTGATAGAAACTATCAGCGTGCGAAGCAAACGTTAGAAGAAAATATGGATATCTTACACGCAATGAAAGATGCCTTATTGAAATACGAAACCTTAGATAGTAAACAAATTGATGACTTAATGGCTCGTCGCCCGGTTGGAGAACCATCAGGTTGGAGTGATACACCAACCAAAGATGACAATGCAACGCCACCAAGTGGTGAGCAAGCAGCAGATACTACTTCTATCATAGATGATAAGCCAACTAAGGATAACAATATTGGTGATTCCCTTGCTGATACTAAAGCGGAACACTAATAGATAAGTTAAAAAAACCGAGAGCAACTTGTTCTCGGTTTTTTGTTTACAAGCGGTCGTTTTTCATTAATTTTTTACCAATAAGGTAAAGCATTAATCTGTACTTATTTCTTTCCAGTTGTAACAAAACTTTTACTGGTAAAATAATCCTTTCTCTACTAAAATCACGTGATATTTTAATAAGAAAAACAGAGGTTATTATGCAATTTTTCAACATCGCCAATGAAGGGGTGAAATCGCTTTCGCCTTATCAAGCAGGAAAGCCTATTGAGGAATTAGAACGTGAATTGGGCATTCAAAATATCATCAAACTGGCTTCAAATGAAAATCCGTTTGGTTTCCCTGAAAGTGCTAAACAGGCGATTATCAACCAACTTGATGATTTAACGCGTTACCCTGATTCAAACGGGTTTGAGCTTAAATCGACTATCGCAAAAAAATTCAACCTACAGCCAAATCAAATTACTTTAGGTAATGGTTCAAATGATTTATTAGAACTATTTGCTCATACCTTTGCCAGCGATAAAGATGAAATTATCTATTCACAATACGCGTTTATTGTTTACCCACTGGTTACAAAAGCTATCAATGCCGTTGCTCGTGAAATTCCTGCTAAAAATTGGGGGCACGATTTAGAGGGATTTTTAGCGGCGATCAACGAAAAAACCAAGCTAATTTTTATTGCCAATCCAAATAATCCAACAGGTAACTTCTTAACGCAAGCTGAAATTGAGACTTTCTTAGCAAAAGTGCCAAGCAATGTTATTGTGGTGCTAGATGAGGCTTATACTGAATTTACGGCTGTAGAAGAAAGAATTGATTCTTTCGGCTTATCAGCAAAATATCCGAATTTAATTGTTTCTCGCTCACTTTCTAAAGCCTACGGCTTAGCTGGACTTCGTATTGGTTATGCGGTGTCCAATCCTGAAATTGCGGATTTATTAAATCGTGTTCGCCAACCGTTTAACTGCAACAGCCTTGCACTAGCTTCTGCGATTGCAGTGATGAATGATGATGCTTTTGTACAAAAAGTAGCAAAAAATAACCGCTTGGAAATGGCTCGTTTTGAGGCATTTTGCCAAGCAAACGGATTAGACTATATTCCGTCTAAGGGCAATTTCATCACTATCGATTTTAAACGCCCAGCAGCCCCAATTTATGAGGCATTATTGCGTGAAGGCGTGATTGTTCGCCCGATTGCAGGCTATGGAATGCCAAATCATTTGCGTGTGAGTATCGGGTTGCCGGCAGAAAATGACAGATTTTTTACTGCTTTGTTGAAAGTGTTGGCTTAACAAGCGGTTTCTTTTTATCAAAATTTTACAAATTATAAAAACAAATGGAAAAATTAACATTAAATCCAATTTCCCGAGTAGAAGGTGAAATCAACTTACCCGGTTCAAAAAGCCTGTCTAACCGTGCATTATTACTGGCAGCATTAGCTAAAGGTACAACTCGAGTTACGAACTTATTAGATAGCGATGATATTCGCCATATGCTTAATGCGTTAAAAGCCTTAGGTGTAAATTATGAGCTTTCAGAAGATAAGACTGTTTGTGAAGTACAAGGTATTGGTGGGGCTTTTCAAGCTCAAAATGGCTTATCGCTCTTTTTAGGGAATGCCGGTACGGCGATGCGACCATTAGCTGCCGCGTTGTGCTTAAAAGGGGAGAATAGGGCTCAAATTATTTTGACAGGTGAGCCTCGAATGAAAGAACGCCCAATCAAGCATTTAGTTGATGCGTTACGCCAAGTTGGGGCAGAAGTAGAATATTTAGAAAATGAAGGCTATCCGCCATTAGCCATCACAAATAGTGGTTTAAATGGTGGAAAAGTACAAATTGATGGCTCAATTTCCAGCCAATTCTTAACCGCATTATTGATGTCTGCACCTTTAGCTGAAAATGATATGGAAATTGAAATTATTGGTGATCTGGTATCAAAACCTTATATTGATATTACGCTATCAATGATGAAGGATTTTGGGATAACCGTTGAAAACCGTGATTATCACATATTTTCAGTAAAAGGCAATCAAACCTATATCGCACCACAAGGCAATTATCTGGTGGAAGGCGATGCGTCCTCTGCTTCTTATTTCTTAGCCGCCGGGGCGATTAAAGGTAATGTTAAGGTTACGGGTATTGGTAAAAAATCAATACAAGGCGACCGCTTGTTTGCTGATGTATTAGAGGCAATGGGGGCAAAAATCACTTGGGGTGAGGATTTTATCCAAGCAGAGCAAGCCCCGTTAAGAGGTGTGGATATGGATATGAACCATATTCCTGATGCGGCAATGACGATTGCTACCACTGCCTTATTTGCCGAAGGAGAAACGGTTATTCGTAATATCTACAATTGGCGGGTAAAAGAGACTGACCGTTTAACTGCAATGGCTACGGAATTACGCAAAATCGGGGCAATTGTTGAAGAAGGTGAAGATTTTATCCGTATTCAACCTCTTGAATTGGATAAATTCCAACACGCAGAAATTGAAACTTATAACGATCACCGAATGGCTATGTGTTTTTCATTGATTGCATTGTCTAATACACCAGTAACGATTTTAGATCCAAACTGTACGGCAAAAACCTTCCCGACCTATTTTACTGAGTTAGAGAAATTATCAGTAAGATAGAAATGAAAAAAGGATTTAGTTTTAAGCTAAATCCTTTTTATCTTTTTATTAAGCCCAACCACCACTATTACGTTTACGGCGAGGAATTAAGAATGGTACAAGTAAGCCGAGTAGTAAACCAGCCCCTAAAACAGCACCACCGTAGATAAACCATTGAATTACAATTTCACGCTTTTCAGAATCATGCATTGTTTCTAAATCACGGTTTTTGTTTTTTAAGATTTCCAATTCACGTTTTAACTGAGCGTTTTCTTCTACTAAATCACTACTTTTTTGAACGGCATCTTGCGTTCTACGCTGCATTTCCGCCGTACGTTGTTGCCATTCAGTATCAATTTTGCTCAAACGATTGGTTAAGTCTTGAACCTGTTGATTTAACTGGGGAATAAGCTCTTTTGGGCTTGCGGTATTACTTAAATCAGAATTTAATACCCAGCCTTCACGGTTTCGGGTGTCTCTAATTAAGCTATAACGATCTTTTTTGTCTAATACCGTTACCTTTTCTCCTGCTTGGATTGCACCGGCAATTCTAAAATTATCCCCTGCACCTTTACGCATATAGGTATTAAGATTTTCACTAATATATTGCGTTTGAGCAAGTGTAGGGAATGCCGTGCAGAACAGTAGTCCCGAAAGTAAATAAACGGTTTTTTTCATAATGCTCCTTGCAATTTAAAATAGAAAAGGGGTAAGCAGAGTTACCCCTTAAAAGAGTAAGTGGATTAATGAAAAATTGCACTTAAGATATAGTAAATCACAATGGATAGCAATGCCCCTGCCGGTAAAGTAATTACCCAAGATGCGATGATATTACGAATTACGCTCAGGTTTAATGCCGCAATACCTCGTGCAAAAGCTACACCAATAACTGCACCTACAAGTGTTTGCGTTGTAGAAATTGGAAGCCCTGTACCGGATGCTATTACTACTGTAGCTGAACAAGCAAACTGAGCTGCAAAACCACGACTTGGTGTTAAATCAGTAATACCTGTGCCGATAGTACCCATTACTTTATGACCCATTACCGCAAGACCAACTGCAATACCTACCGCACCTAATGGTAAAACCCAAGGAGCCATAACTGTTTTTCCTTCAATCACACCGCCGTGATCAACAATAGAAACCACCGCAGCTAAAGGACCGATAGCATTAGCAACGTCATTTGAACCGTGTGCGAAAGCCATTGCACAAGCTGTAATCAGCATTAAAATACTGAATACTTTTTCTACACCGCTAAACGTAGAGTTTTCTTTTAAGCTTGCTTTGAAAGCATTACTACGAAGATAAAACACACAAATAATGGCACAAACTACAGAAATTGCAGCGGAAAGAAGAGCCGTCTGTAAACCACTAAGATCCAAACCAACGTGTTTTAAGCCTTTTTCTAGCGTAACGATACAAATAATAAATACTGTTAGAGCTGTATAATAAGGAGCATATTTCTCAGCATTTGCCATTGGGTTTTCAGTATCAAAAATCATTCTTTGTGTAGACACAAAGATAAGGTAGGCAACAACACCAGCAATAAATGGCGTAATAAACCAGCTACCCACAATACCGCCAAATTGTCCCCATTGTACTGCTTCCATACCTACAGATACGATAGCAAAACCCACAATAGCACCGATAATTGAGTGGGTAGTAGAAACAGGCCAACCTTTTTGTGAGGCTACAACTAACCAGATACCTGCAGCAAAAAGGGCTGACATCATACCTAGAATGAGAATATCCGGGCGACCAATGAAAGCATCAGTTGAAATAATACCGCTTTTAATTGTTTCAGCTACTTCACCACCGGCAAGGTAAGCTCCAAAAAACTCGAAAACTAACGCAATATAGATTGCTTGTTTTGCGGTAATGGTGCGAGAGCCAACAGCAGTTCCCATTGCATTTGCAACGTCATTTGCACCGATACCAAATGCCATAATAAAACCAAAAACGGCTGTAATGACAACAATAATAAAACCGTAGTTGTTAATCAGTTCCATTGTACTTCCTATGATTTAGCTAACATCAATTCAATGCGAGAACCGATTCGCTGTGCTTGATCGGCTAAAATACTGATACGTTCGATACATTTGTATAAGAACATCACATCAATCGGATTAAGTGTTTTTTCCAATGATAACAGAGTATGGCGTAATGTAATTTGGTATTGATCAGTGTCGTCTTCGATCTGGTCGAGTTCAAGAATCATCTTATTAACGAAGTCCAGCTCTCTACCTCTAAAGCCGGTTTCTAATAGTTCATCCATTTCATCTAATACTTTGCGTACTTGACGGCTGGCATCAATACTACGAGAAAGGAATTTTTTGAATAATGGTTGCATTTCCGCAGGAATAACTAGCTGACGTCCGATAATGCGACCTGAAATATCTCTTGAATAATTTGCAAGTTTGTCTAATTGTGTTACTAGCTCTAACAAATCCGTTCTTTCTAACGGCATAAATAAGCCACGAGGAAGTTTTAGGCGGATTTCACGTTTTAGTGAGTCTGCACGGCGTTCTAAATCAACAATTTGACCACGAACTAAAGAGGCTTTTTCCCAATTATGTTCAAAAGTAGCCTCAAAAAAAGATTCTAGTAATTCGCTACATTCTACCACTTTATTCGAGTGTTTTTGTAACGGTTTAAGTGGGGACTGGGCGAATAAACCTAAAATGTTATTCAATGCCATAGAATATCTCCATAGTGATAAATTTAAAATGATTTCCTATTTGAAATCCTGCGTATTTTACTTGATGTATCAGCAAAGATCACGGTGTAATGAGTGTTTTTTAAACAAGCGGTCGGGTTTTGTAAGCATTTTGCAAAAATTTAAAGAAATTTGACCGCTTGCTATTGTTTGAATAAGGTATAAAAAAATGCAAATTTCAATTTAATGTAAATTCCGATAAACTATACCAATCAAACTTTATTTAATAAGAGATGAAAATGGCAGAATATAACGGCACACCTCGTGAAAAAGTAAAAGATAAGCAAGTTGAGCAGATTAGCATTTCTCCGCATTCTATTGAGGCAGAGCAGGCAGTGCTTGGAGGCATTATGCTAAGTAACGATCATTGGGATAATGTGGCTGAGCGTGTGCAACCGCACGATTTTTATAATTATGCTCACCGCATTATTTTTGAGCAAATGGCAGATCTGGTACGTGCTAACAAGCCTGTTGATATTATTACCCTTGACCAATTGTTAAAAGATAAAGGCGTATTACAAGATGTCGGCGGTTTTGCCTACCTTGCAGAACTCTCTAAAAATACCCCAAGTGCAGCAAATATTCTTGCTTATGCGGATATTGTTCGAGATCGTTCCGATTTAAGAAGTGTTATCAGTGCAGGCAATCAAATTGCGGAAATGGGTTATAAAACCAAAGGGCGAAATTCTAAAGAGGTTTTAGACGAAGCTGAACGTATCGTATTTGAAATTGCCGAAAAGAGAAATAATGCTAATGAAGGTCCGCAACGCATTGATGATATTTTGTTAAAAACGTTGGCGAGAATGGATACCTTGTCTAAAAATCGTCATAACGGTGGGGTAACGGGCGTTTCCACAGGCTTTACCGATCTCAATAAAAAAACGGCTGGATTACAGCCTTCGGATTTAATTATTGTTGCTGCTCGTCCTTCAATGGGAAAAACGACTTTTGCGATGAATTTATGCGAAAATGCCTCGCTCATTGATATTGAAGATAAAGACGATTTAGATGAAAACGGCAATCCGAAGAAAAAGCCGGCAAAACCTGTACTGATTTTCAGTCTTGAGATGCCAGCCGATCAAATTATGATGCGTATGTTGGCTTCACTTTCTCGAGTGGATCAAACCAAGATTCGAACAGGGCAAATCTCAGACGATGAAGATACGGCTAAAATTTCCACTACAATGGCAATTTTGCAAGAACGTAATAATATTTATATTGATGATAGTTCAGGCTTAACGCCAACAGAGCTTCGTTCCCGAGCGAGACGTGTTTACCGTGAAAACGGTGGTTTGAGCTTGATTATGGTCGATTATTTACAATTAATGCGTGCTCCGGGTTTTGCCGATAACCGAACGCTTGAAATTGCGGAAATTTCCCGTTCCCTAAAAGCATTGGCAAAAGAATTAGAAGTCCCTGTGGTGGCTCTTTCACAGCTTAATCGTAGCTTAGAGCAACGTGCAGATAAACGTCCGGTAAACTCGGATTTGCGTGAATCCGGCTCTATTGAGCAAGATGCGGACTTAATTATGTTTATTTACCGTGATGAAGTTTACAATGACAATTCTGATCTGAAAGGCATTGCCGAGATCATCATCGGTAAACAACGTAACGGTCCAATTGGACGAGTGAGATTAACCTTTCAAGGACAATATTCCCGATTTGATAACTATAGTGGTGGACATTATGACGATGAATACTAAACCAATGGCACTTTGTGCGATTTATAAAAGCAAAGCAAAAGATGAAATGTATTTATATGTAGCAAAGCGAGATCAATTTGAACAAGTTCCGGAGACTTTACGTCAAATATTTGGCAAACCTGAATTTGTGATGATGTTCAATTTAGCAGGCGATAAACAGCTGGTTCGAGCTAAAAACGAAGAAGTTTTGCAAAAATTAGTAGAGCAGGGTTACTATTTACAAATGCCACCGCCGCCGGAAAATTTGCATAAAGCTTTTATCGCACAGCAAGCAGCACAACAAAAAGGGGAAAAATAATGCGTTGCCCGTTTTGTTCAACCGAAGAAACCAAAGTGATTGATTCACGTTTGGCGGCAAACGGCTACCAAATTCGCCGTCGCCGTGAATGTGTGGGGTGCAAAGAACGCTTTACCACCTTTGAATCGGCAGAATTGGTTGTGCCTTATGTGATTAAAAATAACGGCAGTCGAGAGCCGTTTGATGCTGAAAAGCTCAGAATGGGCTTAAGACGTGCTTTAAACAAACGCCCTGTGAGTGCTGATGATGTAGAAAAAGCCATCAGCCAAATCATCATTCAGCTACAAGCAATGGGCGAGCGAGAAGTGCCAAGCCGTCATATCGGCACACTTGCAATGAATGCGTTAAAACAACTAGATAAAGTGGCTTATATCCGTTTTGCCTCTATTTATTTGAGTTTTAGCGATATTGAGGAATTCACAAAAGAAATTGAAAAATTAAAAGAGTAAAAGATCGTATGTTAGCCATTATTTCCCCTGCTAAAACCCTTGATTTTGAGACTAAAATTGACGGATTTGCATTTTCTCAGCCAAATTTGACCGCTTACAGCCAAGAATTAATTGATATTTGTAAACAACTTTCGCCTGCTGAAGTGGGGAGTTTGATGTCAATTAGCGACAAATTAGCTGCACTTAATGTTGCTCGTTTTACTGAATGGACGCTTGAACATAACGAACAAAATGCGAAAGCGGCAATTTTTGCCTTTAAAGGCGATGTTTATACAGGCTTGGATGCCGAGAGTTTAACCAAAGCCCAAGTGGAATATGCTCAAAATCATTTACGTATGCTCTCAGGCTTATATGGTTTATTAAAACCGCTGGATTTAATGCAGCCATATCGTTTGGAAATGGGAACGAAGTTATCGAATTCAAAGGGCAAAGATCTTTACGCATTTTGGGGGAATATCATCACTGAAAACCTACAAAAAGCGATTGATGAACAAGGTGATGATATTTTAGTTAATCTCGCCTCTGATGAATATTATGGAGCAGTTAAGCCTCAAAATCTAAATGCAACAATCATCAAGCCGGTTTTTTTAGACGAGAAAAACGGTAAATATAAAGTGATCAGCTTCTATGCGAAAAAAGCGAGGGGAATGATGGTTCGCTTTATGTTGGAAACTCAACCAACTAAAGTTGAACAGCTCAAACAGTTTAACTACGGTGGTTATTGGTTTGATGAGGAAAGTTCAACCGCAACAGAATTGGTGTTCAAGCGAGAAGAACAAAATGATTAAGCGTTTATTTAGCAGGCAAATGCTATTTGCTCCTACTATTTTGATAATGGCAGGCTGCGTTAGCCAAAGTAATCAATTTGCTGTGCCGGAAAAAGTGGATTTTCAAGGGCAGACTTACATTAAAGTTACGACAAATCAGCTTGATGAAATGCAGCATTTACTTTACTTACCTGAAATTGGTGAGAAAAATGCTGAAAATTGGGAAAAAGGGATTTTGTTTTTCTTAGATAAAAACAGTAAAAATCAGACGTTGGAACAACGATCCGCTTTTCGTCAATCCAGTTTTGCCAAACAACAAGATGTGATTGCGAAATTTAAGATTGAGCAAAACGAACTCCAGAGTAATGTAATTTATCCGCCAACAGAACGTTTTAATAATGTAATGCTAGAAGTAACGCGTGGGCGTAATTTGGATTGTGGTTATGGGCAGATCCAATTTTCAGATAAAAAATCGTTGAATAACACCGAATTTGCAAAAAAATCGAAAAATTTGACCGCTTACAGCCAAGCAATGACAAAACTTGCTTTTGAATTTAATCAACTTGCTTGGTTAGTTGAATGTAGAAAATGACAGAAAATTATAACAAATTAGTGAAACGAGCTGCGAATTTTGCCATTATTATTGCGGTTTCACTTATCATTATTAAAGCCTTTGCCTGGTGGCAAACTGGCTCGATTTCCATTTTAGCGGCAATGACCGATTCGGTTGTGGATCTGTTTGCCTCTCTTACTAATATTTTAGTGCTACGTTTTGCACTTCAACCTGCTGATGATAATCACGCTTTCGGACACGGCAAGGCTGAATCTTTGGCGGCACTTGCACAAAGTGCTTTTATTTCCGGTTCGGCAGTGTTCTTGCTATTGCAAGGCTTCCATAAATTAACCAATCCGGAATTGATTACTCAATCACATATTGGGGTAATTGTCAGTATTGTTTCTATTATAGCGACAGCTATTTTAGTGTTATACCAACGTTATGTGGTGAAAATTACGCAGAGCCCGGCAATTGAAGCAGATTCGCTACATTATCAAACAGATTTATTTATGAATGCGGCGATTTTGGTAGCAATGTTACTTAACGGAGCAGGTTTTATTTATGCAGATGCGATTTTTGCTATCGGTATTGCTCTTTATATCGCCTTCAATGCGGTAAAAATGTTTTGGGAAGCGGTACAAACCTTACTCGATAAATCATTACCCGATGAAGAGATTGAGCAAATTAAAGAAATTGCCTCTCATCACCAAAATATTTTAGGTATTCACGATATTCAAACTCGCCGAGCAGGGGCAGTACGTTTTATCCAACTGCATTTGGAGTTAGATGATCATTTAACACTATTGGTGGCTCACGATATTACCGATAGCCTTGAGCAGAAATTGTTAGAAGCTTTTCCAATGTCAAAAGTGATTATTCATCAAGAACCGACCACAGTGGTTAAGCAAGAATTTCAAGATATGGCAGAGAATATTTAATGTATCAAGTTATCGTTCATTTTAGTTATCAACATTTTGAACAAGACCCTGTCACGTTAATTGGGCAGGTTTTAAATCAGTGGCTATATAATGGGCAAGTTATCGGCAGAGAAATGCCGATAACCTTTCATCAAACAGAATTTCAAGCCAGAGTTTGCACACCAGAGCAAGATAGTTTATTGCCAGCTAATAACAGCGATGAAGTAAATGAAGCACTATTACAAGCGGTCGAAAATGGTGTAACTTTTACTAGTTTTGAAATTGTTGGGCGTGATTATCAAGGCGAGGAAACGAGCCATAGTAAACAACCTAAATTCCAAATTCTATACACAACGCATCTAGATACCTGTTCACCACTTTATGATGGCGAGCAATTTGCCCCTATTCCGCTTTATCGTTTGAAAGATCAAGTGTTAAGTGAAGCATTATTAGATTGGCAGCAGAATTGGCAAGCGTGTGATCTCTTGCAAATGAAAGGAGATATTTTAGAAGAAAGTGCGTTAATGCAGATCTCGGATAATAGAAGTGAATTGGCAATATCCGGCTTAGATTTATGCAAACAAGTGGAAGAAAAAACGCAGATTCCAACTTTTTATTATCTCTATCGCTTAGGTATCGATGAAATGGAAGAACACAATAGGAAATGTCCATCTTGTAATGGCGAGTGGAAGTTGGCATCTCCATTACACGATATTTTTCATTTTAAATGCGATCATTGCCGTTTAATTTCTAATCTAAGCTGGGAGTTGTTATAACTTTTAGTTATGATAAAGTAACAATTCGTCTTTTAGAAATGCCGTAAACATAATAACCTTGCGACATTTTTTATTATATGACTATTTATATTAGGAGGCTTTGTGCTTATTCTAAATTTAGCGGTTTTTGCTGCTATTTTATTTTTACTGGCAAGAATTTATAAATCGACGCAAAAACTGGGGCAAACCGTATTTATCGGCTTAGTGTTAGGTCTTGCAAGCGGTGTAATTTTACAAACTTTTTACGAAAAACCACTTATTGATGCAACACTTGATTGGATCAATTTAGTAGGTAACGGTTATGTACGTTTATTACAAATGATCGTAATGCCGCTTGTTTTTGTTTCAATTCTATCTGCGATTACCCGTTTAAAAGAAGCGGGAGCATTAGGCAAAATCAGTTTTGGTGTGCTGTCAGTATTATTAGTTACCACAGCAATTTCTGCCGTTATCGGCATTGCGTTGGTTTATCTATTTGATCTTTCAGCAGAAGGGTTAGTCGCTGGCACACGTGAAATTGCTGCACAAGAAAAAGTCGTGGGGCGTGCAGA
This sequence comes from Mannheimia indoligenes, assembly GCF_036880405.1. NCBI lineage: Bacteria > Pseudomonadati > Pseudomonadota > Gammaproteobacteria > Pasteurellales > Pasteurellaceae > Mannheimia > Mannheimia indoligenes. Next base: position 47,708 of record NZ_JBAJJM010000007.1, on the reverse strand, counting down.
GCAAGTGAGTAACTTATCGGTGCCGGCAATGTTACTTTCTTTTATTCCTAAAAATCCGTTTTTAGAATTGACAGGTGCAAATCCGACTTCCATTATTAGTACAGTAATTTTTTCCGCTTTATTAGGTTTTGCTGCACTAAGTTTAGGTAAAGAGGACAGAAATTTAGGTGAGCGTATTGCTCAAGGCGTAGAAACCTTGAATAAATTAGTGATGCGTTTAGTTCGTTTTGTCATTCGTTTAACGCCTTACGGAGTGTTTGCGTTAATGATCAAGATGGCGGCAACTTCGCAATGGAGTGATATTGTAAACTTAGGCAGCTTTATTGTTGCTTCTTATATCGCAATGGCGTTGATGTTTATCGTACACGGTATCTTGCTATTCATCGCCAAAGTGAACCCGTTTGATTATTATAAAAAAGTTTTACCGACATTAAGTTTTGCTTTCACTTCACGCTCAAGTGCAGCAACGATTCCGCTGAATATTGAAACGCAAACGAACAAATTAGGCAACCATAGTGTGATTGCAAACTTTGCTGCAACCTTTGGGGCAACTATCGGTCAAAATGGCTGTGCGGGGATTTATCCTGCGATGTTAGCGGTAATGATTGCACCAACAGTCGGCGTTGATCCCTTTAGTTTAAATTACATTTTAACGCTGATTTTAGTTGTGGCTATTTCATCATTTGGGATTGCAGGCGTTGGTGGTGGGGCAACATTTGCCGCGATTGTAGTGCTATCAACCTTAAACTTACCGATTGAGTTAGTGGGACTATTAATTTCTGTTGAACCACTTATCGATATGGGAAGAACTGCATTAAATGTAAATGGGGCAATGGTAGCCGGCACAATTACAAATAAATGGGTAAAACCAGAATAAATGAGATAAAAATGGGCGAAATAAATCGCCCATTTTTATAAATTCCACTTTAGATTATTCAATCCACTCAATCACTTCTTCTACCGGTTTGCGTGATTTTTTCTTAATATCTTTGTTGCGGTAGCCAAAAGTTACCATACACGAAATACCATATTCATTGAGATCAAATAAGCCTTCATCAGCTAAAATCTGATTTACTTTATCATAATGGAAACCTTCAATCGGGCAAGAGTCAATACCGATTAAAGCCGCACCGCTCATCATATTACCTAATGCGATATAGGTTTGTTTGGTACTCCAATCAAATAAAGCTCTCTCACTTTCTAAAATTTTCATATCTTCTTCTTGGAAACTTTTATAGCGAGCGATAGAGCCTTCAATTTGTTGTTCGGTTAAACCACGTTTAATCAGTGAATCTCTTAAATATTGTGAGTCATAGCGAACGTTTTTCTTAGCAAGAATGATCACTAGATGGCTCATTTCTTCCATCGGGTGCTTAATTCCCCAAGAGAACGGTGCAATTTTGCTGCGAATTTCAGGATTTTGTAGCACTAAAAATTTCCAAGGTTCAGAACCTACCGAACTTGGCGAAAGACGACCGAGCTCTAAAATGTAATCCATATCCGCTTTGCTTATTTTGCGGGCAGGATCATAATTACGGCAAGCAGAACGGAAATTAAAAGCCTCTAAAACTTGTTGTTTACTAATATTGAACATCGTTTTTTCCTTTGTTAGTAGCTTAAAAATGTTATTTATAATAACCCTTTTCAAACTTAAAGCCAATTTAATCACTCAAGGCTTGCAAAAAAATGCAGAAATATGACCGCTTGTATCAAAATCCTTTACCTTAAAAATCAACAATTTAGCAAAACGCTACATTTACTTTTTTTTACTAACGTATTATCATTCCCCTAATTTTAAATCATCAAAATTATTAGAGGATAGAATGCACAACTTAGAAGGTTTAGTTGCACAAGCAGTTGATGCTGTGAATGCAGCAAATGATATTGCGACATTAGAAGCATTGAAAGTGGAATATTTTGGTAAAAAAGGGCATTTCACTGCCTTAATGCAAGGTTTGCGTGATGTACCGGCAGAAGAGCGACCAGCAGTCGGTCAAAAAATCAATGATGCAAAACAAATTGCTCAAGATGCGTTAAATGCGAAGAAAGAGAGCTTAGAAACTGCCGAATTAAATGCTAAATTAGCCAATGAAAGTATTGATGTGTCATTGCCGGGACGTAAAACCGAATTAGGCGGCTTACACCCTGTATCTATCACGATTGAACGTGTAGTGAAATTCTTCTCGGAATTAGGTTTTACGGTGGCAAATGGTCCTGAAATCGAAACCGATTACTATAACTTTGATGCGTTAAATATTCCTGCTCATCACCCTGCTCGTGCCGATCACGATACGTTCTGGTTTGATGCAAAACGTTTACTCAGAACCCAAACTTCCGGCGTGCAAATTCGTACGATGGAAACTGTAAAACCACCAATCCGCATTGTAGCTCCGGGGCGTGTATATCGTAACGATTACGACCAAACTCATACACCAATGTTCCACCAAATCGAATTACTTTATGTGGATAAAAAAGCAAACTTTACTGAATTAAAAGGTTTGATCCACGATTTCTTAAAAGCATTCTTTGAAGAAGATTTACAAGTGCGTTTCCGCCCATCATTCTTCCCATTCACCGAGCCTTCAGCAGAGGTGGATGTAATGCGTCAAAACGGAAAATGGTTGGAAGTATTAGGCTGCGGTATGGTTCACCCGAATGTGTTACGCAATGTAGGCATCGATCCTGAAGAATACAGCGGTTTTGCAGTGGGTATGGGCGTTGAGCGTTTAACTATGCTTCGCTACAATGTAACGGATTTACGCTCATTCTTTGAAAATGACTTACGTTTCTTAAAACAATTTAAGTAATTCGCTCACAACAAGCGGTCAAAAAGAACAAAAATTTTGCAAATTAAAGGATATAAATAATGAAATTCAATGAATCTTGGTTGCGTGAATGGGTTAATCCAGCCATTACTACAGAGCAATTATGCGACCAAATTACAATGTTAGGTTTAGAAGTTGATGATGTAGAGGCGGTAGCAGGTGCATTTTCAGGCGTGGTTGTGGGCGAAGTGGTAGCGTGTGCTCAACATCCGGATGCCGATAAATTACGTGTAACTAAAGTAAATGTAGGCGGCGAGCGTTTATTAGATATCGTCTGCGGTGCTCCAAATTGCCGTCAGGGCTTGAAAGTGGCGTGTGCAGTGGATGGTGCGGTTTTACCGGGCGATTTCAAAATCAAGAAAACCAAATTGCGTGGTCAGCCGTCAGAAGGAATGTTATGTTCTTACTCGGAGCTAGGTATTAAAGAAGATCATAGCGGTATTATTGAACTACCAGCTGATGCACCTATCGGTCAAGATTTCCGTGAATATTTGAATTTGAACGATGTAGCGATTGAAATCAGCTTAACGCCAAACCGTGCCGATTGCTTAAGCATTTCAGGTATCGCTCGTGAAGTGGGTGTGATTAACCAAATTGATGTGAAAGCACCGGTAATTACTCCTGTGGCAGCGACTATTGCGGATAAAGTTACGGTGGAATTACAAGCCCCTGAAGCTTGCCCTCGTTATTTATCCCGTGTGGTGAAAAATGTGAATGTAAAAGCGGCCTCACCATTATGGTTGCAAGAAAAATTACGCCGTTGTGGTATTCGTTCTATCGACCCAATCGTGGATATTACTAACTTAAGTTTATTAGAACTCGGTCAGCCGATGCACGCCTTTGATGCGGCAAAAATTGATGGCAATATCCAAGTGCGTATGGCGAAAGATGGCGAAGAATTAGTGTTATTAGACGGCACAACGGCTAAATTGCAAAGTAATACACTTGTGATTGCAGATAGCAAAGGTGCGTTAGCGATGGCGGGTATCTTTGGGGGCGAGGCAAGTGGTGTGAGTGAAAATACCAAAGATGTGGTATTAGAAGCGGCATTTTTTGCTCCATTAGCGATTACCGGTCGTGCTCGTCAATATGGATTACATACTGATGCTTCCCATCGTTTTGAACGTGGTGTTGATCCGGAATTAACCCGTAGAGCGATGGAGCGAGCAACCGCATTATTATTAGAGATTTGTGGTGGTGAAGCTGGTGAAATTGTAGAAGCTGTGAGCGAAGAAAATCTACCAAAACGTAATACTGTCAAGTTACGCCGCAGTAAATTAGATTCGGTTATCGGTCATCATATTGAAGATGTAACCGTAACCGATATTCTAACTCGCTTAGGTTTAAATGTAACTTTCTCAAATGACACTTGGACGGCAATTGCTCCAAGCTGGCGTTTTGATATCGAAATTGAAGAAGATTTAATTGAAGAAGTCGCTCGTATCTATGGATACAACAGTATTCCAAATAATTCTCCGCTTGCACATTTAACAATGAAAGGCACACCGGAAAAATTATTGGAAGCAAACCGTATCCGTATGGCACTGGTGGATAGCGATTACCAAGAAGTGATTACTTATAGCTTTGTAGATCCGAAAAAACAGGAATTATTACATCCAAATCAAGAGGCGTTAATTTTACCTAACCCGATTTCAAGTGAAATGTCGGCGATGCGTGTTTCACTTTTAACCGGCTTATTAGATACTATCGTTTATAACCAAAGTCGCCAGCAAAACCGTGTGCGTATTTTTGAAGGCGGTTTACGCTTTATTCCTGACAGCAAAGCAGAGTCAGGTGTTCGCCAAGAGTATGTATTTGGTGCAGCGATTGTGGGCGATAAACGCCCTGTGCATTGGGAAGCAAAAAACGAAGCAGCGGATTTCTTTGATTTGAAAGGTGATATTGAGCGTGTTCTTTCATTAACCTCTGTTCGCCACGATTTACAATTTGTGGCAAAACAGTTTGCAGCATTACACCCAGGGCAATCTGCTGCGATTATGTTAGACGGCGAAGAAATTGGCTTTATCGGTACGGTTCACCCATCAATTGTGCAGAAACTCGGCATTAAAGGCAAACCGATTGTGTGTGAAATTTTAGCCTCTGCGATTGCAGAGCGTACTGTTGCACAAGCGGGTGAAATTTCACGATTCCCTGCAAATAACCGAGACATCGCAGTTGTGGTGGATGAATCTGTACCGGCAGGAGAAATCTTGAATGCTTGCCGTAAGGCAGCTGGTAGTCAATTAGTTGGCTTAAATTTATTCGATGTTTATCGTGGTGCAAATTTAGCTGAAGGTAAGAAGAGTTTAGCGATTAGTTTGACTGTTCAAGATAAAGAAAAAACATTAGAAGAAAGTGAAATTAATGCTGTCATTCAAAAGGTATTAGTTGAATTGGCAACAAGTTTCAATGCGGTACTTCGTGATTAATCATCAAATAAAATATGGCTGGTGTCATACCAGCCATAAAAATAAATAAGGATCAATTATGGCACTTACCAAGATTGAAATTGCAGAAAACCTAATTGAAAAATTAGATTTAGAAAAGCGTGTTGCTAAGCAATTTGTTGAATTATTTTTTGAAGAAATTCGAGCATCTCTTGAGAATGGTGAGGAAGTAAAATTATCAGGTTTTGGTAATTTTTCACTTCGAGAGAAAAAAGCAAGACCCGGTCGCAATCCTAAAACAGGCGAGAATGTAGCAGTATCTGCTCGTAGAGTAGTAAGTTTTAAAGCAAGTCAAAAATTGCGTGAACGTATTGAGCAGGCGAATATTCAAGTAGAATAATAAGCTTATATTTCATAGACAATGATGTAAATGCTCAGAATAGGGGTATTAAATGAAATTAGTAAAAAAATGGCTATCATTAGGCGTTTTTCTAGCAAGTGCAATCGTATTATCTGCCTGTTCAAGTTCAGATAGAACAGCCTCCAAAGCACAAGCAAGAAGTAAAATTTACCATTCAACCTATCACGCAGATCTTTCTGATCCTATTATGGCAATTAGCCGTTTAAGTGAACACCAGTATGAATGGAAAGGAACACGCTATCGTTTAGGTGGTAATAGCAAATCAGGAATTGACTGTTCCGGTTTTATGCAGGTTACCTTTAGAGATTTATTCGGAATTAGTTTACCAAGAACAACTAAAGATCAAGCCAAAGAAGGGGAGCGAATTTCTAAGCGAGAATTGAGAACCGGGGATTTAGTTTTCTTTAATACAGGCAGAGGTCCAAACGGTAAACACGTTGGTGTTTATGTTAAAAATGGACAATTTCTTCACGCCTCAACAAAAGGTGGTGTGATCTACTCTGATATAGATTCTCCTTATTGGTCAAAAGCATTTTGGCAAGCACGCCGTTTATAATTAAGTAATTAAGTTTCAAGGGATTCACAATGCTGAAAAAAATCGGGCAAGCGGTCATTTTTGGACTTTTTTGTGCAATTTTAATTTTGTTCATTGCTCCCTTATTTCAACATAAAAGTAATGGATTTTCCTTTTTAGCATTAAATCAGAGAGAAATTGCCAGTTACAACCAAGCTGTAAGAATTGCATCGCCAGCAGTAGTAAATGTGTATAACCGAAATTTTAGTGCTGAAAATTCAGCATTTGAAGTTAAAAATTTAGGCTCGGGCGTGATTATGAGTAATGATGGTTATATCTTAACAAATAAACACGTTATTGATGATGCAGATCAAATAGTTATTGCTTTGCAAAATGGTTTAATTTCAACAGATGTAAAATTAGTTGGTGCGGATTCTCTTACTGATTTAGCCGTACTCAAAATAGAGGCTGAAAATCTGCCGACAATACCACAAAATACCGAGCGAAAAATTGAGGTTGGAGATGTGGTTTTAGCCATCGGTAATCCGTTAAATCTAGGTCAGAGTATTACTCAAGGTATAGTCAGTGCCATTGGGCGAAATACTCTAACAGAAAGTGGGCGACAAAATTTTATCCAGACGGATGTGTCTATCAATCAAGGAAACTCAGGTGGTGCATTAATTAATAGTGCAGGAGAACTTATTGGTATTAATACCTTGCGTTTAGGTAAAAATACTAATGAATTATCTGAGGGATTGAATTTTGCTATTCCCATTAATCTGGCTAACCAGATTATGCAAAAAATTATTCGAGATGGTCGTGTAATTAGAGGTTATTTTGGCGTAAGTACAGATTTATTTGATACAGCTAAAATGCAAGGCTATGAAAAAGGCGTAATTATTGGTGATGTAAGTAAAAATGGTCCAGCAGCTAAAGCTGGTATTCAAGCTGGAGATTTGATTCTTAAAATCGGTAACGTTGAAGCATTATCGCCTTCACAAATGATGGAAGCACTAGCTGAAATGCAACCATATTCTACAGTTCGCGTGATTGTTCAACGTGGTAGTCAATTATTAAATTTTGATGTAACTATTACTGAGTTACAAGCACAATAGGGTAAAGAAATGGAAAAAATAGTTATTACAGTTGATGGACCTAGCGGTGCTGGGAAAGGTACACTATGCCACGTTTTAGCAGAAAAACTGGGCTTTGATTTTTTGGATTCTGGGGCACTATATCGAATTACTGCCCTAAGTGCAGTAAAAAAGGGTATTGCACTGGATGACGAAGAAAAATTAGCGGAACTAGGGCGTAATCTAAATATCCAATTTATGCCTGCAAATGGCGAAATTAGTGTGATTTTAGATGGAGAAAATGTAGGCAATCAAATTCGTACTGCTGAAGCAGGGCAGAATGCTTCTAAAGTCGCTGCTTTTCCTAAGGTAAGAGAGGCATTATTAGAACGTCAAAGAGCCTTTAGTACTGAAAAAGGATTGATTGCAGATGGTAGAGATATGGGGACAGTCGTATTCCCAAATGCTCAAATTAAGCTCTTTTTAGATGCAAGTGCAGAAGAACGTGCAAAAAGACGCGTAAAACAGTTGCAAGAAAAAGGATTTAATGCTAACTTTGACGAGATTTTAGCCGAGATAAAAGAACGTGATTTTCGCGATAGAAATCGTGCAGTTGCTCCCCTTGTCCCTGCTAAAGATGCGTTATTGTTAGACTCAACGTATTTATCCATTGAAGATGTGGTTAAACAAGCGTTAGATCATATCGCTCAATATATTAGATTTTAGTTTGTTGGCTTTACATAGGATTTGTTTAGCTTTTATTACCAACCCCGTTTAACAGGACGTTAGATGGATGTTTATTTTATAGAAGATTTATTATGTCAGAATTATCGTTTGCTCAACTACTTGAAGAATCATTTGCAGCTACACCACGTTTAGGTGATGTTGTTAAAGGTACTGTTGTTGCTATCCAGAAAGGTTTAGTGATTGTTGATACAGGTTTCAAATCTGAGTCAGCTATCGATGCATCAGAATTTACTAATGCACAAGGTGAATTAGAAGTTCAAGTTGGTGATGAAGTAGATGTAGTGCTTAAAGCTGTAGAAGATGGCTTTGGTGCAACAGTTGTTTCTCGTGGTGATGCAAAACGTAACGAAGCTTGGATTGCTTTAGAGAAAGCATTTGAAGAACAAGCTACAGTTATCGGTTTCGTTAATGGTAAAGTTAAAGGCGGTTTCACTGTTGAATTAAACGGCGTACGTGCATTCTTACCAGGTTCATTAGTTGATACTCGTCCAGTTCGTGATTCTTTAAACTTAGAAGGTAAAGAGTACGAATTCAAAGTAATCAAGTTAGATCAAAAACGTAACAACGTAGTTGTATCTCGTCGTGCTGTAATCGAAACAGAAAGCAACCAAGATCGTGATGCTGTATTAGCGAACTTAGTTGAAGGTTCAGAAGTTAAAGGTACAGTTAAAAACTTAACCGACTACGGTGCATTCGTAGATTTAGGTGGTGTTGATGGCTTATTACATATCACAGATATGGCGTGGAAACGTGTTAAACACCCAAGTGAAGTGGTTAATGTTGGTGACGAAGTTACTGTTAAAGTATTAAAATTCGACAAAGATAAAACCCGTGTATCATTAGGCTTAAAACAATTAGGTCAAGATCCTTGGGCTGTAATCGCTGAAAACCACCCGGTAAACAGCAAATTAACAGGTAAAGTAACTAACTTAACTGACTACGGTTGCTTCGTTGAAATTTTAGACGGCGTTGAAGGTTTAGTTCACGTTTCAGAAATGGATTGGACAAATAAAAACATTCACCCATCTAAAGTGGTTAATGTAGGTGATGTAGTTGAAGTAATGGTACTTGAAGTTGATGAAGAACGTCGTCGTATCTCATTAGGTTTAAAACAATGTAAAGCAAACCCTTGGGAACAATTCGCTTCTACTCACAACAAAAACGATAAAGTATCAGGTAAAATCAAATCAATCACTGATTTCGGTATCTTCATCGGTTTAGAAGGTGGTATTGACGGTTTAGTTCACTTATCTGACATTTCTTGGAATGTTTCAGGTGAAGAAGCAGTTCGTAACTACAAAAAAGGTGATGAAGTTGAAGCTGTAGTTCTACAAGTTGATGCAGTGAAAGAGCGTATCTCTTTAGGTATCAAACAATTAGAATCTGATCCATTCACAAACTTTGTTGATGGTGCAAAAAAAGGCGAAATCGTTTCTGCAACAGTAGTAGAAGTTGATGCTAAAGGTGCTAAAGTTGAATTAGCAGGTGGCGTTGAAGGCTACATCCGTGCAGCAGATTTAAACGGTGAAGTTGCAGTGAACGATACAGTTGAAGCAAAATACACCGGCGTAGATCGCAAATCTCGCATTGTTCACTTATCTATTCGTGCAAAAGATCAAGCTGAAGAGTCAGCAGCACTTGCACAAGTGAACAAAGAAGAAGTTGCAGTACCAAATGCATTTGCTGAAGCATTCAAAGCTGCTAAAGGCGAATAATTAGATTTAACTGATAATGAAATGGGTATGTTTAAAGCATACCCATTTAAACTTAAATTGCCATTTTAAATATTCATTTAGTGATGAGTGATTATTTAAAATTGCTATATTAATTTTACTGAGGAAACAATGACCAAGTCTGAATTAATTGAGAGTTTAGTGGCTAAAAATCCAAATTTACAGATTAAAACAGTAGAGAATTGTGTAAAAGAGATTTTAGAGCATTTAACACTAACATTAGAAAAAGGCGAGAGAATTGAGGTGAGAGGCTTTGGGAGCTTTTCATTACATTATCGCCAGCCTCGTGTAGGACGAAATCCTAAAACAGGAGACAGTGTCGCATTATCCGGAAAATATGTCCCTCATTTTAAAGCAGGTAAAGATTTAAAAGAGCGTGTGGACTTAATTTAATTCTATCAAATTATAAATTTCTGTAGTGAAGGAGATTATATGCTTAAGTATATTTTAGGGATTTTAGTTGTAATTGCAGTTATCATCGTTGCAGTTACAATTGGGGCAAATAATGATCAACTTATTACTTTCAATTATATTATTGCTCAGAGTGAATTACGCCTATCAACACTAGTGGCAATTTTGTTTGGTTTGGGATTAATTTTGGGCTGGTTAGTAACCGGTATTTTTTACTTAAAAGTTAAAGTGCAAAATATTGCGTTAAATCGCCGTGTAAAACGTCAAGCACAGCAGATAACTGAATTAACCACGCCAAAGGTTGAGTAATCAATGCTTGAATTATTGTTCCTTTTATTGCCTATTGCCGCATTATACGGTTGGTATATGGGGCAACGTAGTGCTAAAAAGGATCAAGAAACTGCTAATAATAAGTTTTCCCGTGAATATGTTACGGGATTGAACTTTCTTTTATCTAATCAACAGGAAAAGGCGGTTGATCTTTTCCTTTCTATGTTACAAAAGCAAGAATCTGAAAATCAAATTTCTACTGAATCCCAATTTGAGGCGGAATTAACCTTAGGTAATTTGTTTCGCTCAAGAGGTGAGGTAGATAGAGCCTTGCGTATTCATCAAGCCTTAGAAAATAATCCGGATTATTCATTTGAACAGAAATTATTAGCCAAACAACAATTGGCTAAAGATTTTATGGCAGCGGGTTTTTATGATCGAGCAGAAAATTACTATATTTCATTGGTTGATGAACCTGAATTTGCTAAGCATTCATTGTCTCAACTTACTGTGGTTTATCAAAAAACACGAGAATGGAAGAAAGCGATTAATGTTGCTGAAAAGTTATTAAAAATTTCGCCGGAATCCGATACAATTCCCTTATCTCATTTTTACTGTGAATATGCACAAGCGGTTAAATTTGAAGATAAAATTGCATTTTTAGAAGCTTTAAATAAAGCTCTAGACTATTATCCTCAATCCACAAGAGCTTCAATAATGCTGGGTGATTTCTATTTAGAGCAAGCAGAATTTACCAAAGCATTAGGTTATTTTGAGCAAATTTTACAGCAAGACCCCGATTATATTAGTGAAGTGCTTGGACGAGTAAGGCAATGCTATACGGCACTAAATGATTCAAATGGCTATGAACTATTCTTGATAAAAGCAAACCAAGTAAAACATAATAGTAGCGTAGATATTGCATTAACCGAATTTATTGAAGAAAAAGACGGTATTAATGCGGCACATTCTAAATTATATCAGCAATTAAGTGCTTACCCGAGTTTGATTACGTTCCATCGTTTTATTCGCTATCAAGCAGATTTTGCTGAAGAAGGAAATGGTAAAGAGAGCTTGGTACTACTGCATAATATGGTGGGTAACCAAATCAAAAAAGGTTTTCAATATCGCTGCTTAAGTTGCGGTTATCAAAGTTATCGCTTAATGTGGCAATGCCCATCTTGTAATCAATGGGAAAAAATTAAACCGATACAGGGTATCGATGGTCTTATCTAATAAAAATTAAGGAGTTCAGTATGAACAATAAAGTCATTGTTGCTTTAGATTATGAAACGGAACGTGAAGCATTGGAATTTGTTGACTTAGTTGAACCATCACTTTGTCGTTTAAAAGTAGGCAAAGAGATGTTTACAACATTAGGTACAAATTTTTTAAAACAATTACACGACCGTAAATTTGATGTATTCCTTGATTTAAAATATCACGATATTCCAAACACAGTTGCCCGTGCAGTACGTTCAGCCGCTGATTTAGGCGTATGGATGGTAGACTTACACGCTTCCGGCGGTTTAAAAATGATGGAAGATGCGAAAAAAATCTTAGAGCCTTACGGCAAAGATGCTCCATTGTTAATTGCAGTAACGGTTTTAACCAGTATGGAAGATTTAGATTTATTACAAATCGGCATTAATGCCTCACCAATGGAGCAGGTGATTCGTTTAGCCCATTTAGCTCAACGTGCCGGTTTAGACGGTGTGGTATGTTCTCCACAAGAGGTTGAAGTATTACGCACACATTGTGGGGCAGATTTCAAATTAATCACACCGGGTATCCGTCCGGAGGGCAGTGATTTTGCCGACCAACGACGTGTAATGACGCCAAAACAGGCAATAGAAACAGGTTCGGATTTCTTAGTAATCGGTCGCCCAATTACTCAAGCAGCAGATCCATTAGCAGTACTCAAATCAATAAATCAATCTATTAATGGTTAATAAATAAGGCGGAATTTTCCGCCTTTTTAATGATACAAGCGGTCGTATTTAAGGAAAAATTTACCAATGACATTAGTTTATTCAACAGAAACCGGTAGAATAAAGCCGGAAATTATTCAAGAAGAACGCCCTAAAGGCGATGGGATTGTACGCATTCAACGCCAAACCAGTGGGCGAAAAGGGAAAGGTGTTTGTGTCATTACCGGGCTTGATTTAGATGATAAAGCAATTAACTCGCTTGCTTCAGAGCTGAAGCGTAAATTAGGCTGTGGAGGTTCATTTAAAGATGGCATTATTGAGATTCAGGGCGATAATCGTGAACTTATTAAGCAAATTTTAGAAAGTAAAGGCTTTAAAGTAAAATTGTCCGGCGGCTAAAAAAATGGGGAAATCGTTTGATTTCCCCATTAACGTTTAATTATTTGAAAATAATGTCATTTTTCGGATCGTATTTATCTGCTTCAATCACTTTATTTTCTTCAAAGAATTTTTTCAGCATTTCCGCATCAATGAAGCCGGTATTTACATAAGTAGGGTGTTTTTTCAGTAATGGATAACCATCACCACCGGCTGCAACGTAGTCAGGTAAAGAAACTTTATAGGTTTTGTTTTCATCAAATGCTTTACCACCAATTTTTACATCAGAAATGGTTTTTGCATTACGATCAACTACCATTGAAATACCTGCAAATTGTGGATATGCACCTGTATCAACATCTTTCAATGCGATAGCCGTAATGGTATCTAACAACTCTTTGCCTTTTAAATCAACCGTTGCAATCATATTACCGAATGGTTGCACAGTCAGTAGGTTTTTATAGATTACTTTTCCTTCCTCAATTGAAGTGCGGATACCGCCGGAATTCATAATACCGATGTCTGCTTTTACACGCTCCATTTGAGATTGAGCAATTAAGCGACCGAGATTGGTTTGATGGAAACGAATATGCTCGCGTTTACCATCTAATAAGCCTTTAACACTTCCGACCTCAATGTTCAGTTTTTGGTCGCCTTCATCTTGATATTTTTTGAGTAATTGATAAGTGGCTTCATCCGCTTTAATTTCAGGTTGGTAGAGCTGGTATTCTTTTGTACCATCTTCTTTTTTGATGGTTTTTTTCAAGTTTACAGGGATTAACTCATATTTTACTAAAGTTGTTTTGCCATTTTTAAACTCAAAATCAGCACGTCCAACAAATTTACCCCATTCACCGGCTTGCACAATCCAAGTACCGTTTTGGAAATCCGGTTTACACTCTTCGCCTGGTGTGTATTTCGCTTTGAATTGACCTTTATCATCAATACATACTGTATCGTGAGTATGTCCACCAATGATTAAATCGAAAGCTCCTTTATCTAAGGTGCGAGCCATTGTTACATCGCCCGGTGCATTAGTTCCGTGTTTACCGTCAAAGTAATACCCCATATGAGTTAAAGCAATACGTACATCCGGTTTTTCAGTTTTGTTAATTTCTGTAAGTGTTGTTTTTGCAGTTTCAATTGGGTTTTTAAATACCGCATTTTCAGTTACATCAGGATTGCCTAATTTTGCAGTATCTTCTGTAGTTAATCCAACAACGGCAATTTTTAGACCGCCTCGCTCAAGAATAACGTAAGGTTTTACGATAGGCTTATCTGTTTTTTTATTAATAACATTCGCAGAAATAAAAGGGAATTTTGCCCATTGTTCTTGCATAGAAAGCACTTGGAGAGGGAAGTCAAACTCGTGATTACCTAACACCATTGCATCATAACCAACCGCATTCATACCCTCAATATCAGGGCGAGCGTTTTGCATATCCGATTCAGGTACACCGGTATTAACATCACCAGCATTTAATACTACGACTGAACCGCCTTTTTCTTCTACATCTTTGCGAATACCATCAATTAATGTTTTTTGTGCCGCTAAGCCATATTCGCCTTTATCATTTTGCCAAAAATGACCGTGTAAATCATTGGTATGTAGCACAGTAAAACTGTAAGTTTTATTGGTTTCATACGCCATCGCAGAGGCTGAGCCTAGAATAGCGAGAGAAAGTAATGTTTTCTTAAAGTTCATAGAAATACCTCAATAAGTATTAGTGTTATAACAGGGCATTAGAAGAATAAAACCAATATCCAAGTAATTGCCAGTAAAATCATTGATAAAAACACAGCTGCTGAACCAAAATCTTTTGCTCTACCGGACAGCTCGTGAAAGTCAGAACCAATGCGATCAACGACGGCTTCAACCGCACTATTAAGTAATTCAACAATTAAGACCAGCAATATTGTCCCGACTAGCAGTACTTTTTCAACATTTGTTTCACCTAAAATTAAGGCTAATGGAAATAGAATAATTGCACACCACAGTTCTTGGCGAAAAGCGGCTTCATTAATATAAGCGGCTTTTAAGCCTTTCATTGAATAATTTGTTGCGTTAATAACACGCTGAAAGTCAGCTTTATTTTTAGGTTTCATAAGTTGTTAGATTAAGTGAATAAGTTAAACGTTATTGTACTGAAAGAAAAGTTATCTTTAAAGAAACTTAGTATGAATAAAATAAATCAATCTGAAAATAGAAAAATCCAACTTTTTGCAAAAAAATTTAAAAAAATAACCGCTTGTTTATTCCATATTGTCTGATTTTCAGCTAATCTACAAACCTATTTTATTAGGTGGATAAATATTATTTATCCTTTTTTATTTTTTGTCTTACATAAGTGAAATTTTATGAGTAATTCATTATCTTCAAAAATTCTTGGCGGTAATCTTGTATTACGCATCGCCATTGGTTTAGTGCTAGGGGTATTACTGGCATTTATTAATAAAGATTGGGCAGTAAATGTTGGCGTATTAGGTCAATTCTTTGTGAAATCGCTTCGTGCTATCGCCCCTATTTTAGTGTTTGTATTAGTGTTATCTGCGATTGCAAATAAAGAAGTGGGATCAGACAGCAAATTAAAACCGATTTTAGTGCTTTATGTATTAGGGACTTTCTTGGCTGCATTAACAGCAGTTGTATTAAGTTTTATGTTCCCAACTACGCTAGAATTAACTGCAAGTCCGGACGGTTTAGCACCGCCGGAAGGCATCGGTCAAATCTTAAAAACTGTGATTTTTAACTTGGTAGATAATCCATTAACCGCATTAAGTAACGGTAACTTTATCGGTATTTTAGCTTGGTCTATCGGCTTGGGTATCGCATTCCGCCACGGTTCAGCAAGTTCAAAAGCATTTTTAAATGATTTATCAAATGCAGTTTCTTTTGTGGTGAAAGTGGTGATTGCGTTTGCACCTATCGGCGTATTTGGTTTAGTGGCAGAAACCGTTGCAGTAAACGGTTTAGATGCGTTTGAAGGCTATGCTCGTTTATTATTAGTATTAGTAGGTGCAATGTTATTTGTAGCATTAGTATTAAATCCATTATTAGTATTTTGGAAAATTCGTCGCAATCCATACCCATTAACATTCACTTGTTTACGTGAAAGTGGTGTAACGGCATTTTTTACCCGTAGCTCTGCTGCGAATATTCCTGTAAATATGAACTTGGCGAAACGCTTAGGTGTACGTGATGAAATAGCTTCTGTTGCCATCCCTCTTGGTGCAAGCATTAATATGGCAGGTGCTGCAATTACCGTTACCGTATTAACGCTTGCAGCAGCATATACACAAGGTATTCAGCCTGATTTCTCAACTGCATTATTATTAAGTGTTGTAGCCTCAATCTGTGCTTGTGGTGCCTCAGGTGTTGCAGGGGGTTCATTATTGTTAATTCCATTAGCTTGCAGCTTATTTAGTATTCCAAATGATATTGCTGCTCAAGTCATTGGTGTTGGCTTTGTGATTGGCGTTATTCAAGACTCGGTTGAAACCGCTCTAAATTCATCAACAGACGTATTATTTACCGCTGCGGTAAGCTACTCTGAAGATCAAAAATCAGCATAATATACTTCACTAAAGGCAGACTTTTTAGTCTGCCTTTCTTTTTGCGTTATTTTTGCGATCTACGTCGAAAATTTACATATTTATTCTGAAAACTTTTGATTTAAACGGCATACTCAGATTAAAAATTCACTTTGTTCGCTATGTTGGATCGTTTCTGTATTGCCATTTTTCTATTCCACCTGCCTATTTTGTTTTTGCCTAAAGACGGACTATTAGGTGGCATCGCTTTTGGCGGAATGATTTTGTTCTATGGCATTTTTGCTCGAACTAAACTCACTTTTGTGCTTGGTGTGATCATTTGTATGAGTTATTTTTACATTGTCCAAGTTGCAAAAAATGCAGAAAATATAACCGCTAGTAAACAGCTCACGCAGTTTAAAATCAGCAAAATTCTTAAGCAGACAGATTATCAAACAGCGATAGCCACACTTCAATCAGGCGAAAATATCTACCTAAATTGGCAAGCAGAGCAGCCGTTATTACTTGATCAATATTACCAAGCCGAACTAAATCTCCGTCCACTTTCAACTCGCAGCAATATAGGTAATTTTGACCGCCAACGTTGGTATTTCGCCAATTATATCAATATGACGGCAACTGTACGTAAAGTCGAACAATTCGTACAAACAGAGAAAAGCTTTCGGACAGACCGGCTAAATAAAGTCAAAGCAGAAACAGAAAGTTTATCTACGCAAGGCTTGTTATTAGCTTTAGCTTTTGGAGAGCGGGCTTGGTTAGAGACCAAACATTGGGAACAATTTCAACAAACCGCCACTGCTCATTTAATTGCCATTTCAGGATTGCATATTGGTCTTGCGATGTTGTTTGGATTTTATTTGGCGAAAAGTGTGCAATGGCTTTGCTTAAAAAGTAGGTTGGAGTGGTTACAAGCGGTTGGATTTTCACTTTATTTTGCAAGAGCAATCGGCTTTTTAACTGCCTTTGTTTACAGCTATTTAGCCGGCTTTGCTGTGCCGACAGTAAGAGCCTTATTCGCCATTGCATTTGTGTTACTTTGCCAATGTTTAAGACGCCATTACACCGCTTGGCAATTTTGGTGGAGAATTGTGGCTTTATTAGTTGTTATTGATCCGCTGAGTTTACTGTCTGACAGTTTTTGGCTCTCTGTATTGGCTGTAGCGAGCTTGATTCTGTGGTACCAAGTTTTTCCGTTAAGTCGCTTTATTTCTGATGGAACTCGCAAAAAAATGACGAAATTTAACCGCTTGTGGTTATCGCTTTTGCATTTACAAACTGGGATTTGGCTGGTTTTCTCGCCTGTTCAGCTCTATTTTTTTGAAGGAGTTTCCGCCTTTGCCTTACTCGCTAATCTGATTATTGTACCTCTTTACAGTTTTTTGCTTGTGCCGCTTATTTTATTCAGTTTATTAACTGATAACCTGTTCGCCACTTGGCAATTAGCGGATTATCTCGCTCAATCTAGCTTATGGTTATTAGCTCCACTTTCTAATGCTTGGATTACACTCAGCTATTGGCAACAATGGCAGCTGCTTTCACTTAACTTGTTGGTTTTATTATGTCTTTATTGCAAATTATATGGGCTAGCTTATAAAAAATGGTTAAGTGCAATTGCATTATCTATATTGTTCAATCTAAGTTTTTATTTGCATAAATGGGCTTATCAAACCAAAGCGGAATGGATTATGTTTGATGTTGGGCAAGGGTTGGCAATGGCGTTGATTGATGAACAAAATAAAGCGGTAATTTACGATACTGGGTCAAGTTGGCAATCAAATGATGGCGAGAGAAACTCAATGGCAAAACTTGAAATACTGCCTTATTTAAAACGCAATGGCATTTCTGTGGAAGCGATTTTTCTCAGCCACGATGATAACGATCATTCAGGTGGCGTGATGGATTTATTATCTGCTTATCCAAATGCTCGGCTGATTAGCTCAAGCAAAGTTCGCTACCACAATGTTGAGCCAGAACCTTGTATTCAAGGAAAATCGTGGCAGTTCGGTAAATGGTATTTATCGGCAATTTATCCTATTCACTTGGTAGAGCGAGCTAAAAATCACGATTCTTGCGTGATTTTAGCAAAAAATGACCGCTTGCAGATTTTGCTCACAGGGGATTCCGGCACAGAGCAAGAACGCCAATTTGCCCCAAATGTCGGGAAAATTGACTTTTTACAAGTTGGACATCACGGCAGTAAAAGTAGTACCAGCGAAACGCTATTAGTCCTAACTGAACCAAAATATGCTCTTATTTCTGCAGGACGTTGGAATGCGTGGAAATTGCCAAATAAGCAAGTAGTTGAGCGATTAAGAAGAAAAGGCATTAAGGTGCTTAATACTGCCGAAGTGGGAATGGTAAGAGTGAAGTTTTATCAAGACAACACAGAAATAGAGCAAGGCAGAGAACACTATTCGGCGTGGTATAAGCAATTTTATGCAGATAAAGTGAGTAAAAAATGAATGCGTATTCCCCTAAAAGGCGAGCAAGGAAGTCTATCAGATTGAAATATTATGATTACCGATCACAAGGATATTACTTTATTACAATATGTTGTAAAGATAAGCAATGTTTTTTCGGCAAAGTTTTAGGGGAGAAATGAAGTTGAATAGAGTAGGAGAAATTGTACATAAAGAATGGTTAAATACAGAAAAGATACGAAAGAATATACAATTACACGAATTTGTTGTAATGCCTAACCATTTTCACGCGATTTTAGAAATTACAGAAAGTTTGGATAACAATAATGTAGGGGCAAATAGCAATTGCCCGATAATACACCGCGTAAGTTAAATGGAACATCAAATACGATAGGTGCTATGGTTCGAGGATTTAAAATTTCTGTTATCAAACAGATAAAATTGTTGTTTGAAAAGGGCGAATTGCAATTCGCCCCTACAGACATTTGGCAACGAAACTATTACGAACATATTATTCGTAATGAAATAGCCTATTTCCAAATTACCGAATATATACAAAATAACCCATCAAAATGGGAAGAAGACCGTTTTTATATTTTGTAGGGAAAATTGCTATTTGCCCTATACATTTCACGGCACATCATTCAAGGCATTCGGATTTTTATTAATAAACATCGCATCGCCATAGCTGAAGAAACGATATTTTGCCTCAACAGCGTGGGCGTAGGCTTTCATTGTGTTTTTGTAGCCTGCAAAGGCAGAAACTAACATAATCAGCGTAGATTCAGGCAAATGGAAGTTCGTTACTAACGCATCAACTACTTTGAATGTTTTTCCCGGATAAAGGAAAATAGAAGTATCAGAGAAGAACGGTACAATCAGTTTTCCCTCGTTATCGGCTGCTTGAGCTGCACTCTCAATTGAACGCACAGAAGTTGTACCAACGGCAATCACCCGTTTTCCTTTTGCTTTGGTGGCTAAAATTTTCTCGACAACCTCTTGGCTCACTTCGGCATATTCCGCGTGCATTTTATGCTCTTCAATGGTATCCACCCGAACAGGTTGGAATGTGCCGGCTCCAACGTGAAGTGTAACAAACGCAGTCTCTACGCCTTTTGCTTTGAGTTTTTCCAACATCACATTATCAAAATGCAAGCCTGCAGTTGGAGCAGCCACAGCCCCCAATACTTTGCTGTAAACCGTTTGATAACGCTCTTGGTCGGCATCTTCATCAGGGCGGTCGATATAAGGCGGTAGCGGCATATGTCCGGCTTGTTGCAATAAATCAAACAACGGTGTTTGTGCATTAAATTCCAATTCAAAGAGCGTATCGTGGCGTTCCACCATTGTTGCGGTAAAGCCGTTTCCTTCGCCTAATTTATCTTCACCAAAAATCAGCTCTGCACCTTCTTTCGGGGCTTTTGAGGCTTTAACGTGAGCTAAACAACGGTGTTCGTCTAATACCCGCTCCACTAAGGCTTCCACTTTGCCCCCACTTGGCTTACGACCATACAAACGAGCCGGAATTACACGGGTATTGTTGAAAATTAATAAATCCCCTGCGTGGATATGATCGTATAAATCAGTAAATTGCTGATCGGCAAATTCGCCTGTTTCACCGTTTAAATGCAACAAACGGCTTGCCGAACGCTCGGCAGTCGGGTAGCGAGCAATCAGCTCATCAGGTAAGTCAAAATGAAAGTCGGAAACTAACACGGTTATTCTATCTCTGTAAAATCAAAAATGGCGGAGATGATAGCATAAAAAAGAGTAGCCGTCAGGTAAGATAGGATTTCTTGTGTTAGACTATCGGAGAAAAGGTACTTATCAGATATGAACACCATCAAGGGGAATTATGTGGCGTATTTTGCAAATTTGAGTGATAAATCAACCGCTTGTTTTGGCACGAGTGAATAATTCGTGCCATCGGAGGTATAAATATCATAAATATACCATGTTAAAATTGAAATTTCCTAAGGAGTAAAATATGAGAAGAATCAAGTTTGGTGGTATTATTTTTACACTACTAAATTTTGTAAAAAATTTATAGAGAAATTAGATCTGAGTGATGACATACCTTGTGGTATTGTTTATGCAAAATTTGATGATGCATTTCACTCTCTTGTTAATCAATTAGAGGGCTCTATAACTATTTTCGACTCTATCTTTGAGGAATTCAGTGCAACTACCCACACGGCAATGAATGAAAACCACGATGCTGCTCGTCTCTGATGAGTGTCAATTCTTATACACTCGTACCATCGGGGGAAAGAAAGTTTATTTTTAATGTTGTAAATTATAGAGGCTAAAGTTTTATATGAAGTTACTTGAGAAAAAACAAAATAATGTTCAAATCCTTTTATCCTCAAAAGAAATTCAATTAATTACAAGTGCATTAGCTGAAATATCTAATATTTTAGATATAGAAGATTGTGAGACTAGAACTGGCTATGAGCTAAAAGATTTTGGGAAATTGTTTTATGAATTTAATGTTATTGATGATAGGCTATAATAGCTATATTATTAAATATGTTCACACAACAAGCGGTTAATTTCCCTTAAATTTTTGCAAATTATAGGAGAAAATTAACCGCTTGTTTTCTGATATCTAATCAATCTTACTTCAGCTTATCAATCGCCCAATCTAGCCCCGAATTAAAATCTTCGGTTAAATTTGGGCGGAGTTGTTCGAGTAAGCCAATCAGTACTTTTTTATCTGGGTGGGTGAGGTTGATATGTCCCACTTTTCTGCCGGCTCGCACGTCTTTGCCGTACCAATGCAGTTGAGCGAAAGGCAGGGCTAACCATTCGTTAGAATGTTCGATGCCAATTAAATTTACCATTACACTTGGGGCAATTTGTTTGAGCTCTGGAGTCGGTAAATCAAGCAACGCACGCAAATGTAGCTCAAATTGGCTGATAGAGCAGCCGAGTTGTGTCCAATGTCCGCTGTTGTGAACACGAGGGGCAAGTTCGTTAATTAACAGTTTATCGCCGACAATAAAACATTCCATCGCCATCACGCCGACATAATCCAACTCTTGCATTACCGCACTGAGCATTTGTTCAGCTTGTTGTTGATAAATGGCTTGGTTAGGTAAATTCACGTTAGAGACCGAATAACGGAGAATGCCGTTTTGTTGAAGGTTATGTGAAATCGGGTAGAAACGGGTTGAGCCATCACGGAATCTTGCCCCGACTACGGAAATTTCACCATCAAACGGAATAAATTTTTCTGCAATCACTTCGCCGAATAAATCAGGTGTGATTTGGTTAATAGAATCAGCGGTTACTATCCATTGACCACGTCCGTCATAGCCACCTGTGCGGCGTTTTACCACTACTTTCTCGCCGATATTTTGGAAAACCTGTTGCCATTGCTCGGCACTTTCCACTAACTGCCACGGTGAAGTCGCAAGATTCAGTTGGTCAAGCAGCGATTTTTGAGTGAATCGATCCGCTAAACGCCCAAATACATTCAAATTCACGAAGTTTTTATGATTGCCTAAAAGCTGGGTTAAAGGCGTATCCTCCCAACGTTCAATTTCAGCGGTAATAATACTATTTGGCTCAATATCAAACACAGTAGCGTCAAAAGCAAGTGGTCTCACTTCGATATCAAGCGGTGCACCTGCATAACGCAACATTCTGCCTAATTGACCATTGCCTAATACGTAAACAGGAGGGTAGATAGCACTTTTTTGCATATAATGTTCTCGAATTTAGAAATAATCTGATAGAGGTTTGTCTAGTTGTTGGTTGAGTAATACCATCAATTTAATGCGGGCTTTTTGTCCGCTTAAACCTTTGGTAAAAATAATGCCTTGCTGCTTGAGCTGCTTTCCACCGCCTATATAATCATACACATCTTGAGTAATGCCGTTGAAAGCACGGGAAACAATAACAACAGGAATATTTGCTTTTACTAAAGCGGCTACACCATCAAGACAGCTTGGGGGCAAATTGCCTGCACCGAGTGCCTCAATCACTACGCCATCACAACGACTCTCGGCGAGTTTCTCAAGTAAGAAACTATCCATTCCTGCATAGGCTTTGAGCAATTGAACGTTCGTTTTAGTGAGTTGATTAAGAGGAAAACGTTCGTAAGCGGTCAATTTTTGGAAAAAAATTACCGATTCTTTCGTGACCAAGCCACAAGGTCCAAATGTTGGCGTTTGGAAAGTGGCAACATTGGTCGTATGGGTTTTGGTTACAAATTTGGCATTATGGATTTCATCATTCATTACCACCAGAACGCCCTTATCTCGGCTTTCTTCATTTAGGGCAACTAAAATCGCACTTTGTAGGTTGATTAAGCCATCAGCTCCTAATTCGTTACTCGAACGCATTGCCCCTGTGATAGCAATTGGGACATTTACATTTAAGGCTAAATCGAGGAAATAAGAGGTTTCTTCTAAGGTATCTGTGCCGTGTGTAATGACAATACCATCAATATTTTCTTCGGTTACGGCTTTCTCTATACGAGTTTTTAGCTGCTCCCAATGTTCAATATTGATATGTGGAGAGGGAATATTAAATAAGGATTCTTGCACCAATTTTGCAGGGTGATTTAAGCGTTCTAACGCATTTAGCAGTGGATTTTCAACAGAAGGAGAGACTTTGCCGTCTTCTCCTTCTTTCATTGAAATAGTCCCACCTGTATGGATAATTAATAATTTTTTAGACATCTGTAAAACGTGATTATTCAATACGCGGATCTGGGTTATCTAACACCATTTGAGTTTGTGTTTGGCGGAAGTGATGTAATTTTTCCGCAATCTCAGGATTGAAAGCAGCTAAAATTTGTGCCGCTAATAAGCCGGCATTTGCTGCACCGGCAGGACCAATGGCAAGTGTGCCAACAGGAATACCTTTCGGCATTTGCACGATAGAATAGAGGCTATCGACACCGCTTAACATTGAGCTTTTAACCGGTACACCTAGCACTGGCACAATGGTTTTAGCTGCAATCATACCGGGTAGATGGGCTGCTCCGCCTGCACCGGCAATAATGACTTTGTAGCCGTTTGCTTGTGCATTTTCTGCAAAGGAAAAAAGTTTATCCGGTGTGCGATGAGCAGAGACTACTTCAACGTGATAGCTTAAACCAAATTGGTCTAGCATTTGAGTGGCTTCAGACATCGTAACCCAATCACTTTTTGAACCCATAACAATGGCAATTTCGGCTTTCTTCGACATTTTAAATCCTTATTCTGATAATGTAAAACGCCGTGATGATACCATATAAAGCAAACGTTTGCTTAGCAATTTAATATAATAAAGACAAATTTTAGGGCTATTATCTGCTGTTCAAAATATGATATAATCAACGACCAATTTTATTTTTTGTAACTTTAATCATCGGAGATATAAATGACGAGTAGTATAAATAAACGTTCAGTAATGACTCTTTTTTCGGATAAAAATGATATTTACAGCCATCAAGTGCGTATCGTATTAGCGGAAAAAGGTGTTCCTTATGAAATTGAGAACGTTATGCTAGGTAGTATTTCTGAAGATTTATTGGAATTGAACTCTTATGGTAATATTCCAACCCTAGTTGATCGTGAGTTGGTATTATTTAACCCTCGCATCATTATGGAATATTTAGATGAGCGTTTTCCACACCCACCATTAATGCCTGTTTACCCTGTATCTCGTGGTCAGTGCCGTTTGAATATCTATCGTATCGAACAAGATTGGTATGCACAAATTGACTTAGTAAACAAAGATCCTGAGTCAGTAGAAGGTAAAAAAGCATTAGCACAGCTAAAAGAAGATATTTTAGCATTAGCTCCTGTTTTTGCCGCTAAACCTTATTTTATGAGTGATGATTTCAGTCTTGTTGATTGCTATATCGCTCCATTATTATGGCGTATGCAATTATTAGGCGTGAAATTTACGGGTGCAACTGCAAAACCAATCAATACTTATATGACTAGAGTGTTCCAGCGTGATAGTTTTATTCAATCTGTTGGCGGCGAAGCTCCAAAGCATTTAATGGACGATAAAGATTAATGAAACCGTTAAGACCTTATCTTTATAACGCCTATTACAACTGGATTATTGATAACGATAACACGCCCTATTTATTGGTAAATGCAGAATATCCAGATGTTGATGTGCCTGTTGAATTCGTCAAAGAAGGGAAAATTATTTTAAATATTTCCTCACGTTCAATCGGGCAATATGTGGCGACTGATGAATATATTGGTTTTAGTGCTCGTTTTCAGGGAATGTTAAGAGATATTCATATTCCTTTTGGTGCAATGGAAGCTATCTATGCTCAAGAAACAGGCGATGGCATTATGTTCCAAGAGGAAGAGTATTATAATGTTGAGGCTTATCACACCCGCACTAAACCGGAGCAACCCTCAAAACCTAAATTAAAAAAGGCATCTACACTAAAATTAGTGAAATAAAAATAATTGAAGGGTTGTTTCCAATTAATTAGGAAACAACCCTTTTAATTTGCAAATTTTTCGCCTTTTTTAACCGCTTGTTATCGCTGTTTAGCCAATTTCTCGAGTCTCGCTAATCATAAAATTCGCAATCCGTTTAGCAATCAACCATTTTCCATCTTGTTTTACATAAGTGTCGGCGTAACGCACGCTATGGTCGTGTAAGATTTCTTTGCCGTCTTTGGTTTCAATTAGTTTCACCGCACAATAGTTAATCGCAGTGGCGTTATTTTCATCAACAAGGGTAACAGTGTGCTGACCGTTTAGATGATAAACACTGTGAAATGGCGTTAAAAAGGTAGTAAAGACCTCTTCGATTTGAGCAACTCCTGCCATTTCAAACACTAATTTGCCGCCTATATAAGTATTGACAATGGCATCTTTAGTGAAAAGAAGCATTTGCTCGGCAACTTTTTTCTCATCGGCAAGATTAGAGAACGTGTCCACTAAGTCTTTCAGTGCTAAACGATCTTGAATTTGTTGTTGATTCATTGTGTTTTTCCTTCTGATTTTTGCAAATTTTATTTTGTTTTTAACCGATTGTTAAGCCGCAATGCCAACACTTTCACGGATCTCACTGTATTCACGCAAAATTTTAGCGACAAAATCAGCAATAGATTTGCGGGAAACGCTATGTCCTTTAAAGGGTTCCCCTTTGTGAGTCAGTTGATATTGCACTTTTGAATCGTTGGTAAACCAGCCAGGGCGGACAATGGTATAATCTAACTTGCTGGTTTCAATGACTGCTGCCGATTGGCGGTAAGGTTCTAAAATTGCTCCGTGATCTTCACCGGTTTCGCCGTAAATCCCCATTGAGCTAATCCAGACTAAGCGTTTCACCTGAGCATTATTCATTGCTTTTACAACATTTTCCGCCATCGCTTTTAAGTTGCCTGCAAGTCCGGCGTAAACCGCATTAACGCCTTGCATTGCTTGTTGTAGGCTTGCCAAATCCAACACATCGCCTTGCACGATTTTGACTCGTTCACTTTCAAATTTCGCTACCGACTGTGGACGACGGGTAAAAAGAGTTAATTGTACGTTACCATCTTGAAGTAGTTCAGGAATAACTGTTGTAGCAAGGCTACCGCTTGCTCCTAAAATTAAGATCTGTTTCATAATTTGTTCTCCGCTCAGTTGTTGATGTCAGTATAACAAGGTAGATTGCATTTGATTAGTAGGGTAAAATTGCTTAAAGTAATGAGAAAAATTCATTAATAAGGTGGTTTAATGAAAGAAAACCTTAACGATTTAAGAGCCTTTTTGATAGTGGCACAAACGGGCAGTTTTACCAAAGCGGCTGCACAGATGGGGGTATCGCAATCAGCGTTATCGCACAGTATTAGAGGGATTGAAGATCGGTTGCAAATTAAGCTATTTCACCGTACTACACGCAGTATTTCAAATACTGAGGCTGGGGAGCAGTTATATCAACGTTTGTTACCGTTGTTTGATGAGATAGACCAAGAAATTAATGGGTTGAGCGAGTTTCGCAATGCGTTAAAAGGCGTACTGAGGATTAACGGCAACGAACACGTTTTCCGAGATGTACTGGCGGATAAATTTGCCGAGTTTGCCAAACGTTATCCTGAAGTAGCGTTGGAACTGGTGGCGGAAGATCGTTTTGTGGATATTGTCGCAGAGCGTTTTGATGCCGGGATTAGATTGGGAGCAGATGTAGCAAAAGATATGATTGCGTTACGCATTTCTCCTGATTTAACGATGGTAACCGCCGCCAGCCCCAACTATTTAGCACAGAATGGCACACCGAAAACGCCATTTGATTTAACGGAACACGCTTGTCTAAAGCATCGGCTTGCCACACTGGGTGGCATTTTGGCGTGGGAATTTCGAGACCCGCTTACCCAAAAAATCGTTAAAGTGCAACCACAGGGAAAACTTACCTCAAATAATGGTTTTTTGCTGCAATACTATGCTTTACAAGACTTAGGCATTCTTTGGTGTCCGCAAAACAGCATTCAAGCAGAGTTGGAAAGCGGTAAATTAGTGCCGATTTTAACCGATTGGACAATGCATTATGAAGGCTACCATCTCTATTACCCCGACCGCTGTCAAAATTCCCCCTTGCTCAAAGCGTTGATTGAGGTGTTGAGAGGATAGTTAAAAAGTAAGCGGTCGTTTCTTGCAAAAAATTTACCAAAAATGACCGCTTGTATAGAGAGATAAATTATTTCACACGAGAAACATATTCACCAGAGCGAGTATCTACTTTGATTACTTCGCCGATTTGTACGAATAATGGTACGCTCACAACTGCACCTGTACTTAATGTTGCCGGTTTACCGCCTGTACCTGCTGTATCACCTTTTAAACCCGGGTCAGTTTCAACAATTTCTAACTCAACAAAGTTTGGTGGGGTAACTGCGATTGCTGCACCATTCCATAACGTTACGATACATTCAGCATTATCAACCAACCATTTTACGTTGTCGCCTAATGCTTTCTCATCTACAGAGATTTGCTCAAATGTTTCCGGGTGCATAAAGTACCAGAAATCGCCATCGCTGTAAGAGTAGTTGTAGTTAGCATCAACAACATCAGCTGCTTCAACAGAAGTACCTGATTTGAAGTTGATCTCTAATACTTTACCGGAAATTAATTTACGGATTTTAGTACGTGTAAATGCTTGACCTTTACCCGGTTTTACGAATTCGTTTTCAACGATTACACAAGGTTCACCATCTTGGATAAATTTTAAACCTTTTTTAAAGTCGTTAGTGCTGTAACTAGCCATTATTTCCTCAATTATTCAAAAAATAACAATAAATTAACACATTTTGAACCTAACCCTATTGGGTTTGTCAAAAAGAGCCATATAATAACCTAAATTCACAAAATTAGCGAAAGATCTCTAAAATTTTTTGCTATAATTTTTATAACAACACTCAACAAGGAATGCGAATGAAAAAATTAATTACTCTTTCTGCCATTTTAGCGGTTTCTGTAGCAACAGTTGCGGAGGCAAAACGAGGCGGAGGTAGTTTCCGTTCAGTAAGTTCTTCGAAAGCTGTTGCAACTAAACCGGTAGCTAAACAACCAACTCAGCAGCAAAGAGATGCAACTTTTGCCAATACACCAAATAATGCAACGGCTCAGCCACAAGTGCGTCAAGGTAGCACAATGGCAAATGTTGCAATGGGGGCAGCGGCAGGTTATATTTTAGGCGATATGATGTCATCAAATGCTCACGCAAACCAACCTGCTGATGCAAATGCACAACAAGCGGTTAATTCTGCTCAAAATGTTGCAAATGGGGCTATTGCAGAATTTAAGAGCATTGGTGGTCAAATTGATCCATTCTTGGTTGAGAAAACTGACGGTTATCGCCGTTATTGTATCTCGGGCGTGCAATATTTAATTGCTGCACAGGGCGTGCAAACCTCGCCTGTAGTGATGGTGAACCCGAACGGCACACCATTGCAATGTAATTTAATCCCTTAATTTTTCTATTCGCCCTCCCATTTTTGGCGAGGGCTTTTTGTTTTTATGCAACCAATTCAAATCAAACCACTTTGGCTGACTGAACTTGCTCAAGCCTTTAATAATCCTATCGACTTACTGCAATTTCTCAAACTCAATCCAACCGATTTTGAGGCGGATATTGCTGCTCGCAAATTATTTGCCCTCCGAGTGCCGAGAGCCTTTGCTGAAAAAATGGAAAAGGGTAATCCCAAAGATCCGCTTTTCCTACAAGCAATGTCTGTGCAACAGGAATTCATTGAGCAAGAAGGATTTGTTGCCGATCCGTTAGAAGAACAGCAAAGCCCCGCTCCGAATATTCTGCATAAGTATCATAACCGTTTGTTATTTATGGTAAAAAACAGTTGTGCCATTAATTGTCGATACTGTTTCCGCCGACACTTTCCGTATAATGAAGTAAAAAGTGGAAAAACGGTATGGCAAGAAAGTTTAGACTATATTGAACAGCATACTGAATTGGAAGAGGTTATTTTTTCAGGTGGCGATCCGTTAATGGCAAAAGATCAGGAATTGGATTGGTTATTAGATAAGCTAGAGCAAATTCCACATATCAAAACATTGCGTATTCATTCACGCCTTCCTGTAGTGATTCCAAATCGAATTACACCAGAATTATGTGAACGGTTATCACAATCTCGTTTGAATGTTGTGTTGGTTACTCATATTAACCACGCAAATGAAATTGATGATGTTTTTGCTGAAAAAATGGCTCAACTTAAAAAAGTGGGCGTTGTATTGTTGAACCAATCGGTAATGCTAAAAGAGGTAAATGATAATGCTCAAACCTTAAAAGCATTAAGTGATAAACTTTTTGAATATGGAATTTTGCCTTATTACTTGCACTTGTTTGATAAAGTTGCAGGAGCAAGCCATTTCTATATTGAAGATGAAAATGCGATTGAAATTTATCGAGAATTGCAAAAGATTACATCGGGCTACCTTGTCCCCAAATTGGCAAGAGAAATAGCGAAAGAACCGAATAAAACATTGAAAGGGTAAAATGGCAAGTTCAAAATTTAATTTGATTGGCAATCAAATTCTATCTATATTGTATTTTATTAGTGCTATTCCTATATTACTCATTGTCTATGGATTGTCTTATGATTTTAATATGCCATTAGTTTTTGGGGCATTAGTCATTTTACTACATTTAGGTATTCTTACATTTTTCATTATCGACAATAAGATACAATTAACGGGTAGTGTTATTGTTAGGTACTTAAAATTATCTCCTTTTTATGTTTCTTCATATTTAGTAGTAATGATATCCATCACATTGTTACTTTATGATCATAATGAATTCTCTCAATTAACAGGCAAGATATTTTCAGTAGAAGAGCTTTTTAAACTAAGATTTTGGCTATCTATCATATCTAGTTCTTTGCTTCCATTTCTAATAAGAAGAGTAGATACATACCGTAGAAAAACAGTTTTGTTAGAAGAACGATTTATTCGATTTAATAAATATAAAAAGTCTCTAAAAAACGGTATATAGGACAAAATAGTTACAATGTTGCAAAACTGACCATAAAAAAAGCCCCTAATCAAAAAAGCGAAAAGGGGCGGAGGTCTTACCTAAGGAAATTAATGAAAAAAACTTGCATAAATCTGTTACATATACTCAGACTAACTAACTGAACGAAAGTTCATTAAAAATGAAAAAATTTTTAAAAACTAAGTAAATTCAGATTCAACTGCTTGCAATGTTTATATAGACCAACAAATTTTCAAATAATTCCTTAAAATTATTATATTTCCCCCTATTTTCTTGTAGAATATTGAACATTATTTTCTTAAAAGAACTCACAAGAAAAATCTGAGGTATTAAATGTCTAAATTTCCAACAGTTTCGGAAATCCTATCTGGCAAAGTTGCGGTAGGTGAAGAGGTTGCAGTACGTGGTTGGGTGCGTACCCGCCGTGATTCAAAAGCTGGTTTATCTTTCTTAGCCGTGTATGACGGCTCTTGCTTTGACCCAATCCAAGCTATTATTAACAACGATCTACCAAATTATAATGACGAAGTATTGCGTTTAACCGCAGGTTGCTCTGTTATTGTTACGGGTAAAGTGGTGGAATCACCTGCTGAAGGTCAAGCGGTTGAATTACACGCAACAAATGTAGAAGTTGTCGGTTGGGTTGAAGATCCGGACACTTACCCAATGGCAGCAAAACGCCACTCGATTGAATATCTACGTGAAGTCGCACACTTACGCCCTCGCACAAACTTAATCGGTGCGGTAGCACGTGTTCGCCACTGTTTAGCTCAAGCAATCCATCGTTTCTTCCACGAACAAGGTTTCTACTGGGTAGCTACACCTGTAATTACCGCATCAGATACCGAAGGTGCTGGTGAAATGTTCCGTGTTTCTACCCTTGATTTAGAAAACCTACCGCGTGGTGAAAACGGCAAAGTGGATTTCAATCAAGATTTCTTTGGAAAAGAGTCATTCTTAACTGTATCAGGTCAGTTAAATGCCGAAACTTATGCTTGTGCATTAAGTAAAGTTTATACTTTCGGTCCAACTTTCCGTGCAGAAAACTCCAACACAACTCGCCACTTAGCTGAGTTCTGGATGATGGAACCTGAGGTCGCATTCGCAGACTTAAACGATAACGCAAAATTAGCTGAAGATATGCTGAAATACGTTTTCCGTGCAGTCCTTGCAGAGCGTAAAGATGATATGGAATTCTTCGTTAAACACGTGGATAAAGATGCGGTAAGCCGTTTAGAGAACTTTATTAACGCACCATTTGCTCAGGTAGACTATACTGATGCTATTGAGATTTTATTGAAATCAGGTAAAGAGTTTGAATTCCCTGTAGAATGGGGTATTGACCTTTCATCTGAACACGAACGTTATTTAGCAGAAGAACACTTTAAATCGCCAGTGGTAGTGAAAAACTATCCGAAAGATATTAAAGCTTTCTATATGCGTTTAAATGAAGATGGTAAAACGGTTGCCGCAATGGACGTATTAGCACCGGGCATCGGCGAAATTATCGGTGGTTCACAACGTGAAGAGCGTTTAGAAGTATTGGATAAACGTATGAACGAAATGGGCTTAAATCCTGAAGATTACTGGTGGTACCGTGATTTACGCAAATACGGCACTGTACCGCACTCAGGTTTCGGCTTAGGCTTCGAGCGTTTAATCGTGTATGTAACAGGTTTACAAAACATTCGTGATGTAATCCCATTCCCTCGTGCTCCACGCAATGCAAACTTCTAATTTGCAAAAAAATTAGATAAAAACAACCGCTTGCAAGCGGTCAAAAAAGGCGAAAATTTTACGTTTTCGCCTTTTTATATTTGGTTTATTAGAAAAATGTATAGTAAACAAAATAGTTGCTAAAAACCGCATTGTTTATCTAGAGTTATTTAACTTTTCTCTCCGAGTTGAATTTATATCTATCTACAAAATTTTATCTAAAAACAACCGCTTGTATTTCCTCTCTTTCCTTTCAACTATGATACAATTCTCCCAATCTTTCCAACCAACGAACAGTAATGAGCAAAAATTTTTCTTTTTTCTTTTACGACTATGAGAGTTTTGGGGTAAGTCCGGCTCACGATAGACCGGCTCAGTTTGCGGGTATTCGTACTGATGAAGAGTTTAATATCATCGGTGAGCCAGTAATGTTTTTCTGTAAGCAAACGCCAGACTATTTACCAAGCCCTGAAGCCGTTATGGTAACTGGTATTACACCGCAACAATGTAACGCTGAGGGAGTGTCTGAACCTGAGTTTGCTGCTCGTATTCACGCAGAATTTAGCCAGCCAAATACTTGTACCATCGGCTATAACAATATCCGTTATGACGATGAAATGACCCGCTACACTTTTTTCCGCAATTTTTACGATCCGTATGAATACAGTTGGAAAAACGGTAATTCTCGTTGGGATTTATTGGATTTAGTAAGGGCTTGTTATGCGTTACGTCCAGAAGGCATTGAGTGGTCAAAAGATGAAAATGGAATGCCGAGCTTTAAACTAGAGAATTTAACTAAAGCAAACGGTATTGCTCACGAAAATGCTCACGATGCGATGTCAGATGTTTATGCTACCATTGCAATGGCGAAACTAATTAAAGAAAAACAGCCGAAATTATTCAATTTTTTCTTTAATCTACGCAGCAAAAAAAAGGTAGAAAAACTGATAGATACCGGCGAAATGACACCGTTGGTTCACGTTTCGGGAATGTTGGGAAATTATCGAGGTAATACCGCTTGGGTTGTGCCGTTAGCGTGGCATCCGACTAATCAAAATGCGGTGATTGTGTGCGATTTATCGGGCGATATGAATGGTTTACTCAATGAAAATGCTGAAAGTTTACGCCAACGCCTATATACCAAACGTGAGGCGTTAGCTGAACACGAGCTACCTGTGCCACTGAAATTAGTGCATATCAATAAATGCCCGATTTTAGCTCCGGCAAAAACCTTGTTACCTGAAAATGCAGAACGACTAGGCATTGATAGAGCGTTATGTTTAGAAAATTTGAAGGCGTTAAAAGCTCAGAAATCCTTGGTTCGAGAAAAAGTATTGGAAATCTTTAATGATGAACGTACATTTGAACCTTCAGCTAATGTAGAAACGACACTGTATGACGGCTTTTTCTCAACTGCGGATAAAAACAATATGGCGATTTTACGTTCTTTGCCTCCTGAAAGTTTAGCGGATCACGGCTTAAGATTTGAAGATCCTAGAGTAGAGCAACTTTTATTCCATTACCGAGCAAGGCATTATCCGCAAACGCTGACAAGGGCAGAGCAGATTAGATGGCAGAAATATTGCTATCAGCAACTTGATGCAAAAGCAGAACAGTTTGCGAACGCTATTGATGCATTGTTCCAGCAACATCACGATAATCCGGAAATGGTAAAATTATTGGAAAATCTGACCGCTTACGCTGAGCAAATCTCACAAGAACAGACGGCGATTTATGCTAAAAATAGTGAAGATGAAACGCTAGTGAGTGATTTGAATAAAGTAGCAGAGCAACCATTAGATAAAGCTGACAAATTAAAGCTATTAAAGGAATTAATCAAATAGAATGGAAATACTTGAACTAGAACATCATCCTTTTGCTCCCATTTTACCGGAACAAGCTACTGTTGTGATGATGGGAACTTTTCCTCCAACATCAGAAAAACGCTGTATGGAGTTTCACTATCCAAATTTCCAAAATGATATGTGGAGAATAATGGGAAAGGTGTTTTTTGATGATGTAGATTATTTTCGTGTAAATGATGAAAAACGCTTTGACCCTATTCGCATTGAAGCCTTTTTACGAAAAAAGGGTATTGCACTCTCTTCTTCCGCTAAAACGGCAGTTCGTTTAAAAGGCAATGCGGCGGATAAAGATCTCAAAATTGTTGAACCTGTAGATATGAACGAATTATTAGCCCAATTGCCAAAAATGAAATGGCTGTTTACTACAGGTAGTTTAGCTACAGATGTGTTATTAGACCTGCTTTCAGAAAAAATCAAAGCCCCGAAAACGAATGAATGGGTAGTGTATCCTTATTCTAAATCAAGGGAACTTTATTTATACAGACTACCTTCTACCTCAAGAGCTTACCCATTAAGTTTGGAGAAAAAAACAGAAGCCTATCGACAATTTTTTATTCAAGCAGGGCTTATTAAGGATTAACAATGAAATACGATTTACATTCCCACAGCACCGCCTCTGATGGGGTGCTTTCTCCTACGGAATTAGTTCAACGAGCGGTTGAACAAGGTGTTGAAATGCTTGCTTTGACTGATCACGATACTATTTCCGGCATTTGTGAAGCAAAAAAATTTGCCCAAACACAACCAATCAAATTTATCTCGGGTGTCGAAATTTCGGTATTATGGCAAGATAAAAGTATTCATTTGGCAGCTTTAAATATTGATGAAAATAATAAGGAATTAATTCAATTTTTGGATAATCAAGCCAAATTGCGTGAAGAACGAGCGGTCGAAATTGGCGAAAAATTAGCAAAAGCAGGCATTCCAAACGCTTATGAAGGTGCAAAAGCTCTTGCTTCAGGTGAAGTAACTCGGGCTCATTATGGACGCTTTTTATATGAACAAGGACACGTTCGCAACATTGAACACGCTTTTAAACGTTATTTAGGAATGGGAAAACCTGCTTACGTTAAGCCTATGTGGAGCAGTTTAGAAGAAGCAGTTCAAATAACACACAATGCAGGTGGAGTTATTAATATCGCCCACCCACTACGTTATAAAATGACTGCACGTTGGATTCGCCGTTTGATTGTTGATTTCAAAATAGCAGGCGGAGATGGCATTGAAGTTTCAGGCTGCGGACAAACCCCAGACCAACGGCAATTACTTACTCGCTGGGCAAAAGAATTTGATTTATATGGTTCAGTTGGCTCTGATTTCCATTACCCAACAGGCTGGATTGAACTCGGCAGAAGTTTAGAACTGCCAAAAGAGTGCAAGCCTATTTGGGAGCTGTTTTAATTTGTCCTATGCCGAAAAAATACCGACATTACTGTCGGTATTTTTATTTGAGAAGCTTAGAATGCCACGCTTTCTTTTAGGCTAACGGTTAAGTTAAACACTAAATTATCTGCTGAACCGTCTTTGCTGTCTAAGCAGAAGTAGCCTTCACGCTCAAATTGATAACCTTGTTCTGCTTTTGCATTGACTAAACTTGGCTCAACAAAACCGTGTTTTACCACTAAAGATTCCGGATTTAACACCGCATTAATATCATCTTCTGCACCCGGGTTTGGTACAGTGAATAAACGGTTGTAAATGCGGAATTCTGCCGGTTTGTTATCTTCCGCTGAAACCCAATGAATTACCCCTTTCACTTTGCGTCCGTCAGCCGGGTTCTTGCCTAATGTTTCCGGATCGTAGGTGCAAAAAATTGTGGTAATTTGACCGCTTGCATCTTTTTCCACACGCTCGGCTTTAATTACATAGGCATTACGCAAACGCACTTCTTTGCCTAGCACTAAGCGTTTATATTGCTTGTTCGCTTCTTCACGGAAGTCGGCTTCGTCAATGTAAAGCTCACGGGTAAATGGCAAATCACGCTCGCCTAATTCCGGGCGGTTAGGGTGGTTTGGTGCTTTTAAGATCTCTTTCTCACCAAAATTCTCAATTACTACACGCACAGGATTGATTACTGCCATCGCACGAGGTGCGTTGTCGTTTAAATCTTCACGAATACAAGCCTCAAGTGCGGAGTATTCCACCACGTTATCTTGTTTTGTTACACCGATACGGCGGCAGAATTCACGCAGTGCCGCAGGAGTATAGCCACGGCGGCGTAAGCCTGAAATGGTTGGCATACGAGGGTCGTTCCAACCGTCCACAATGCCGTCTGTGACTAATTTCAATAATTTACGTTTAGAGGTTAAAGTGCCTTCTAAATTTAAACGTGAAAATTCGTACTGATGCGGCAATGGGCGTTCAATACTGATATTTTCCAACACCCAATCGTATAAACGGCGGTTATCTTGGAATTCCAACGTACAGATAGAGTGAGTGATTCGCTCAATCGCATCAGAAATACAGTGGGTGAAATCGTACATTGGGTAAATGCACCATTTGTCACCGGTTTGGTGATGTGAGGCAAATTTCACACGGTAAATTACCGGATCACGCATGACGATAAACGGCGATGCCATATCAATTTTGGCACGCAAGCACGCTTTACCTTCCTCAAACTCGCCGTTTTTCATTTTTTCAAATAGGGCAAGGTTTTCTTCAACAGAACGGTCACGATAAGGGCTGTTTTTGCCCGGCTCGGTTAACGTGCCACGGTATTCACGCATTTCTTCAGGCGAAAGTTCATCTACATACGCCAAGCCTTTGTTGATAAGCTCAATCGCATAACCATAAAGTTGGTCGAAATAATCTGAGGCATAACGTGGCTCGCCTTCCCATTTAAAGCCTAACCATTCCACGTCTTGCTTGATAGAATCCACATATTCCACGTCTTCTTTTACCGGATTTGTATCATCAAAACGTAAGTTACATTTTCCTTTATATTCTTGAGCGATACCAAAGTTCAAGCAGATTGATTTAGCGTGTCCGATGTGTAAATAACCGTTTGGCTCAGGTGGAAAACGGGTGTAAACGTTGCTATGTTTACCGCTTGCTAAATCTTCATCAATAATATGGGTAATAAAATTGGCTCGAGTTTCTGTTTCAGCTGTTAAAATTTCTTCGCTCATAATTCTCTCTAATGTTCTAATTAAAATAACTGCTTATTCTACACGTTATTGCAATAATCTAAAAGAGCTTGCAAAGAATTGGGTTAAAATGTGAAAGATTAATATTTAACCAGTTAAAATATGTTTATAGAAAAATAAAAAATTCTGCTTGCACAAATTTCTAAAATTACTTATCTTTGGATAAAAATGTACTATTGCAATAGTGCAAAATTTAAATCAAGGAGTATGTATGAAATTTCGTAAAACATTGTTAGTTGCTGTATTAAGTGCTTTTTCTATTACCGCATTCAGCCAAGATAAAATTCAAAATGTAGCAATTACGGCGATTGTCGATCACCCGGCATTAGATTCCATTCGTAAAGGTGTTATTGAAGAGCTTGAGCGTGAAGGCTTTGTTGATGGCAAAAATATCAAAATCGACTACCAATCAGCACAAGGCAGTACTGCGACGGCTGCTCAAATTGCCCGTAAATTTGTTGGTGATAAAGCAGATATCATCATCCCGATTACTACGCCTTCCGCACAACCGGTGGTTGCAGCAACTCGTTCTATTCCGATTGTTTTCTCCGGTGTAACCGACCCGGTTGCAGCAAAATTAGTGAAATCTTGGGAGCCATCAGGCACAAATGTAACGGGGATTTCAGATCACAAGCCTATCGCTCCACAAGTAAAATTAATTCAAACGTTAGTGCCCGAGTTAAAATCCGTAGGCTATGTTTATAGTGCAGGTGAAGTGAACTCTACAATTGTGTTAGAAGAACTAAAAGAAGAAGCGAAAAAGCAAAGGTTTAATGTTGTCCCTGTAGCGGTTCAACGTAGTGCAGATATTGGCACAGCTGCTCGCAGTTTAAATGGTAAAGTACAAGCTATCTATATTTCAGAAGATAATGGTGTGGTGTCTGCTTATGAAGCCTTACATAAAGCAGCGTTAGAAGCAAAAATTCCGGTTATTGCATCAGACAGAGATACCGTTGAGCGTGGTGCACTTGCTGCTTATGCGGTAAATCAGTATGATATCGGCGTTGCAACAGGTAAAAGTGCGGCTCGTGTGTTAAAAGGTGAAAAAGCTGGTTTAATTCCTACACAAGAAGTGAGCCAATTAGAGCTTTCTATTAATACAAAAACAGCAAAAGACTTAGGTGTTAATTTACCTCAAGATTTATTAAAAGAAGCAAAAGAAACCTTTTGATAATTATGGAATAATAGCGAGAAGTTATTAAATTTTTTTCAATCAAACAAAGGAGTATGTTATGGGCTGGATTGCTGCAATTATTGTCGGTGCTATTATTGGTTGGTTAGCATCAATTGTAATGAAAAGTGAAGGTGGTCTTTGTAAAAATATCATTGTAGGTATTGTCGGTTCATCTTTAGGACGTTGGTTATTTGGCGACATATTAGGCATTGGTTCTGCATACAAAGCAGGAGATTTCAATATAATTGGTATTTTCTTTGGTGTATTAGGTGCAGCCTTGTTAATTTTCATCTTAAGAAAATTAAGAATTTTTGATTAGTAAATAGAAATGTTTAAAACAAGCAGTTATGAAAATAACTGCTTGTTTTGTTTTTAGCGATCTCTTTCCTTATTTAATTTGCAAATTATCAAGAAAATTTGACCGCTTGTTGGTGTTTTTGCGAAGTAGATCACAGCGTTTTTTATATGCTCGTTATAGAATAAAAATAATTTTATTCTATCTTAAGGAGCATTTATGGAAGACAATGTAACAACGAAAAAGCTGATTGTTGGCACGATTTCATTAGTATGTGCAGTGATTTTCTTTGGTGGTTTTGCTAAAGATATCGCTGGTGGTATTTTTGATTTTGGCAAATTAACAGGACAATTTCCTGAATGGTTAAAAACTGCAGGCGGTACAAGTGCAAAAGGCGGATTTATTTTTGCCCTAACGTTAGTACCTAGTGTGATGTTAGCACTTGGTTTTGTCGCAATTTTTGAACATTTCGGTGCTTTAGCTGCTGCTTCAAAATGGTTAAGCCCAATCTTAAAACCTTTAATAGGAATTCCGGGTAACTGCTCAATTTCATTGATTGCAAGTACACAAAGTACCGATGCAGGAAGTTCAACCACCAAATTCTTACGCGATGAAGGTAAAATCACTTATAAAGAATTGTTAATTTTTGCTGCTTTCCAATTTAGTGCAGGTGCGTTACTTACGAACTTCTTAGCCTCTTTTGCACCATTGTTATTGATTTCAGATAAATCAGGTACAGTTGCACCGACTTCTATTGCAATATGCTTAGGAGTGATTTTCCTATTCAAAATCTTTGGCGCTAATTTAATGCGTTTATATGTGAAAAAATTTGTAAAAGAGACGGAGGCAGAAGTATGAGTTCGCAAAAGAAATTAATTACGGATATTTTTATTGATGGTGCTCGTAAAGGTTGGGATATTGCCGTACATAGTACCATTCCTAACGTGCTGATGGCATTTGTTATTATTTATATGCTTAATGCTTCTGGCTTACTGAAAATAATCGGCGAATGGCTTGGTTTTATTATGGCACCTCTTGGTTTACCCGGTGAAGCTATTGCCGTATTCCTTGCAGCATTCCTTAGTTGGGGCGGAGCGGCTGGTGTCTTAGTTGCTTTAGTACAAGAAGGCGTACTAAATGCTCAGCATATTGCTATCTTATTGCCGGGTATGGCGTTAGTAGGCTCGACGGTGCAATATATGGGGCGTATTCTAGGTGTATTAGGTGTGCCGGGCAAACATTATTTAGTGCTATTTGGTATCTGTATCATCAATGCTTATCTTGCGATGTTTGTAATGCAATTTTTAATCTAGGAGATAATAGTAATGGAAACTCAAACCGTAGAAAAATTTTTAGCTGAATTAAAAGAAATTACTGACGTTGAAAGCCCGGCAAATTCGATTGAAGGTGTTAATCAAGTTGCTCAGTGGTTCATTCGTAAAGCAGAAAAATCAGGATTAGAGTATAAGCGTTTACCAATGACAAGCGATAAAGTAGCAGAGAGCTTACTTATTAGTAACGATCTTAATGCTTCGCAATACGATATTCTTTTTGTAGCTCATATGGATACGGTTTTTCCTGTTGGTACAAGCAAAGATGTTCCATTTACTCGTAAAGATGGGATTGTTAATGCACTAGGAGCGATTGATGATAAATCAGGGGCTCTTTTAACCTTCTATATTTTAGAGAAGCTGGATTTAAGTAAATTAAAAATTGCGATTTATCTCAACTCACACGAAGAAATCGGCTCAACTTATGCCAAAGAGAGTATTCGTGAATATGCTCGTAAGTCAAAATATTGCTTTGTAATGGAACCCGCTCGTGAAGATGGCTCAATGGTTGCAACTCGTAAAGGTGTTATTACCTATGATGTTGAATTTCACGGTGTTGCTGCTCACGCAGGGAATAATCCGGAACGTGGGCGTTCGGCATTAGTTGAAGCAGCTAATTTTATCGTGGAATTCTCCAAGCTGAACGATTACCAAATAGGGCATACTTTCAATTGTGTAATGACGCACGGCGGTACTGCACATAATGTGATCGCGGATTACGCCAAGTTGACCATTGAAATGCGTTATCGTTTGCCATCATCAAGAAAATATTTTGAAGAGCAATTACAACGAGTGTTAGGCAATCCTCTTATAGAGGGGGTAACTTCTACTAAAATATTGGTAAATGATGAAGCCCCGATGATTGATGAGGTACATCTACCAAAAATCAAAGTATTATTTGATGAGGTAGGGAACTTATTACAAACCGAAATTAAATGGGTTGATGCGGGTGGATTAAGCGATGGTAATATTGCTGCTTCAGTGGGTTGTCCAACTATTGATGGATTAGGTCCGACAGGGGGAAATATGCACGCGAAGACAGAATATTTGGTCGTTGATTCGATTGTACCAAAACGTAATTTGGTTGTTAATGTGATTAATAGACTATTTAATCTTTAAAAGCATTTTACAAGCGGTCAGATTTCTGCATTTTTTTGCAATTGAAAGGCTGTAACTGAAGCTATCTGTTACAGCCTTTTTACCTACAAATATTGTTGTTGTTCTTTCATCAGTTGAGAGAAAAAATCGATCAACACTCGAACTTTAGGCGAAAGGTAACGGCGGTTAGGGTAGAGTAAGCTGATTTGCAGCGTGTCTTGTTCTAAAAATGGCATAATCGGCACTAGCTCTCCATTTTTGAGTTCCTCCTTTATTAAAAATTTAGGAATATTGATAATACCTAACCCGGCTTTTGCCATTTGGACTAATGCATAGCCATTATTGCTGTAAATTTTTCCCTCAGGCTTAATGCTACTTTTTTGTCCTTGCTGCGTGAATTGCCACTGTGGATGATATTCGTAAAGCAAGCAACCACGTTTACTGAGTTCTTCTAGACTTTGAGGCTCGTTATTTTTGGCTAAATAGTCAGGAGAGGCAACTAGCATTAAGTGCGAATCAGCAATTTTTTTCGCCACAATAGAGCTGTCCGTAAGGCTACCAATACGCAAAACTAAATCAAAGCCTTCGGCAATGACATCAACGCGACGGTCGCTAAATTCAATATGGAGCTGTAAATTAGGGTAGCGTTCCATAAATTTTCCTAAATAAGGTGCAATAAAGCGAGAACCAAAATCCATTGGCACAGACATTGTAATTTTGCCTTGTAGCGTTGAGCTGATATTACTGACACTTGCTTCCGCCTCTTTCAATTCATTTAAAATAGGCAAACAGCGATGATAATAAAGTAACCCTGCTTCCGTTGGCGTAATTTTACGCGTGGTGCGTTGTAATAAACGTACATTCAAATACTCTTCCAGTTGAGCCACTAATTTACTCGCCATTGGCAGTGAGATTTGGGTTTGTTGTGCGGCTTGGGTAAAACTTTGGGTTTCAACTACTTTGCAAAATAAACTGATTGCGTTTAGTTTGTCCATTTTCTCTCTTCTTTATATTGTAATTTTTGCTAAGGCTTGCTATCGTAAAAATAGTATATTGAAAAATCAATTAAAAAAGAAATAATTTAAAGAAAATCCAAATAATTATTAAAAATTAGGTAATAAACTATGGGAAAATCACTCGTTATTGTGGAGTCTCCGGCTAAGGCGAAAAAAATTAATCAATATCTTGGTAGCGACTATGTTGTGAAATCAAGCGTGGGGCATATCCGTGATTTACCGAAAAGCGGCAGTGATGAAAAAACGGAAAAAGCAAAGCCGATTTCAACTAAAGGGTTGAGTGTAACAGAAAAAGCAAAAGTAAAGGCAGAAAAAGAACGTACAGCTTTAGTGAAACGTATGGGAATCGATCCATACAACGGCTGGAAAGCGAACTATCAGATTATGCCTGATAAAGAAAAAGTAGTATCTGAATTAAAATCACTGGCGAAGAAAGCAGACCATATCTATCTGGCAACCGACTTGGATAGAGAAGGGGAAGCTATTGCGTGGCATTTACGTGAAATTATTGGCGGTGATGACAGTCGCTTTAGTCGAGTTGTGTTTAATGAAATTACCAAAGATGCGATTAAAAAGGCATTTGAAGATCCGCAACCACTGAATATTGATCGCGTGAATTCCCAACAAACCCGTCGCTTTTTAGACCGAGTGGTGGGCTTTATGGTATCGCCATTACTTTGGAAAAAAGTCGCTCGAGGTTTATCTGCCGGGCGTGTGCAATCTGTCGCGGTGAAATTGTTAGTTGAGCGAGAGCGTGAAATTAAAGCTTTCCAAAGTGAAGAATTTTGGACCATTTTAGCCAATACGCAAATTAATCGTAAAAAATTACCGCTTGAATTGACGGCTTACAAAGGTAAAAAATTCTCAGCGAAAAATGAAGAAGAAGCGAATATTGCCGTTCAAGCATTAGAAAAAAGTGATTTTATTGTTTCTAATATTGAAGCAAAAGAGACTAGTTCTCGAGCATCTGCTCCATTCATTACTTCATCGTTACAACGTACCGCAAGCACACGTTTAGGCTTTGGGGTAAAGAAAACAATGATGTTGGCTCAACGTTTGTATGAAGCAGGTTACATTACCTATATGCGTACCGACTCTACAAACTTAAGCCGTGAAGCTCTGGCGATGGCTCGTGGTTATATTGAAGATAACTTTGGGGCAAATTATTTGCCAGAGAAAGCCAATGTGTATCGCAGTAAAGATAATGCACAAGAAGCCCACGAAGCCATTCGACCATCTGATGTGAATGTAAAAATGGCTGATTTAAAAGGTATGGATAAAGACGCTGAACGTTTATATGACTTAATTTGGCGTCGTTTTTTAGCTTGCCAGATGTTGCCTGCACGCTACGATTCTACTTCATTAACTGTTCGTGCCGGAGATTATGAATTAAAAGCGAGCGGACGTGTAATGCGTTTTGATGGTTGGACGAAAGTATTGCCGGTACAAGGGAAAAATCCTGAAGATCAAGAATTACCGGCAGTAGAACTTCATCAAAAACTCAAACTTGATGAAGTTTTGCCAAGCCAGCACTTTACCAAACCGCCTGCACGTTTTAATGAGGCTTCATTAGTTACAGAGCTTGAAGAGCGTAAAATTGGTCGCCCTTCAACTTATGCTTCAATTATTTCGACCATTCAAGAGCGTGGCTATGTTCGCACTGAAAACAAACGTTTTTATGTGGAAAAAATCGGTGAGGTAGTTACCGATCGTTTAAATGAATCTTTTAAAGATTTAATGAATTACGACTTTACTGCCAATATGGA
This sequence comes from Mannheimia indoligenes, assembly GCF_036880405.1. Taxonomy (NCBI): domain Bacteria; kingdom Pseudomonadati; phylum Pseudomonadota; class Gammaproteobacteria; order Pasteurellales; family Pasteurellaceae; genus Mannheimia; species Mannheimia indoligenes. The sequence goes on along the minus strand of NZ_JBAJJM010000007.1, from coordinate 4,182 downwards.
AGAAGTTTTAGACCAAATTGCAGAAGGTAATAAAAACTGGAAAGATGAATTAAATACATTCTTTAAGCATTTTTCTGAAGAGCTAACCCAAGCGGAATTAGATGAGCTTGAAGGAGGGATGAAGCCAAATAGCATTGTGCCGACAGATATTGATTGCCCGACTTGTGGCAGAAAAATGGCTATCCGTACCGCTTCTACAGGGGTTTTCTTAGGTTGTACAGGCTATGCATTACCACCAAAAGAACGTTGCAAAACTACGATGAATTTAATTCCTGAAGCCGAATTCTTGAATGTCTTGGATTCAGATTCTGAGGCAAAAGCCTTAATGGCACGCAAACGCTGTCCGAAATGTGATTCAGCGATGGATAGCTATGTGATTGATGCTGAGCGTAAACTTCACGTTTGCGGTAATAACCCAAATTGTGATGGTTATGTTGTCGAACAAGGCTCATTTAAAATTAAAGGCTATGACGGACCTGTTGTGGAATGTGATAAATGTGGTGCGGATATGCACTTAAAATTAGGTCGTTTTGGCAAATATATGGGTTGCACAAGCTGCGATAACACCCGAAAAATTTTGAAAAATGGTGAAGTTGCCCCTCCACGAGAAGAGCCTATTGCTTTTCCTGAGCTAAAGTGCGAAAAGGCAGATGCTTATTTTGTGTTAAGAGATGGAGCAAGTGGCGTATTTATGTCTGCTCATAATTTCCCGAAAGTGCGTGAAAGCCGAGCTCCGAAAGTGGCGGAATTAGCCTTGTATCGTGATAGATTGCCAGAGAAATTACAATATCTTGCGGATGCTCCGCAGCAAGATCCTGAAGGAAATGAGGCGATTATTCGTTTTAGTCGTAAAGAAAAACGCCAATATGTAACTTCAGAGAAAAATGGTAAGGCAACCAAATGGATTGTTGATTACGTTGATGGTAAGTGGGTAGAGCGTTCAAAATAATGAATTGATTGAAAGTACAAGCGGTTAAATTTCTTTTACATTTTGCAAATTGCAAAAAATTAGAGAAATTTAACCGCTTGTTTTATTTAGTTATAGATTGTGAATTAATTCATCAATCGCTTTGCTTAATTTATTGCGATCGTGGCGGTAATAAACATCATCAGCCGATAAATTTTTACGCAGCGTTTTAATATGTAGCGGAAGTATAGATGGTTCATCATCAGTTGTAATAACACCATTTATGCGAGATTGCCCGATACAGTGCTCAATCCATTCAACTCGCTGATTAAGCGATAAATTCCCGGCAGGTCCGTGTTCTTGCCCGATGTTATCAATAAAAATGACTTTAGCTTGGCTTTGATGAATAGCTTGAGCAAGATCCGAAACCAGTAAATTCGGCATAATGCTGGTAAAAAAACTGCCTGGACCGAGTAGTATTAACTCTGCTTCTTGAATAGCAGCAATCGCTTCTGGCGTGCCTAAGACAGGCGTATCTAGCTCTAAATGATGTGGTGTTTCAGCCAGTGCATCAATTTGAACTTCGCCCAATACTTTTGTGCCACATTGTAACTCTGCAATTAAATGAACAGGTGTTTCCGACATCGGAATAAGCTTTGATCTAACGTGTAGCAAATCTCGCACAAGGTTAATTCCATCAAGCGGTCTGATTTGCATATTTTCAAGGGCGGTAAGAATGAGATTACCGAGATTATGCCCGCTGAGTTCGCCCGTTCCACCAAAACGATATTCAAAAAGGCGAGAGGCAACCGTAGGTTTTACAATAATTTGATTCAAACAGTTGCGTAAATCGCCCCAAGCAATTACACCTTGTTGAGAGCGGATACGTCCTGTTGAGCCGCCATTATCGGTGGTTGCAACAATACCTGTGAGCCGTTCTTTTAAAAATGGCAGAGCAGAGAGTAGCCGTCCTAAACCGTGTCCGCCTCCTAAGGCAACAACAGCATTAAGTCGGTTAAGATGATGGTGGCGAGCAGGCTTTTGCGAGAGTTGTTGAGTATCCATTCTTTATAAAAAACCGCTTATTTCTCTAATATAATTGCATCTGTATGGTTAGATGGAATGGCTTGAACCACAGCTTTAACCAATGTTGCCAATGGAATAGCAAAGAATACGCCCCAGAAGCCCCATAATCCACCAAAAATCAGCACGGCAATAATGATGGTGAGAGGGTGTAGATTAACCGCCTCAGAAAATAGATACGGCACAAGTAAGTTTCCATCTAGTAACTGACTAATAATAAAAGCAAGCATTAAATAATAAAAATCAGGCGATAAACCAAATTGGAATAAGGCGACCAACATTACCGGAATACTTACTAATACCGCACCAATGTAAGGAATTAAAACTGAAATCCCTACTGCAACAGAAAGCAGTAACGGATAGCGTAGATCAAAAAAGAGGAAGATGATGTAGGTTACAACTCCGACAATTACAATTTCCAGAAATTTACCACGAATATAGTTAGCAATTTGTTGTTGCATTTCAAACCAAACGCGTGTAGCTAAGCGACGGTTTTGTGGTAATACTTTGCTAAATGAACGCATTAACACTAATTTGTCTTTCAATAAGAAAAATACCATTAACGGCACTAGGAATGTATAAATACCTAATCCAACCAAACTAATAATAGAGTTAATAGAAAGTGTTAAAAGCGACTCTCCCATACTCAAAATATTGCTTTTCGCTGTATTCATAATTGAATCAACAGTGGCGTAGTCCACCAACTCCGGATAATGTTCAGGTAATCCTTGCACCCAAGCATTGAGCAAGTTGAACATTGACGGCAAATCTTGAATAAAAGTTACCGCTTGATTCCATAAGGTTGGTAACAATACTACCCCTAAGAATGACAGCAAGGCGATAAAACTACCTAAGATTAAAATAACGCTTAACGTTCTTGGTAACTTTAATTTAACCGTTAAAAAGCGGGTTGGCCATTCAAGCAAATAGGCAAATACGAGAGCGACTAATAGCGGCATTAATAAATCACTGAAAAAATAAATAATGCCAAACCCAATTAATAGAATACCAAATAGCACAACTATTTGTGGGTCGGTAAATTTTCTTTGATACCACTCTCGCAACATTTGAAACATATTTTGTATTGCCTTTTAACTAACTGGAAAATTATTTTTGACTACAAACCGCAACAAAGCCTAACTTTTGGTCAGGATCGTTAAAAATTTTGTACATTTTATTGAACGTTTCACGATTTTCAGGTTTTAATGCGTTTCCTACGATTTTCATTGCCCCTAATACGCCTTCATCGTGAATTAGACCTTTCGGAGAGAGTAGCGACATCTCGCCTGAAAAAGTTTCCACATTTCTAAAGCCGCAATGGTGGAATAACGCTTTCCAATCCGGCTTTGTAAGTGGTGATACGGTGATATTAATCGCATCACGCAACTCAGCTAATAATTCATCTGCATTGTCTGTGTTTAGCATAATATCGTGTGTGAGTAAAAAACCGTTTGGCTTTAACACACGAAAATATTCACGAATGGCTTTTTCTTTTACTTCTTGTGGGAGCATTGTAAGCATTGCTTCGTTAATCACAATATCAAAGCTTTCATCTTCAAATGGCAGTTTTGTCGCATTTGCTCTTTGTACTTGAACTAAATGCTCAACTTCTTGATCTTTGATGTTTTCACGGGCTTTTTCAAGAGCCTCTTCGTCTAAGTCAATACCAATAATTTGGCATTCAAACTGTTTTGCCAGTTGAATAGCGGTTGTTCCCATATTACAAGCAACTTCTAATACTTTTTTGTCTTTTGAAAAATCACCGCTCCCGATTAACCAATCCGTTGCAACTTTGCCACCCGGACGTAAGCGGGTTTTACCTAAGCGAGCTAAAAAATGATGTCCAACTTCTTCTTTTTTCATAATAAAACCTCTGAATTTGCAAAATAATCTGAAAATATGACCGCTTGCATTGAAATTTTAACAATTATACCCAATTTTTATATACAACGGCAGATGAATTTGACAGAATATTGCTTACTTTTTATGAAGAGGGAAATAGTATGACAAAACAAAATAATGGTTATCTCCATCAGCGTGGCGATATCCAAGAGAGTGCAGTAAAAGCGTTAGTAACAGATCCGTTGTTTAAAATGCGAGTAGAGAAAAATCGTAAAGGCAAGGGGAGTTACCGCCGAAATGAAAAACACAAAAAAACATTATATGTTAAAGGAGAAACCCCATATAAAAAT